>JAJVHW010000155.1 GCA_022072415.1 Planctomycetota bacterium
TCCCCGCCCCGTCCGGCGAGGAGGTCGCGGAAGAGCCGCACGCGGCGGAGCTCCGCCGAGCACGCCTCGCACGTCGCGGCGTGCGCGCGCACGGACTCCGCGTCCGCGGCCGCGAGCAGGCCGTCGATGTGACCGTCCATCCGGTCCTTCATGTCGTCGCAGTTCACAGCCAGCCTCCCCGCTCCAGGCGCGCGCCGATCCGGCTCCGGAGGAGCGTCCGGCCGCGCGCGAGATGGGACTTCACGGTGTTCTCGTTCAGGTCCAGCGTCTTCCCGATCTCGTCCACGGACATCCCCTGCACGTGATAGAGGTCGAGCGCCACGCGGTACGGCTCCGGAAGCGCCGCGATCCCCTCGAGCAGGATGGCGCCGAGCTCCGCCTGCGCCGCCGGGGCGTCGGAGCCCGCCTCGGCCGACGACGCGCGCGCCGTGGGCTGGTCGCTCCGCCGCTCGGCGCGGTCCGGCGACGCGTCCCACACGCTCTGCGCGAGGCGCTTCTGCCGTTCGTCGCCGCGGATCTGGTCGAGCGCGGCGTTCTGCACGACGCTCGAGAGCCACGCCGAGAGGTCGAGCTCGGCGGTCATCTTCGGGATGTGCCGCCACGCCTTCGCCAGGGCGACCTGCACCGCGTCCTCGGCCACGGTGGCGTTCCCCGTCCGCCGGAGCGCGATCGTGAAGAGGCGCTGGCGGTGCATCCGCACGATCTCCTCGAACGCGCCGGCGTCGCCCGCGCGGAACGCGGCGACGAGCCCGCGTTCGCGGGTGCGGGCGTCGAGGGACTGGGCCACGTCCGAAGGAACGCGCGCCGGAGGATCGGGGTTGCGGTCCGGCTGCCGGGCCATCCCCTCATCTCATCATGAATCGTGGCCCCGGCGGAAGGCTGCGGGACACTTCCCGCCATGCCCGAGCCTGACCCCGCCGGAAGTCCCGCCGCCGGAGGCGATTCCGGTCGCGAACTCGACGCCGGCCCGGCGGTTCCGCCCGAGCCCGGCCGCGGGCGGCGCGTGGTGGTCGAGGGGACGGCCTACGCCGTCTTCCGGACCGAATCGGGATGGGCCGTCTTCGAGGACAACTGCCCCCACGCCGGCGCCCCTCTCTCCGAGGGCATGTGGAAGGACGGCCACGTGATCTGCGCGTGGCACGGCTGGAAGTTCGACTGCCGGACGGGGGCGTGCTCGATCGGCCGGGGACTCCCGTCGGCGAAGGTCCTCGCGGTCCGCGAGGACGGCGGGCGGCTCTGGATCTCGCGCGGCTAGGGAGTTTCAGCGCGTCGGCGCGGGCTCGACGAACAGGTCGCGGCCGCCGACGGACTCGCCGTCCACCACGATCTCGAACGTGTAGATCCCCGCCTTCTCGAGGGGCAGGTTGCGGAGCTGGATCGCGCCGCTCGCCTGGCCGACGGGCGCGACCTTCAGGTCCAGCGGCCCGAGCGGCGGGACGACGTCGGCGCCGTCGGAGTTGCGGATGCGCACGCCGAGCTTGTGGTCGCCGGGCGACGTCCAGAGCTCGAACGCGAGGAAGCACTGCTCGTGGACGGCGGGGAAGCGCCCCGCATAGATGCGGTTGAAGACGCCGTAGATGCAGTCCTTGCCCGCGATCTTGCCGTGGGCGTCGCAGAGCACCAGGTAACCGAGCTTGTTGGCGGGCACGTCGTCCTCCGGAGGCGTCGAATGATCCCCCGCGCCTCGCGAAGCTCGCTGGCGCGGGAAGCGGGCGAGGGTATAGACGGGAGCCCGCGCGGACCCCCTTTTCCGGGCGCGCGGCGCGAACGGACCCCATGTACTCCCACGTCCTCCTCCACTACGACGAGATCGGCACGAAAGGCGGCAACCGCCGCCTCTTCGAGGGGCAGCTCGCGCGCAACGTGCGGCGGATGCTCGCGCCGCTCGCCGACGTGAAGGTGAAGCGCGAGCCGGGGCGCATGTCGTTCGAGATCGACGCGGTGCCCGCGGACCGGCGCGAGGACGCGCTCCGCGCGGTGGCGCGGCTGCCCGGCATCTCGTGGATCTCCGCGGCGGTGCGGACGGAGCCGGACCTCGCGTCGATCTGCGAGGCGGCGGCGCGCCTCGCCGCGAGGCGCGCGGGGACGTTCAAGATCGAGTGCCGGCGGACGGACAAGGGGATCGCGTTCGACAGCCGCGAGGTCTGCGTGCAGGCGGGCGCCGCGGTGAACCGGGCGACCGGGCGGAAGGTGGACGTCCACACGCCGAACGACGTGTACCGCGTGCAGGTGGACCGCTACCGCGCGTACGTCCACGACGCGAGGATCGGAGGGCCCGGCGGGCTCCCCACGGCGAGCGCGGGGCACGTCGTCACGCTGCTCTCGGGCGGCATCGACTCCCCCGTCGCGGCGTACCGCATGATGCTCCGCGGCTGCGAGGTGACGGGCCTCCACCTCTGGAACCGCTCGTTCTCGGGCGACCTCGTCCGCGAGAAGATCCTCGACCTCGGCCGCGCGCTCGCCCGGCACCAGGGGCGCTTCCGCGTGGTGTTCGTCCCGTTCGAGGAGATCCAGCGCGCGCTCGTGGCCGCGTCGCAGGACGACGTGCGGATGCTCCTCTACCGCCGCGCGATGCTGCGCGTGGCCGACCTCCTCGTGAAGGAGGAGGAGCAGGACGCCGTCGCGGTCGGCGACGCGGTGAGCCAGGTCGCCTCGCAGACGCTCTCCAACCTGAAGGCGGTCTACGAGGCGGCGGAGAGCCTCCTCCTCACGCCCCTCGCCGGCTCGTGCAAGCAGGAGACGATCGCGCTCGCGCAGTCGATCGGGACGTACGACGTGTCGATCCGCCCCGCGGCCGACTGCTGCGGGCTCATGGTGTCCCGGCACCCGCGCACGAGCACCCGCGCGTCGGTGCTGCGCGCGCACGAGGCGGCCGCGGGCCTCGACGCACTGCTCGCCGCCGCGTTCGCCGCGCGCGAGACGGTGGATCTCCCCTCGCCGCTCGCCTGACGAACGAGGAACGGCGGCCCCCGCGAAGGGACCGCCGTCGAAACCGGGTCGATGCGATCACGCGCCGCGGCCTCGCGATCCTCCGCGACGACATCCTCGGCGGCTGCAAGTTCGCCGGAGTCTCCGACGCGACCGCCGCGGAGGCCGTCCGCGCCGTGACGGGCCTCGCCGTCACCGACGCCGACCTCGCCGCCGTCATCCGCCGCACCCACCTCCGCGGCTGGCGCATGGAGCGCCGCCAGGGCTTCGGCGCCGACGACTACGCGATGCCCGCCGACGTCCACCTCCCCCGCCCCGAGGTGCAGCTCCCGCACTTCAACACCGCGGAGTTCTTCGCGGCGCTGCGCGAGCGGGTGATGGCGAGGTTCGACGAGATGGCGCGCGACGAGCTCCGCGCGGACGCCTGACCGTCACCCGCCGAGGGACTGGCGGATCTTCTGCGCGAGTTTCAGCAGGCGGCGGGTCTCGGGGCCGGGGAGGGAGCCGAGGATGGTGTGGAAGCTCTGGGCGAGGCGCATCACCTCGTGGAGGTCTTCCAGGCGGCGGACGACGGCGGGGTCGGCCGCGGTGTCGGACTCGGCGCGGAGGACCGCGTCGCGGACGAGGGTCATCGCGGGGTCGAACTCGCGGCGGCGGCGGGCGGCGGCGACGGCGCGGAGCATCTCGACCGGGTCCTGGAGGCCGACCCACGGTGCATCGGGTCCGGTGGCGGCGGGCGCGGCGAGGCCCCAGTCGGCGAGCGTCGCGAGCGCGGCGTCGGCGGCCGGGGCGTCGATCGACAGCGCGGACGCGACGTCGTCGCACGAAAGCGGACCGGACGCGAGGAAGAGGAGCGCGTGCGCCTCGCCGGCGGCGCGGTCGAGGCCCCACCGCTCGGCGGCGCCGCCCCAGTCGCGGACGAACCGGCGTGCGGTCGCGGAGAGTGGGGTCGGATCTGCGCTCATGCCAGATACATCGGCCGGGGCGCGGGGAAGCCCGGAATCAGGGGCGCGACGGGGCGCGACGCGAACGCTCAGATCCGGACGCGGCGCCACGCGATCGTGCGGTCGCCCTTCCCCACCGGCACGCGCGTGGGCGGCCGCCGCTGCACGACCTCCGCGCACTCCGGAGGGAGCCCCGGGGTGACGTCGCCGACGATCGCCGGCCACGACGACTTCCCGACGAACTCGACCTCGACCTCCACGCTCTCCTCCGGCACCGCGCAGAGGCGGAGCGCGTAGCCCACCCCGGGCACGAGGCAGTCGGACGGCGCGATGGACACCCCGTTGATGCCGATCCGCCGCACCGGCGCGCGCGCGTCGATCACGAGGTGGACCTCGGACGCGCCGCGGCGCGACACCGGGAAGAAGCGGACCATGCGCGTCTCGGTGAACTCGTTGATGCGGATCGACTCGACGGCCGGCTCGACGATCGCCACGCGCGGGGCAGCGAGCACGCGTCCCGCCTCGGCGTCCCACGGCGCGCTGGCGAGCATGCCCTCGGACGCGTCGAGCGACTCCGCGACGGACGGCACGAGCCCCTGCCCGTGCTCGTGGACGACCATGCGCGCGGTGCGCTCGTCGCCGTCGAAGCGGTAGGTGAACGACATGTGGCCCGGGCGTTCCGCCGTGAGGCGCGGCATCTCCACGATCCCCCGCCCCGCGACGAAGCTCGCGACGGCGGCCGCCAGGGGGACGACCCAGCGCATCCGCCCGCCCTCGACGATGAACGGCACGAGCGAACCCGCGGGGACGAGCCACACGCCCGCGACCACGGCGGCGGGCCGCACGCCGACCGCGTCGGCGAGCAGCATCGCGGGAGGCGTCCAGAGCAGGGCGACGGCGGCGACGAACGCGAAGCGCGAGACGGAGGGGAACGCGCGCACGCGCGGCAGCACGGCGAGGAGTCCCGCGAGGAGCGGGGGAACGACGAAGAGGTAGACCGTGCCCGGCGCGAACATCACCGCGCCGAGGCCGGCGAGTCCGAGCGCGAGCATGGCTCCGCACGCGGCGCCCTGCGTGTTCGTGAGCCTGCCCGAGGCGACCGCGGCGAGCATCGTGGCCGCTGTCCCCGCCGCCGCGAGGCATCCGACGGTGAGCCACGGGAAGGCGACCCGCGGGACGTCCACGAGCCCCTGCTCCCCGAGCCAGCGCTCGAGCAGCGCGATCACCGCGAGTCCGCACGCGACCGACCCGAACCAGACGAGCACGCCGCGGTACACCTGCTGCACGGTCGCGTCGCCGCGGGCCTTGGTGAGCACGAGGGCGATGGCGCCGAGGAGCAGCGCCGCGCCGAGGAGTCGCGCGGCGGTGCCCGAGCCGAGCGGGACGACGAACCCCGTCGCCACGTCGAACCAAACGCCCTCCGCGCGCTCCGCGCCGTCCTCGACGCCGGCCATGCCGCTCACGGCGGCGAGGAGGTTGTCGGCAAGGTGCTGCACGGTGTCGGGCGACACGAACGTCGAGCGGTCGGCGGCCGTGCCGTCGCGCTGGGGGCTGCCGACGGACGCGAAGTGGAGTCCGGGGAGTCCGGACTCGATGAAGACGTCGAGCTCCGACGCCTGCGGGTTCAGGCGGGCCACGTCCTGCAGGAGCGAACTGCTGAGCGGGCGCGGAGCGAGGCCCGCCCACGCCGCGACCCACCGTCCGCTCTTCGGCGCGGCGCGGAGGAGCAGGTTCGGCCCGGCCGCGCCGAGCGTGTCGGCGATCACGACCGACGCGTACGGCATCGCGATGCCGCGCCGCGCGAGGTCGTCCACGTGCGCGCGCGCGCCGACCTGGCTGTCCTCGCCGCCGTCGGAGAAGAGGAACGTGACGGGCCGCGCGAGCGGCGGCGACTCGCGGAGCGCGCGGGCGACCTCGAGCACCGCGGCGACCGACGACGCGTTCCCCGCGGCGCCCGGCCCGGCCTGCGGCGAGTCGTAGTGCGCCGCCACGAGCACCGGCGCGCGCTCGACCTGCCCGGGGAGCCGCGCGATCACGTTGTGGACGAACACGCCGAGCCCGTTCTTCGGCTCCACGTGCCAGATGCGCTGCACCTCGGGATCGAAGCCGGCGGCGCGGAGCCGCGCGACGAGGCGGACGCGGAACCGCGCGTTCTCGGCGCTCCCGAGCGGGTGCGGCTCGTCGGTCGGAAGGAGTTCGCGCAGGACCTCCATCGCGCGCGACCCCGACACGACGGACGGCGGCGCGTCCGCGGAAGCCGCGGGCGGCGGCGCCATCCGCGAGGCGGTCCACCAGACGGTCGCGACCATGAGCACCGCGGCGCCCACCAGCGCGAGCAGCGCGCGGACATGCCGGGGAGGCTCGGGAGTGGGCGCGCGGATGCCCGAGAGCGTCGCGGGGCGCGCCGAGAATCGTCGGGTGCGGGCGTCGAAGTCGATGGACATCCGCCCGGAAGGGCGCAAACGGCCGGCCGTCAGAGCCGGAGGCGCCGCACGGCGGCCGTCTGGTCGCCCTGGTGCGCGGGAACATGCGTGGACGGCCGCGCTTCGAGGATCTCGCGGCAGCCCGGCGGAAGGCCGGGGGTGAGGTCGCCGACGTACGCCTGCACCTCCGCCGCGTCCGCGATGTCCATCTCGATGGACACGCCCTCGTCCGGGATGCCGTGGAAACGCACCAGGATTCCGATCCGCTCGTCGCGCCACGACTCGGGCGGCTGGGACACCCCGCCGATCACGAGGCGGCGCACGCGCGCCGTCGGCTCGACCGCGAGGACGAGGTCCGGCGCGCCGCGCTGCGAGCGGAGGCGGAAGGAGACTCGCCGCCCGCCCGCGAGGTCCGCCTTCCGGAGGTCCGCGAGGACCGGCGGAGGCACGTCGGCGCGCGGCGCCTCGGCGGCGACGGCGCGGAGATTCGTCCACGGGAGCACGCGCTCGAGGTCCGGTTCGGTCTCGAGCTTCGCGAGGACCGACTCCGGGATCGGCTCGCCGTGGCCGAGCAGCATCACGTGCGCGTGCGGGTCCGACGCGTCGGCGCGGTAGAGGAACGAGAGTTTCCCGGGGAGTTCCGGGGTGACGGTCGGCACCGCGGCGGCGCCGATCGCTCCGGCGACGGCCGCGCAGAGCGACGCCGCGGCGACGGCGAGACCTCGCGCACCTGCTGCGGCGGCGGCTCCGGCCAGCGGGAGCACCGCCGTCGTCGCGAGCACGCCGAGGAGCGGGATCGCCACGGGAAGCCCCGGCGCCGCGCCCGCGACGCCGAAGCCGTCGGCGACGAACACGGCGAGCGGCGCGAACACCGCGGCCGCAGCGAATCCCCCGCCGACGTCGCGGAGCGCCGGGACCACGCCGCACGCGAGCAGGGCGGCCGACGCGATCAGCCAGAGCGGCGCGAGTTCCGGGAGCAGCGCCGAGACGGCGACTCCGAACAGCGCGACGAGCGGGCCCGCGGACGCCGCATGCGCATCGCCGCCGAGCCGCTTCGGGAGCAGACGCGACGCCGCGCATGCAACGAGCGTCGCCGCCCACACCGCCGCCCCGACGAGCGCTGCGGCCGTCCACCCGGGCGACGCGGGCATCGCGCGATCGAGGACGCCCGACGCGCGGAGCGCCGCGGAGACGCCCCAGGCTGCGGCGACCCCGGCGAGCCACGCGACGAGCATCGACGGGACCCCGAACGCGACGCCCGACCGGACCGCCCGCCACGCGAACGCGAGGTGCGCGGCGAGGAGCATCGCGGCAAGGGGGAGCGTCCACGAGACCGGCCACCGCGGCACCGCGAACCCGAGCACGTCGTGCCACACGAGGCGCAGCTCGGCTGCCGGAGCGCCCGCGGCCGACGCCGCCGCGCGGACCGCCGCGAGCACGGACTCGCCGGCATGCTGCAGCGTCCCCGGATCGATGTGCGCGATCGTGTCCCGCGGCGTGTGGTAGTGCTGCGGACGTCCGATGCAGGCGAAGTTGAGGATCGGGACGTCGAGACGACGGAGCACGGCCACGTCGGTGCTGTTCGGGAGCATCCGGTAGGCCCAGTCGAAGAGCGATCCGGTGACGGGACGCGGCGCCGCGGCGCACCACGCGGAAAGGAGGTCCGCCGACGCGCCCGCCGTCTCGAACATCAGCATCGGCCCCGAGTTCCCGCGCGCCTCCACGTTCACGATCGCCGCGATCGGGCCGGGGTTCCTCCGGACGAACGCCCACGCGCCGAGGAGCCCCGCCTCCTCGCCGTCGGTGACGAGCACGTGCACGGGCGCCGCGAGCTGCGGCGACGCGCGGAGCGCCCGCACGGCCTCGATGGCGGTCGCCATGCCGATCCCGTCGTCCGCGGCGCCGGGCCCCGCGCCGACCGAATCGTGATGGCACGCGATCACCACCGGCGGCAGGTCGCTCCGCGCCCCGGGGATCCGCCCGACCACGTTCTCGACCCACGCGGCCTGCCGCTGCCCGGCGACGACGACCCAGTCGCGCTGCACCTCGACGTCCATGCCCACCGAACGGAGCCGCGCCGCGAGACGCTCGCGCACGGCCTTCGAAGCGGCCGATCCGATGGGGTGGGGCGCGTCCCCGCCGAGCACCGCCTGCAGGTCCACGAGCGCGCGGGCCGCGGAGAACACGGTCGGCGGCGCGTCGGCGCCCACGGGCGCCGGCGGCCGCGTGCGGAGCACGCCGACGAACAACCCCGCGAGCGCCGCGGCAGCGGCGAGGAAGAGTCGGAACGAGCGGTCGGGGGCCGCGGCGGTCATGCCTCGCTCGGAACGAATCCGGCGCCGCGAAGGATCGATCGTCCTTCGTCGGAGCGCAGCAGCGAGAGGAACGCGACGACGCCCGGCCTCGCGGCGCGCGATTCGAGGACGGCGAAGTCGTACCGCTCGTCGCGGAGGGGAAGGAACGCGAGGCCGTTCGCGGCGGCGAGGACGTCGAGGGTGACGCCCCAGTCGGCGCGGCCCTGCGCGACGCAGGCGGCGACGGCGTTGTGGCTCCGCGGCGCGTGGTGCCATCCCGGCGGACGCGCGTCCCCGAGCAGACCGTCGATGAGGACGCGGGTGCCGCTCCCCGCGTTGCGGTTGACCATGCGCGCGCCGCAGCGGATCGCGGCCGCCGCCGCGGCCGCGCCGTCGAGCCCTTCGAACCGCGCATCGCCCCTGCGATGGACGAACCCCTGCCTGCGCGCGTAGCCGGCGACGAGCCGCGTCCCGGGTCCGACGAACGGCACGTTATACGTCCCGGTGGCCGCGTCGAGCAGGTGGATGCCCGCCATGTCGCCCTCGCCGCGCGCGAGCGCCGCGAGCCCGCCTTGCGAGCCGACCGCCACGGACTTCACGCGGAGCCCGTCCCGCGCGAGCCGGGACAGGAGGCGGTCGAGGCCCGTGCAGTGGCTTCCGACGACCACGAGGTCCGCTTCCGCGATCGCGCCGCCGACGGGCGTGACGTCCACCCGCGCGCCCGCAGCGACCGTCTCGACCTCCTGCGGCACGCGCACGAACCCGTCGGCCCGCGCCATCGCGCTCACGCTTCCGGACCCCGCGCCGAGAGGCGTCGCCACGCGCCGGCGGTCGGTCTCGACCACGTGCACGAGCTGGTAGTCCGTGCGACCGACGGCGGACTGGAGCTTCACCGCCAGCGTCGCCGGGACGGTCTCCGCGCGATGCGCGCCCCGACCCGCGAGCCGCCGCACGAGGGGCGTGACGAACTCCCGATAGGTGAACACGGCCGACGTCGGGAATCCCGGCAGGATCACGACCGGCGTGCGGCCGACGACCGCGAGGCAGAGGGGCTTTCCGGGCTTCAGCGCGACTCCGTGCACGAGGATCCCGGGCGAGCCGGGGACCTCGGCCGCGAGCCGTTCGACGACGCGGTAGTTGAGGTCGCCGGCGCCCTTCGACGTGCCGCCCGAGAGGACGATCACGTCGGCCGCGCCCGGCCCGAGCACCCGGCGCAGCCGCGCGGCGAGCGCCTCCTCGTCGTCGCGGAGGATCCCGAGTTCCAGCGCGTGCCCGCCGTCCTCCCGCACGAGATCGGCGATCGCGCGCTGGTTCGAGTCGTAGACGCCTCCCGCGCGGAGCGGCTCGCCCGGCGGCACGAGTTCGTCGCCCGTCGACATCACGGCCACCGTGGGCGCGTCGAACACCTGCGCGGCGCCCGCGCCGACCGCAGCGAGCATCGCGGTCTCGCGCGACGTGAGCGTCGTCCCTGCGCGCAGCACGACGTCGCCGCGGCCGAGGTCGCTCCCGGCGAACGTCACGTGCGCCCCGGGCGTCGCCGCGTGGAGGATCGCCATCGAGCCGCCGTCCGCCGGCCGCGAGTGTTCGATCATCACCACCGCGTCGGCGCCCCGCGGGAGCATGCCGCCCGTCGCGATCTCGCAGCACGCGCCGTGCGGGAGCTCGAAGTCGTCGGGCGGCGCGGCGCCGGCGGGAAGTCGGACCGGCGACAGCGCGAGCGTCCTCGGCGAGAGTTCCTCGGCGCCGAAGGTGTCCTCGGCGCGCACGGCGAACCCGTCCACGTCGCTCCGGTCGAACGCGGGCACGTCCACCGCCGTCGCGACGTCCTCCGCGAGCGTCCGCCCGAGCGCCGCCGCGAGCCGCACCGCGACGGTCCGGGGGACGAGATGCGCGCACGCCGCGTCGAACCGCGCCCGCGCGGTCCGCTCGTCGATCACGTCGAGGTACTGCCGCTGCTTCACGGCGCCCAAGGAGACGCGTCGTAGAGCCGCACGTCCACTTCGGCGCCCTCGGGGAAGCCCTCCGACGCCGCGGGGACGAGCAGGAACCCGTCGGCCCGGACCGCCGACGACAGCACCGACGCACCGGAGATCGCGAGCGGCCGCGCGCCGCCCGGCTCGAGCGTCACGCGGCAATAGTCGGCGCGCCCGAGCTGCGACGACACGGCGGCGAGGAGCCGCACGCGACGCACGGGATACGGAAGGTCCGCCGGAAGACCGGCCATCCGCCGGATCGCGGGCCCCGCGAGGAGGTCGTACGCCGCGAGGCACGACACGGGATTCCCCGGGAGGAGGAACACGCGCGTCGCGCCGATCCTCCCGATCCCCGCAGGCGACGCGGGCCGCATCGCGATCCCGTGGACGTCGAGCCGTCCGAGCGCGCGCACGATCTGCGGCACGTGGTCCTCGCGGCCGACCGACGTGCCGCCGGACGTGAGGATCACGTCGGCTCCCTCCGCTGCGAGCGCCTCGCGGATCGTCGCCTCGTCGTCGGGGAGCCGCAGCGCCGACTCCACGTCGCCGAGATCGCGCGCGACGAGCGCCGCGAGCATCGGCGTGTTGCTGTCGGCGATCTTCGACCCGACGGGGCGCACGCCCGGCGGCAGAAGCTCGTTCCCGCTTACGACGATCCGCACGCGGGGCCGCCGCACGACCGGCGCGCGCGCCACGCCGATGCTCGCCAGGATGCCCACGTCCTGCGCGCGGAGCCGCCTCCCCGCGCAGAGCAGCACGTCGCCGCGCGCGACGTCCTCGCCGGCGCGGCCGACGTTCTTCGCGGGCGACACCGGCGCGTCCACGAGCACCGCGGCGCCGTCCTCGTGCGCGTGCTCGGCGGGGACGACCGCGTCGGCGCCCGCGGGGACCGGAGCCCCCGTCATGATGCGCACAGCCAGCCGCGGACCGACCCGCACGGCCGCGGCGTCGCACCCCGGCATCGATTCGCCCGCGAGCTCGAGCCGCGCAGGGTCCTGCACCGTCGCGCCGAACGTGTCCTCCGCCCGCACGGCGTAGCCGTCCATCGCCGACCGCGCGAACGGAGGCACGTCCACCGTGCTCGCGACGTCGTACGCGAGCACGCGCCCCGCCGCGCTCTCGAGCGGCGCCGCCTCCCAGTCGAGCGGCGCGACCCCGTCGAGCGCCGCCGCGACCGCGTCGTCGAGACTCGCACGCGCCTCGAACCCCCGCATCCGAACGTCCCGCCCGCCGCCCTCCGCCATGCCGACGAGCTCGATCACCGACGCCGCGCCCACGGCTCGCACGAGCACGCCGTCGCGCGCGACCTCCGCGCCGTCCACGAACACCGCCAGATACGGCCAGACCGTCCCGTCCGCCCGCAGCGTCCGCGTCCGCATCGCCGGGAACCGCGCGAACACCCCGTCCAGCGCCGCCCCGACCGTCGCGCCCGGAACGTCGTGCCGCTCCACGCCCTGCGCGTGGAACCGGAGCACCTCGGGGAGCAGGACGACGGGCATGGCCTACCTCAGCGCCTCGGCGAGCACGCGGCCCTGGCTGCCGTTCGGGCGGGCGGTCGCGAGGAGGTCGGAGAGGGTGGGCGCGAGGTCGAGGGTGGAGACGCGGGCGCGGTGGCGGCCGGGGCGAATCGGGCCGCCGGCGAGGAGGAGCGGCACGTGGGTGTCGTATGTCCAGACGGATCCGTGCGTCGCGCCGGCGCCGCGCGCGGGCGACCAGAAGGGCTCCGCGACGATGACGACGTCGCCCGCGACGCGCGGGTGGAAGCCGAGCGCGACGAGGCGGGCGTCCGGCGTCGGCGGGAGCGCGCCGGAGAGGATCTGCGTCCGGGTCCAGCACACGCGGATGCCGGGGAACGCGGTCGCGGCGTCGGCGGCGATGCGCTCGGCCCGCGCGCGGTCGGCGCCGGGGTGGCGCGCGAACGCCTCCGCGTTGAGGTAGAGCATGTGCTCCTCGTGCGCGAGGACCCAGTCGTCGTCGCCGAATGCTGCGGAGAGCGCCTTCTCCGCGGCGTCGTGCTGGCGGCTCCGCCCGCGGCCGTCGTCGTCGGACTGGCGCCCCGCCGGGAGCTTCGACTTCGCGGCGCGATCGGGGTTCGGCGCGACGCCGTGGTCCGCGGTGAGCGCCACGACGACGGACTGCATCCCGCCCGGCACCGACTGCGCGAGCGAGCGGAAGAACGCGGAGAGCGCCCGGTCGGTCTGCACGGTGATGTCGAGCACCTCCGCGCTGTCCGGGCCGAACGCGTGGCCCACGTAGTCGTTGCTGGACAGGTTGATCGTGAGGACGTCGGGGATGTCGTCAGCGCCGAGCGACTCGCGGCGCACGCACTCGAGCACGGTGTCGAGCACCCAGCGGTTCGCGAACGGCGACGGTCCGAACTGGCCCGCGTAGAAGTCGCGCGCGTCCTGCTCGCTGCCCTTCCCCGCGGGCTTGCCCTGGTCGAGGACGTGGCGGAACGGCGCGGGCGCCGCTTCGCCGGGCGCGAGGAAGAGCCGCGCGAGCGCCGGCGCGCCGGCGGAGAACTCCCACGCCTGGCCGTGCGCGGCGTCGGGGATGCGCTTCGCGTTCCATTCGCGAAGCCACGCGGGGACCGCGTCGTCGCCCCAGAACGCGCTTGTCTGCCACTCGCCGCGGCGGTCGTCGAACCAGAACGTGCCGTCGGTCAGGTGACCGCCCATCAGGATCGCGGCGCGGTCCTTCAGGCCGAAGCTCCACGTCTCCGAGCGGCGGCCCGTGGCCATCTCGAGTTCGTCGGACACGGTCGTGACGAGGAGCGTCTCCGGCGACTTCCACGTCTTCTCGCCGCCCGGGTCCTTCGACTCGACGCAGTAGCGCGAGCGCTTCCACGCGCGGTCGTACCAGGAGTTCCCGACGATCCCGTTCACCGCGGGGGGCGCGCCGGTGAGCTGCACCGCGTGGCCGGGTCCGGTGTACGTCGGGCAGTGGTCGTGGTGCGCGTCGGAGAACCACGCGCCCCGCTCCGTCAGGTACCGGAATCCTCCGGGCGCCGCGTCGTCGCCGGGCGGGAGGAACAGGTCCTCGAACCGCACGAGGTAGTCGGCGCGGAGCTGGTCCACGGAGATGACGACGGCGAGGCGCGGGCGCGCGGCGGCGGGGTGCGTCTGCTGCGCCGACGCGGGCGGCGCGGCCGCGTCGCCGCAGGCGGCGAGGAGAAAGAGCGGTACGGCGGCGCGGGCGCGAAGATCCATGCGGCGATGCTACGTCGCGAAACGCCCCCCGCGCACTCCCTCCGGCCGGACGCGATCCGCGCGATCGGGGCGGCCGCGCTCGCGGCGCATCCACGGGAAGCCTGCGGGCTCGCGTGGGCGGACAGGATCGAGACGCTCCCGAACGCCGCGCTCACCGACGATTGCTTCCGTCTTCACGCCGGCGACGCGCTCCGTCTCGAGCGCATGCTCCGCGGTCCCGATCCGCCGCTCGCCGTCTGGCACTCGCACTCGCGGTCCTCGCACGCCGAGGGGATGAGCGATCTCGACCGGCGGTGCGCCGCGCCGCGAGGCGAGCCGCTCCATCCGTCGCTGCTCCAGATCGTGGCCGACGTGCGCACCGGGGCCTTCGCCGGCGCGAGGGCGTTCGCATGGCGCGGCGGAGGGTTCGCCGAAGTCGCCTCGTTCGCGTCCGACGGGGCCGTCAGGACGTAGCGAGGACGCGCGTCGCGAGGTCGTCGGCGTCCTCCACCACGATCTGCTCCGGCGTCACCTTGTCGAGCAGCGACGGATCGAACGTGCGGTTCGACTCGGCCACGACGTCGCGGAGACGCTCGAGCTTCGCCCCGAGCAGCGCCGCCTTCGCCTCGCGGGCGAGGTTCGCGTGGAAGTCGAGGTGCAGCAGCACGAGGCCGGTGACGTGCCGGTCCGCGCCGAGCGTCGGCAGGATCGCGATCCGCCGTCCGTCGCCGCGACCGACGCCGAGGAAGAGCCGCCGGTCGGCGACGACCTGCCGCTTCGTCCCCGAGAGCGGCGCGCCGCGGTCCGCGCGCGACGGGATCTGCGCGGCGACGCCGCGGCGGTCGGTGACGCGCACGGTCGTGTCGGGTCCGGGCGCGCCGTCGGCGCGGAGGGCCGCGACCGAGTAGCGCGTGAGCCCGGCCACCGCGCGGATCGCGGGCTGGATGCGCCGCAGGTCGAGCATGTCCACGGGGACCAGCGCGTCCTGGTCCACCCCGGCCGCGGCGAGCGCGTCGGCGACGGCGCCCGTCATCGCCTCCTCCGGGCGCGAGGTGCCGACGGTGACGATCTTCGCCTGGTGGCGGATCGCGTCCACCGGGCGCGCGCACTCGTCCATCGCGAGGCCGAGCGCATTCACGAGCGCGGCGGCGACGTCGTCGGTCGGACCGCCCGCGAGCGCCTCCGTGTCCGGGGAATCCACCGACACGCCGACCGCGAGGTCGAGGAGCGACGCGAGGCGCACCGCCGTGACCGGGTGCAGCGACGACGTGAAGCGGTCCGCGAGGAGCCGTCCGAGGTAGTCGCGGCGGAACGGGGCGAGCGTCCGCGGAAGCGACTCGCGGGCGGACTCGTCGGCGAGCGCGGCGACCACGTGCGCGCGGACGGCGGAGAGGAACCGCGCGTTCTCGTCGATGGACCGGGCCGCGTGATAGCCGAAGAGATGCCCCGCCAGCGCGCAGAGCACCATCGACGCGATCGCCCCGGCGGCGGGGAGCGGGATCACCGCGGCCGCGTACGGAGCGAAGCGTCCGTCGCCCTCCGGCGCGAAGACCACGGGGAGCGCCTTGTGCGCCTTGAAGATCGCGACATCCTTCACGACGTCGTTCAGCACCGATTCGGGATTGCCCGCGGCCAGCACGAGCACGAGCGGCTCGCACGAGAGGTCGATGTGCTTCTTGTTCTCGACCGTGTCCACCGAGATCGACTTGTAGCAGAGCTCGGAGAGCTTGATCCGCACCTCCTCGCCGGCGACCTGGTTCGGTCCGCTGGCGACGACGGCCCAGTGCGTGCGGGTCGGCGCGAGGGACTCCGCGGCGGCGCGGATCGCGTCCTCGCGGTCGAAGACCTTCTGCATGAGGCGCGGCAGGTCCTCGAGCTCGCGGATCTCGCGCGCCACATCGGACGGCCCCGCGGCGC
The DNA here is from genome assembly GCA_022072415.1 of Planctomycetota bacterium. Taxonomy (GTDB): domain Bacteria; phylum Planctomycetota; class JAJSAM01; order JAJSAM01; family JAJVHW01; genus JAJVHW01. The sequence goes on from JAJVHW010000155.1 coordinate 15,668, forward strand.
GGATCTCCGACGCGACGGCGAGAGAGAGCAGCGCGCCCGCGGTGAGCTGCGAGTAGAAGGCCTTGGTGGACGCGACCGACATCTCCACGTCGCGTCCGTCGGACGTGTAGACGACGGCGTCGGCGCGGTACGTGATGTCGGAGTTCCGCCGGTTCACGACGGCGGCGACGAGCGCTCCGCGCTTCCTCGCGAGGTCCACGGCGCGGTTCGTGTCGGCCGTGGAGCCGGACTGCGTCACCGCGACGACGAGCGTGTCGCTCATGTCGTCGCGCAGATGGAAGCCCGACATCTCGGTGGCGGGGAGCGCGTGCGCGCGGACCGGGGACCCCGCGGCGATCCGCCGGAAGTACTCGGCGATGCCGGAGCCGGCGACGGCGGCCGTGCCCTGCCCGACGACGAGCATCTGCCGGATCGCCCCCGACGCGAGGCGCTCGCGGACGCGCGGAGGGAGCAGGTCCGCGGAGAGGCGCGGCTCGCCGTCCTCGCCGCGGAGCACGCGGCCCCAGAGCGTGCGCGCGACGGACCGCGCGGACTGGGTGATCTCCTTGCGGAAGAAGTGGTCGAAGCTCCCGCGGTCCACGTCGCGCGTCGTGATCTCGGCCGTGCGGACCTCGGACTCGGCGACGGGGAGGTCCGCTCCGTCGAACCCGGATCGCGCGAGACCCGCGCGGCCCGCGTCGGACGACGACGCGAGCCGAACGATCTGGCCGCGCGTCGCGAACTCGCCCGGCACGCGGTCCTTCTCGCCGTCGAGCTTCAGGTACCTCGGCGTCTCCTCGACGACGCCGTACACCTCGGACGACGCGAACCACCCGTCGTCCGAGACGCCGACGTAGAGCGACTGCCCGCTGCCGCGGAGCGACAGGAAGAGCCGCCCGGGCGCGAGGTCGGTGACCATGCCGAGCGCGCACGAACCGTGGAACTCCCGGCACGCGCGGCTCCACGCCTCGTCGATGCCGAGCCCCGCGCGGAGGTTCCGTTCGACCTCGAGCGCGACGACCTTCGTGTCGGTCGTGATCCGCGGCGACACCTCGGCGCCCGTCTCCGCCTCGTACTTCGCGCGGAGGTCGAGGTGGTTGTCCACGTCGCCGTTCATCACGACGAACACGCGGCCGGATCGCGGCGTCCCCGCGGCGCCCGGCGACGCGTTGTCCACGGGATGGCAGTTGGGCAGGCTGATGACGCCGCTCGACGCCCACCGCGTGTGGCCGAGGACGACGGCGTGCGCGCCGCCCGCCGCGAGGAACGCGCGGAGGAGCGCGTCGCAGCGCACCTGGCGGCGGAGGTCGGTCACGTTGTCGCCGAGGTGCCCGACTTCGGCCGCCACCTTGTAGACGAACGTGACGCAGGGCTCCGCGCCCTCGGAGAGCGCAACCGCGCCGGGGAGGAGGTCCTCCGTCGCGCGACGCCGCCCGAGCTCCGCGACGAGGCCCGCGGCCCGCACGTCGTCCATCGCGCGCTCGAACGACGCGCGGTCGGGGAACGACGCCTGGACGGCGATTCCGGCGGAGTCCCGTCCGCGGATCTCGATGCGGTCGATGCACCGCAGCACGGCGGTCACGCGGCGGAGCTCTCCGAGGAGCTTCGCGTCGCGCGAACCGGCGGCGAGGTCGAGCGCCTCGTCGGCCTGCGGCAGCGCCTCCCGCTCCACGAACCACGCGGCGTCCCGCGCGCGCAGCACGCGCGACGTGCAGAGGTCGAGGTCCGGCGCGGGGAGCGCCGACGCGCGGAGGCGCGCCTCCTCGTCGTCGGCCCACGCACGGAGCTTCGCAGCGACGGCCGTCGCCGCGGCGCGGGCGGCCTCGTCCGTCGCGAGCGACGCGATCGACGCCGTGCGCTTCAGCGACCGCGCCCATGCCGCGAGGCGGTCGAGCGTCTCGTCGCCGCCCGCGTAGGCCGCGCGCTCCGCGTCGCCGAGACCCCCGCGAGACGGGAGAAGACGTCCGATCCCGGACGAGGCGACGCGCTCGGCGTCCTCCTCCGGACGGAACTGCGGCGACGGCGCCCCGCGGGAGGTCCCGGCGCGGGAGATCTCCACGAGGGCCGCGATGCCGCAGGCGAGGGTCACCTGCCCGCGGGGCAGGATCACCAGCGTGCCCGGCGCGCAGCGCCGGGGGTCGGCTCCGACCCGCACCCGCGAGGCGAGCGCACGGACGAGGCCGCACAGGACATGTGCGAGCATGGAACGGAGTATCGGCGTCCCCGGACCGCGCCCTCAAGCAAGGAGGAAGCGGCGGCCGAAAAGGACGTGATGACCTCCGCCGACGGCTCCAGCCCCTCCGCGCCCGTGCCCGCGCGCCGCGTGCCGCGCTTCGTCGTGCCGGTGGTCGGGACCGCCGCGCTCGGCGTGGCCGCGTTCTTCGCGGTGCCCCATCTCCTGCCCGGGAGCGGCGGCGAGCCCGCGGAAGGCGGCGCCGCAGCCGCTCAGCCGTCGGCCCCGGCCTCCGACGCTCCTCGCGAGCCCGCCCCGGCGCGGCCGGCTCCGTCCGGCGACGCGCGTCCCGCGGCGCCGCACGGCGCCTCCGACGGCGACACCGTGACGACGTCCGAGGGAGGCGACCTGTCGATCGAGCTCCGCACGCGGCACGCCGACGTCCCGTCGGGCGCAGCGTTCACGGGGAAGATCCGCATCGCGAACCACGGCACGACTCCGGTCCACCTGCCCGCCGAGGGCGAACCGCGCCCGACGCTCGCGATCGTGATCGTGGACTCCGAGGGCGCGGAAGTGCGCCGCGTCGTCGAGAGCGGCGCGAACCCGTTCCCCCGCCGCACGCACGCGGTCGCGCCCGGCGCCGTCTGGACCCTTCCGGTCACCATCGTGGCCGCGGGGGACGACCCGCTCCCGCCCGGCCGCTACTCCATCCACGCCGAACTGCGCGCCGACCCGATGTGGAAGCGCCTCGGCCTCCCGACGTGGACCGCCCCGAAGGGCGCGCTCCGGTCGGAACTCGTGTGGATGACGATCACGGAGCGCTGAGCCGCTTCGACCGCACGTACTTCACGAGCTCGGCCGACAGGTCGGCCCGCTGGAACGGCGTGACGACGTAGATGCCGGGCGCGCCGGACTCCATCGCCGCGTCGATCAGCTCGCGGGCGAGGTCCATGCCCTCGCGCTCCGCGTCGGGGCCGCTCCCGCGGCGCTCCATGCGCGCGAGGACCTCGTCGGGGAGGCGCACGCCGGGCACCTCCTGGTGCATGAACATGGCGTTGCGGTGCGACACGAGCGGCATCACGCCCGGGAGGACGGGGATCCCGCACGGCGCCACGGCCTCGCGGATCCGCCGGATCCGGTCCGCGTCGTAGACGAGCTGGGACAGCGCGAACCGCGCCCCGGCCTCGGCCTTGTCGCGGAGCTTCCTCACCTGCCCCGTCATCGTGCGGAAGTTCGGGTTGAACGCCACCCCCACCGTGAACCCCGCGCCGCGGCCGAGCTCCGCGCCGTGCATCGTGCGGCCCGCGTTGAGCGAGGCGATGATCCGCACGAGGCCGACGGAGTTCACGTCGTAGACCGACGTGACGCCGCCGCCCGGCGCGCCCGCCGGGTCGCCCGTGATCGCGAGCACGTGGCGGATTCCGAGCGCCGACGCGCCCATGAGGTCGCTGTGGAGCCCGATCGCGTTGCGGTCCCGGCAGGTGAAGTGGACGAGCGGCTCCGCGCCCGCGTCGCGGCGGACGAGGTAGGCCGCACCCACGTTCCCCATGCGGATGCTCGCGAGCGGGTTCTCCGCCATCGACACGAGATGCGCGCCCGCGTCGCGGAGACGCTTCGCGCCTTCGAGCAGCTTCTCCGTCCGCAGGCTCTTCGGCGGGTCGAGCTCCGCGACGACGAGCGGCTCCTTCCCGAGGCGGCGGAGGAAGCTCCCTTCGTCCTTCGGGGGCTGCGCCGCGGCGGGCTCGCGGGGCGCGGCGTGCACCGCAGGCGCGGCGGCGGGCCGGGGC
>JAJVHW010000147.1 GCA_022072415.1 Planctomycetota bacterium
ACGCCGGCCTCCAGTCGATCGAGGAGCTCGACGGTTCCTCCGGGAACTTGGACCGCCTCTTCGTCTTCGGCGGCCAGATCGACCAGATCCTCGCGATGGAGAGCCCGGACCACGCGGACGTGGACGGCGACTCGAACACCAGCGAGGTGCTGCGCTTCAGCTACCACGTCCAGTTGATCGGCTCGGTGACCCACGTGACGGCGCCGTCCGGGTCAGTCGTCGAGAGCTACCGCTACGACCCGTACGGGAAGCCCACGATCAAGGACGCCGGCGGGAGCACGGTGACGTCGTCCGCGATCAAGAACCCGTACCTCTACACGGCGCGGCAGCTCGACGAGGAGACGGGGCTTTACTACTACAGGGCGAGGATGTATTCGGCGACCCTGAAGAAGTTCATTCAGAGGGATCCGTTGGAGTATGTGAGCTCCCCGAACGCGCATGGGTATGTCCGTGGGCGGCCCGTACTCATGTCCGATCCGATTGGGCTTGACGGAAAGTCCGCGATCCAGCGGAAGGACTACAAGCAAAAGATCGTCTCAGCGGATCCGTTCAATCAGATGGCGGAATGGGACAAGGCTCAATTGGCACGGTCTGGAGGCTCGCATCCAAGTATCAAGGAAGATCCAGACGTGTTCGACTACGAAGGTCGAAGCTCGACTCTCCCTCAGTCGGGTGGCGGAAACACAGCAATCACGAACGTCAAGATCCGACTCGCAGTCGGTGAGGCACTGTACTACACGCGGCTGGCTCCGGGCGGCCCGGCGCCGAAGGGGCGCCAGCATGAGTGCGGGCCGTGGCAACACTGGGTGTCCGAGGTGTGTGTTCCGGTGTACCTCGACTCAGCCGAAGCGTCAGTGACGCTACCAAGGTTCCTCCGCTACGCGAATGAGACGATCAGGGCGCAGCAGGAGACCTATCTCCGCATGGGCACTGAGCATGAGGGAATGCACGTAAAGGCATTCCAAAGCGCATACGACCTCCTCGACTCGCGCGACGGAAACCCTGGCGACGGTCGCGTGCAGCTCGGCTCCCAACTGGGTTATGGGGAGGGGGAGACGGCTGCAGAGGCGGAGCGCGAAGCGTTGTCGGACGCGACGAGCAGCTTCAGTGCCGGCGGGGCTGAAGCGTGGGAACGAGCCGCAATTCAGATGTTGAATGCCGCGCACGACGAAGTTCAGGGCGGACGACGACACACCGCGGACTATCCGTTCATGGCGTGGCCCGGCACTGCCGCGGCCGCGAAGGGCATTCTGAGGGACTACTACCCCAAGTGAGTCTGATCTGCGTGCGCGGACGATTGTGGCAGGCCTGTCGGCGGAAGCTTTTCCTCGGAATCACTGCCGGTGCGGCCGTGGCGCTCTTGATTGGCTTGGGTTGCCGGTTGGCTCTGCACCCACGTCTGCCGCAATTCGTTACTGTGCGATTCGACGATCGTGCACGCGAGTGGACCGTCATTCTTGTGGATGGCGCCGCGCCGGTGCACGAACGCATCGTCGACTCGCATCCGGACTTCGCAAGAGTCGAAGTGCCGACGGCCTGGGAGCGCACACTCGATGGGCTCGGGATCGGACGTTCAGTCCTGTTGTGCTACTTCATTCCGATATCCGACGACGCTGAGGCGTTCAGGCGACGCGCATCGGGCAGCGAGTGTAGGCTCGTGCGCGATGACGACCCCGAGCCGCCTCCGAATGCATACGAATTCAAGTAACTGTTCAGGGCATGAAGACCTCCGCGAGCCCGGCCGATCTACGGGGGTGTGATCGAAGAGGCGACTGCCGCCAAGCTGCTCGAGCGCATCGCGGCGCTCGAAGCGCAAGCCGCTTGCCTCCCCGAGCTTGAGGCGCAGGTCGCCCGGATTCCCGAGTTGACGGCAGCGCTCGAAGCGAAGTCCCGCGAGGTCGATGATCTCTCGACGCGGCTGCGGCACGTCGAGGCGTACCGGGCGAAGCTCGTGCGCGAGGTCGAGTCGCTCCGCGAGGAGAACACCATCCTCAAGGACAAGGTCCGCGAGCTGTAACCGTTCAGCCGGGTAGCGCCGGGGCCGCGACGAGGCTCGGCGGCGGGACTCCGGTCAGCGGTGCCTGCGCGACGGCGACGAGGTACTCGAGCACGCCGCGTCCTTGCTGCCGGAGCGTCGCGGTCGCGGTCAGGATGCGCTCGACGAAGCGGCATCCGCTCTCGCTCTGGCTGCCGAAGCTCCCCTTGCGCCAGAGCACCGCCTTGCGCACGGATCGTTCCGCGGCGTTGTTCGTCGGATCGACGTCCGGGTGATCGGCGAAGGACCACAGGGCCTCCGCCCGGTCGAGCAGGTGGCTGGACAGGGCGCGCACGCGGCGTTCGGCGCTGCCGGTGCCGTCAGCCAGATGCGTGAGCAGCTTCTCCCAGGACGGCAGGAGCTCTTCGCGCAGCCGCGCTCGATCGCCGTGCCGCAGAAACGCCCGCCACGAGCGGAAGATCGACTTGGTGATGCGCAACGCCTCCTTCCCGAAGTCGCGTTCGCCCGGGTGGCCTTCGGCGAGTGCCCGCAGGTCGCGGTCCAGATGCGCCCAGCAGATCTGCCGCCGCTCGATCGGCAGCTTGTCGTACGCGCCCATGCGGTCCGAGACCACGCGTCCGGCGAACGCCTCGCCGATCAGCCGCTTCAGCGCCTCGAAGCTCCGGCGCTCGTCGATGCGGAAGGCCGTGACCCGCTCCGCCGTCGCCGTCCAGAGCCAGCGCAGGACGCCGCGCAGCTTCCAGGGCGTCTCGTCCAGGTGCAGCACGCCGCAACCGCGCGCAGCGAGGAGCGCCTCCTCGTTGCCAAGCGGGACGCTCCTAACAATCAACTTCCTCGACCCCAATGAGGAACCCGTGCGTCTCTGACTTGCTGACCGAAACGCCCATTCTCGCCTGATCGGAAGCTCCTCGAACACCAGGCTCGCGAGCACAGTCGTCTTCGACAAGCGCTCGCTCGTGGTCTCCTCGAAGGACCGCCGCGCCAGCGAGACCACCGTCGAGTACGACGCCGCCAGTCGGCCCACGAGGGCGACGGGCCCCGTCGGCAAGATGACCGAGTGGACCTGCGTCGCGAGGCCGAGTTGCGGTCGACGGATGCCGGTCTCGGTGTGGTGGGCGTGGCTTCGGGGCAACTCGCGAGCCTCCGCCCGTCGTCCAGTGGGTCCCGTGGATCGGGTACCAGCACCACGCCGCGCAGGGGCTGCGGCATGACGTCCAGCCGCGCTTTGGAGAACGTGGCCGGCCGGAGTGGCGGGAACGCGTCGCGCCCGTACCGGACGAGGAGCTGGCGCGGGCCATCGCCCTCGCGTCGGCTGACGGAGTAGAGATCGTCATGGAGTCCGGCCTCAGTCGCATGTAGTCCGCAGCAAGGGTCGTCGGCGTCGCACGGACGGGTTCTGCGCGGATTCCCCGGAGTTCGATCGGCGGACCGTCGCGGAGCTTGCTCCCGGCATTGGGCGCGACCACGACCGGCGCATCCTTCGCTCCGCTCTTGACGAAGCCCCGCACGGCCTTGCTCCAGTCCGCCGGAACGCGCACCACGAAGTCGACCTCCTCCGCGATGAGCCGCGCGAAGAGGTCGTAAGACGGGAAGCCGCGGTCAATGAGCAGCAGGTCGCCCGGACGCAGGCTTGCGAGGAGGTCCTCGAGCTCAGGCCGGTCCGTCTGCGTCGCCGGGCCGACCGAGACGTCGAGCGGGAGTCCGGCCAGGACGTCGTAGAGCACCGTCACGTGGGCCGACGGGCGGTGGGCGCCGGCGTGCCGGCCGAAGTGCGCGTCAAGCTCGGACGAGCGCTGGAGCTGGTGCGAGGTCCCGTCAGCGGCGACCACGCGGCGGCCCTTCCAGCGGAGCTTGCGGCTGCGGCGCTTCTCGAAGGACCTGCAGACGGCATGCAGCACGAAGCGGATCGCCTCCGGATCGAGCTTCGCGCGCGCCTGGCAGAACGCGGGTGCGCTGACGGCCGACGGCAGCGGGACGCCGGCCCGCCCGGCTTCGTCCCAGAACGCCGCGAGGAGCTCGCGGTAGCCGCGACGGACTGCGTCCGCGACGAGGAAGAGGAGCAGGGCGATCAGGAGATCCGGTTGGAGCGGACCGGACCTCGAGAAGTCGTCCTCGTCCGACCGGAACTTGGCGGGATCGATGCTTGAAATCGCATCGCGGAGCACGCTAGAATTGGGAGCAGCGGCGAACGACTGGCACGAAAACTGATTCTCCAAACTGCGGGCTACGTTTCATGGGATTGACCTCCTGTGATTGGCGCCGTCGGGGCGATCGGCGCAGTTGAGTCGGCAAACGAGATCGTAGCCGACGCCCCGCTCGATCACGCGCTCGGATGCAGCGGATTTCTCGATCGCAGGCGATCGCTTAACGCCATTGCGGGACGCCCGTCGATTCTTCAAGTCCCATTCGCTCGGGACGTTCCGCGCTGCGGGAGGCACTTCAGCTGCGACCGGCCCGTCTTGCCCGGGACGCGGACCGTCCGACTGCGCCACCAGATGCGGAACTCATCTGGATCGATGCTCGCAGCTTGCCTGTCGCGGGATCTCCGGCGCGCGTCGGGACGGGAGAAGAGTGAAGCATCGAAGGGCGTCCCGGAAAGCACGTTGCACGTTGGAGCGAAGGGGGAAGAGCGCCCCTCTGGGGAAATCCGCGGCGGGCCTGCGAGACTGCCGCGGTCCCGGCCACCGCAGAGGCCGCGACGCGACACGGGAGACACGATGAACACCACGGAAGTCCGCCGCTGGAAGTCCCGCGCCCTCTGGGCTCTCGCCGCCGGCGCGTCGGCCGCGGCGACGACCGAGGCCCGCGCGGACGGGGTGGTCACGACGAACCTGTCCGACGGCGTCCTGACGATCACGGGCGACGGATCGGACAACCAGATCAGCGTCTATCCGACCGCGGGGATGCTCTTGTTGGAGAGCTCGTCGGGGACGGTCGTGGACGGGATCGGCCAGTTCCCTCCGGCGTCGGTCAACTCCGTCGTCGTGCGCATGGGCGACGGGAACGACCGGGTGACGCTCTTCGGCTTCTCGACGGACGCCCTGGACGTGGACCTCGGGCCCGGCGGCGGGCTCCTGTCCGTGGTGGACTGCTCGGTCTCGGGCGCCTGCTCCGTGACCGGCTCCGGCGACTCGGTGTTCTTCGCGCACACCGGCGGCACGATCGGCGGACCGCTCTCGTTCCGCAGCTCCGGAGGAACGGGCGAGTTGCTCCTCGCCGCGCTGACCCTGCAGGGTTCGCTCAGCGCGGACCTGACCCAGTGCCTCGGCACGGCCAACCGCGTCAGCGTGCAGGGCTGCACGCTGCTGGGAAAGACCACTGTCCGGACGGGAGGCGCGGACACCGCGTGCAGCGTTGACATGAGCGGGTCGTCGCTGACCGGCGCCCTGTCGGTGGTCGGCGGCGAAGGGTCGGATACCGTGCGGATCCTCCAGTGCCCGCTGGCGGGGAAGATCTCGGTGAAGACCGGCGGCGGGAGCGACGTGATCGACTTCGACTCCGGCTCCTCGTCCCGCACCCCCGCGCTGCTGGACGGTGGCACGGGCGACGACATCGTCGTCGCGAACAACTCGGGCGAGTTCCTCCTGGCCGGCGTGAAGATGAAGGGCGGGAGCGGGTCGGACACGCTGGGGATCGGCACCGCGTACCCGGGCACCCTGGTCAGCGGGAACGTGATGATGCTGGGCGGCAGCGGCGACGACACGATCACGCTCGACAACACCGTCGCGGACACCGTGAAGATCGACGGCGGCGGCGGCAACGACAACGTCATCGTGCGGATGGGCTCCGGCAATCTGCTCGTCGCCGACGGGAAGGGCGGGACCGACACGGTCTCCGCGGCCGACTCGGGGAACAACTCATTCGACCGCACGAAGGTGCGCGGGTTCGAGGCCGGGGAGTAGCCGCGCCTCGCTGCCGCCGCGCGGGCGGACATGATCGCGACCGCCTGCGAGGTGCTCGCGGCGTCGGCGAAGCTCGCGGACGGGTCCGCGACCGCGGGCGGCGCGCAGAACCTGGCGAGTTGCGGGCGTCCCCGTTATCACGCATCCATGCGCAGCCTCGATGAGACTCTCCGGATCGGAGAGCGCCTCGATCGGCGCTTCGCCGAATTGCGCGGTGAGATGACCCACTCCAAGGAGCGCAGCCTCGCGGCGATCGCGCGGATCCTCGCCGCAACCCGCACGCGCTACGCCGTGATCGGCGGGATCGCCGTCCAGGCATGGTCGGAGGAACCGCGCACGACGCTCGACATCGCCGTCGCCGTCGCCTCCTGGGACGCGTTTCCCCGTGCGGCCTTCGAGGCGGAGGGGTTCTCCCGAGCGGGCCGCCACGCACACTCCGAGAACTGGGTCGGACCCGACGGGACGCCGGTGCAGTTCGCGGCGGATCCCGCGTTCGCGGCGGCGGTCGACGGCGCCGTCGAGCGGGCGTTCTCGGGCGGCACGCTCCGGATCGCTCCGGTCGTCGAACTCGTCCGGATGAAGCTCGTCGCTGCGCGCGACCCGGCTCGGCGCCGATCGAAGCGGCTGCTGGACTTGTCGGACGCCGTTCGCCTCTGCGAGCAGTACCCTGAGACCGGCGCATTGCTGTCGCCTGCCGAGCGCGCGCAGTTGTCCTCCGACTGACCCCCGCAGCGCAGGTCCCGGCTCGTGGTCGGAGCCTCGTCATCGGGCACGTAGGTGGGACGGGGGGACGAGTTCCTGCGCGATCCGCCAGAGGGACGACCGGATCGAGTTCGGCCAGCGTCGGGGTGACCCTTGTCTCCCGCCCGTCGCTCGCCCGATCTGTTCCGCGCGGCGGGCGGGGCGTTACGATGGCGGGTCCAACCGGTGCGGCGAGCGCCGGGTCCGAACGGAACCGAACGCAGCGCGCACCCCGTACCCCGCCATCCGCGAACCCCACCCGGAGACTCCCGCCATGTCCGACGTCGTCATCCTCTCCTACGCCCGCACGCCGATCGGCCGGTTCCAGGGCGGGCTCGCATCGTTCAAGGCGCCGGCGCTCGGCGCCATCGCGGCGAAGGAGGCGCTCCGCCGCGCGGAGGTCGCGCCGGACCTGGTGGACGAGGTCATCATGGGCAACGTGCTGCAGGCCGGCCTGGGGCAGAACCCCGCGCGGCAGGCGGCGCGCGCGGCGGGCGTGCCGGACGCGGTCGGGAGCTACACCGTCAACAAGGTGTGCGGCTCGGGGCTGAAGGCTGTGGCGCTCGCGGCGCAGGCGATCAAGGCGGGCGACGCGTCGCTCGTCCTCGCCGGCGGGTTCGAGTCGATGACGAACGCCCCCTACCTGATCCCCAAGGCGCGCGACGGCCTGCGCCTCGGGCACGGGCAGCTCATGGACGCGATGATCGCGGACGGTCTCTGGGACGTGTACAACGACTTCCACATGGGGATGACCGCGGAGCTCGTCGCGAAGAAGCACGAGGTCTCGCGCCGCGCGCAGGACGAGTTCGCCGCGGAGAGCCACCGCCGCGCGGCCGCCGCGGGCGCCGCGGGCAAGTTCGCCCGCGAGATGGCGGTCGTCGAGATCAAGGACAAGAAGGGCAACGTCACGAAGATCGCCGCCGACGAGGGCGTGCGCGCGGACACCACCGCCGACGGACTGAGCAAGCTCCGCCCCGCGTTCGACCCGCAGGGCACCGTCACCGCGGCGAACGCGTCGCAGATCAGCGACGGCGGCGCGGCGCTCGTCGTGTGCTCGGCCGAGAAGGCGAAGGCGCTCGGGAAGAAGCCGGTCGCGCGCATCCTCGGCTACGCCACGGGCGGCCTCGCGCCCGAGTGGGTGATGATGGCTCCCGTCGTGGCCGTGAAGGAACTCTGGCGGAAGACGGGGACCGACGCCGCGGCGTTCGACCTCTACGAGCTGAACGAGCCCTTCTGCGCGGCGTCGATCGCGGTCGGCCGCGAACTCGGCGTCGATGCCTCGCGCACGAACGTGTGGGGCGGCGCCACCGCGCTCGGCCACCCGATCGGCGCGTCCGGCGCGCGCATCCTCTGCACGCTGCTCTCGGCGCTGGAGGACTCGGGCGGGAAGCGCGGCGTCGCGGGGCTCTGCCTCGGCGGCGGGAATGCGGTCGCAATGGCCGTCGAGATGAACTGACCGTCGAGATGAACTGACCGTCGAGATGCGCTGGCCGTCGAGATGCGCTGACCGTCGCCGGACCCGGCGACGTCGGCGCGCGTCGGTACACTTCCGCACCCCTCGGCCGGGATCGCAGTCCGGCCCCGGGCCGGAGGATTCCGATGCGCGTCCGTGCCGGTCGTTTCGTCGCCGCCGGGCTCGCTGCCGCATGGGCCCTCGTCGCAGCGCCGGCGTTCGGCGACGGGGTCGTGTCGGGCGGGGCCACGATCGAGGCCGGCGCGGGATCGCCCCAGGGTGCGGTCACGATCGACTCGTGCGCGCCGATGGCGGAGCCGCCGCAGATCCCGCCCGTCACGCTCTTCGGCGGCGCGGGGTCGCAGACCACCTCGGCTCCGGCGTTCGGCGGTGCGGGTCCGGGCGGTTCGGCGTTCGCGTCGTCGCAGGCGCTCACGACGCTCGCCGCGGGAACCTACACCCACGCGTCCTTCACGGTCTCCTCGGGACACACGGTCCGGTTCGACGGCGCCGTCGTGATCCGCGTGACGGGCGACGTGCGCATCGAAGGCGTGCTCGAGACGTTCTCCGCGGGCGACGGCTCGATCTCGATCCACGCGGGCGGCACGCTCACCGTGCAACGGCAGGCCGGCGCGGCGTGCGGCGTGAACGTCTCGGGCTCCGGCGGAGGGAGCGTCACGCTCGACGCGGCCGGCGCGGTGAGCGTCGGCGGCACGCAGCCCGGCACGTTCCGCGCGAGCGTGGGCTCGCCGGGCTTCGCCGTGTCGATCGTGTCCCAGGACGCGACGACGGGGATCGTGATCGACGGCGCGAATGTCGGGCAGTCCGGCGGAGCGGTGACGCTCGACGCGCCCCGGGTCTCGGCGTCGAACGCGAACCTCGCGGCCGGCGGATCGCACGCCGCCGTGCGTTCGCGCGCTGCGACGGCGTCGCTCACCGACGTGAACATCGCCGGCGGATCCGCCGCGCTCGAGGCGACGGGCGGGCTCACGCTCCTCCGCACGGGACTCACCGCGACGAGCGGAGACGTGCTGCTCGCGGCGTACTCGGGGGATCTTGCGCTCGACGGGTCCACCGTTTCCGCGCTCGGGGGCGGCGCGTTCGTCGAGGCGAAGTCCTCCGGCGGGATCTCGCTCGACAACGACGCGGAGCTCCGCAACAACGCCGGTTCGATCCTCATCCTGACCGCATACGGCGGCGACGTGCGCATCGACACGCTCGGCGGCTCGGCGAGCAGCAACGTGATCGCGGCGGCGCCCACGGGTTCGGTCGGGATCAACGCATCGCGGGACATCCTCGTCCACGCCGACGCCGACCTCGCCGGCGAGAACGGGCTGTCGCTCACGGCGGTCCGCGACGTCGCTGCGCGCGGCTCGCCGCTCCTGCGCGCCGGGACGGGCGGACTCACCCTCCGCGCCGGAGGCGCCCTCGTGATCGGCTCGCACATGGGGAGCCCGGCGCCCGATCTCGTGTTCGGTTCGTGCGGCGCGACGGCCGCCGACGGTTCCGCGTCGATCGCGCTCGGGTTCATCGTTGCGACGGGGGCCTTCGAACTCACGGCATCCGGCGACGTGACGCTCACCGGATCGCTGACGGCGCAGAGCATCGCGGTCGCTTCCCTCGGCGGAGACGTCACCGCCGCCGGGGCGACGCTCGCGTCCGCTGCGTCGGCAGGCGACAGCGGTGCGGTGAGCCTCACCTCGTACGCGGGCTGCGAGGCGACGGTGGACGTCTCGAACGCGACGATCCGCTCCGGGGACGCGACCGGCGCGAGCGGCGCCGTCACCGTCGTCGTGCGCGACGACGAGCCGCCCGTCGTCGGGAGCGTGCTCGTGACGAGCGTGAAGGTGAACGAGCGTGCGTCCGGGAACGACCGCGTGGTCGTGCAGGGCACGATCGACACCGGCGCGGAGGACGACGTCCCGGAGGGCGCCTTCGTCGTCGTCGCCGGGACGTTCGAACAGACGTTCCAGATGCAGCGCCGGGGCCGCACGCTCCGCGGGACGGCGGGCGGAGCGACCCTCGTCGTGAAGGAGCCCCGCGGCGGGTCGCGGCTCACGTTCACGCTCACGTTCACGGGCGACAGCACGCTGGTCATCGACGGAGGCACGCTCACGTTCGGCGTGTCGCGCTTCGTCACCGGCTCGGGCGGCGGGTTCGTCGTCTACGGCGACTCCACCGTGAACCTCGAGTCGGGGCGCTTCGTGATCGGCCGGCAGGGGAGCTTCGAGGCCGGGTCCTCGGTGATCGTCCTCGACTCGGCGACCCTGAAACTCTCCGACACGAAGGACGACCGCGCCGACGTCGCCTGGATCATCCCCGGCGCGCCCCTCGTCCTGAACGCGCCGAGCGTACGGTTCGAAGTCGGCGGACTCGTGATCGACGCGGATGCGTCGGTCTTCGTGGTCGAGTCACCCGGCGTGTTCTTCGTGCCGGAGGGCTCCGTCCCCGGCCTCCGCACCGCGCGCCTCGACTTCAACGAGGGGACGGTCGAGTTCTCCGGGACGGGAACGATCGTGGTCGGGGACGGGGCCGAGGTCGTCTTCGACTCGACGGTGACGATCGACGGGGGCGCCCCGCTCGTCGTGTCCGTACGCGTCGCGCGGAAGGGGAGGAAGCTGACCTACTGACGGCGGTCGGCCGCGTCGCATGGCAACGTACCGTCGCTGGGTCCCTCGGGGGCGACCCATGGCAGCGTCGGGTCCGCGGACCTCCGAAGGCGAGGGGAACCCCCGCGGCGGCCGGGCCGGAACGAGGCGCCGTGGCCGCCCGCCCCGCGCTCTGCCGGGCGCCATCGGTGCGCTCGAAACGCACGACTCGGCATCGGCGTAAGTCCTTTTTCTGAAACGTGCAGGAACATGGCAGGGAAATTTCAAGATTGGTTCTTGAAATGGCCCGTAGCCTGATTCCGTGTTCCGGCGGGCTCTCGGACCGACGCTCCTCGCCGCGGTGGCGCGCATGCCCGCCGTGGCCCTGCTCGGACCCCGCCAGTCGGGGAAGACGACCCTGCTCCGGGCGTCGTTCCCGGACCTCCCGTACGTGTCGCTCGAGGCCCCGGACCTCCGGGAGGAGGCGTCGGCGGACCCCCGGGGGTTCCTCCGGCGGCACCCCGGCGGAGCCGTGCTGGACGAGGTGCAGCGGACGCCCCGGCTCCTCGGGTACCTGATGGGGGTGATCGACGAGGACCCGTCCCCGGGGCGGTGGATCCTCGGTTCGTCCCTGGACCTGCTGCTCCTTCCCTCCGTGTCGCAGTCGCTCGCCGGGCGGATGGCGTTCCTGCGGCTTCCCCCGCTCTCGCTCCGGGAACTCCGCGGCCATCCGCCCTGCCCCCCGGCGCGGTGGCACGAGCCGGACTTCGAGCGCGCCCCCGGCCGGGAACCGACCGGACCCTGGGCGGTCCTCCACTCCGGGTTCTACCCCCGGGTCCACGCGAGCGCGGGAGGGGCGACCGCGGGCGGTCCCCCCGCCGGCGACGGCTCGGCCTGGCTCACCGACTATGTGCGCACCTACGTCGGCCGGGACCTCCGGGAGATCGTCCGCGTCTCGAACCAGGACACGTTCGAGCGCTTCCTCCGGCTGGTCGCCGCCCGGACGGGGCAGGAGCTCAACCTGAACGAGCTCGCCGCCGACGCCGGGGTGTCCCAGCCCACTGCCGCGAGCTGGATCTCGGCCCTCCGGGCGGGGTTCGTGGTGACGCTCCTTCCGCCCTTCCGCGCTCCGGTGAAGAAGCGCCTCCGGAAGCGTGCGAAGCTCCACTTCACCGACACCGGACTCGTCTGCCACCTGCTCGGCATCCGCGACGCGGCGACGCTCGCGTCGCATCCCCTCCGAGGCGCGGTGTTCGAGTCGTTCGTGGTGTCGGAACTCGCGAAGGCGTTCCACGCGGCCGGCGCCGATGCGCCTCTCTTCCACTGGCGCGACGCCTCGGGCGTGGCCGTGGACGCGCTGGCCGACATGGGCGGGCGCGTCCTCGCGGTCGATGCGGTGTCCGGAGCGACGGTCACGGCCGAGTCCCGCGGAAACCTCCGTCGCTGGCGCGAGACGCCGGGCGTCCCGCCCGCGGACTGCCTGATCGTGCACGGCGGCGACTCGGTCTCCGAGTCGGAGGGCATCGCCGCGCGCCCGTGGCATTCCGTCTGATCCCGGCCGATGCCCGGGGACAATGTCCGTGATTCATGGGCTCGGACCGCCGCACGCGGCGGCCAACGGAGGCACGAGATGAGCATCCAGAAGGTGGGCGTGATCGGGGCGGGCACGATGGGCAACGGCATCGCCCAGGTGTTCGCGTCGTCGGGGCTGGACGTGGTCCTCTGCGACACGGCGCAGCCGATCCTCGACAAGGCGCTGGCGAAGATCGTCGGCTCGGTGCGGAAGCTCGCCGAGAAGGGCGGGAAGGACCCGGCCGCGGCCGAGGCCGACCTGCGCGCGAAGATCCGCACCACGACGGACCTCGAGTCCATGCGCGACCGGGACCTCGTGGTCGAGGCGGTGGTGGAGCGGCTCGACGTGAAGAAGTCGATCTTCGAGCGGCTCGACGCGATGTGCGCGCCGCACGCGATCCTCGCGTCGAACACGTCGTCGATCTCCATCACGGTGATCGGCGCGGCCACGAAGCGCCCCGACCGCGTGATCGGCATGCACTTCATGAACCCGGTCCCGCTCATGAAGCTGGTCGAGATCATCCGCGGGCACCTGACCTCGGACGCCACGACGAGCGCGATCCTCGACATGTCGAAGGCGCTCGGGAAGACCCCGGTCCCCGCCAACGACTACCCCGGCTTCGTGGCCAACCGCATCCTGATGCCCATGATCAACGAAGCGGCGTTCGCGCTGATGGAAGGCGTGGCCACCGCGCAGGACATCGACGAGATCATGAAGCTCGGCTGCAACCACCCGATGGGCCCGCTGGCCCTCGCCGACTTCATCGGGCTCGACGTGTGCGTGGCGATCCTCGACGTGCTCCACGAGGGTCTCGGCGACGACAAGTACCGCGCCTGCCCGCTGCTCCGCCGCATGGTGAACGCCGGGCTCCTCGGCCGGAAGACGGGCCGCGGCTTCCACTCCTACGCCTGACGCCCGAGCCCGTCCGGGCTCGCGTCCCCGGCCCCCGTCCATCCCCGGTCGGCGGGACTCCGCCGCCGCTCTGCGGCTTTCTGGATTCGGGTCCCCGCGCGGGCGAGCATCAGCGGTCCGGCGGTGAAGTCACCCCCGGAAGCTCCGGAAGGAAGACCAGATGGCAGCCCAGCACGCATGGAAGTTCTCCCGCATGGGAGGGTTCGACCAGGTCCGCCTGGACACCGCCGAGGACCTGAAGAACCTCGAGCACCTCGACCTCAAGCTCTGGGCCGCGCTCGCGTGCCCGGTGAAGGGTCTCGAGATGGACGAGCGCACGCTCGCCCTGATCGACACCGACGGCGACGGCCGCGTGCGCGCGCGCGAGGTCATCGAGGCCGTGCAGTGGTGCGAGGACCACCTGAAGGACGTGGGCGCGCTGAAGCAGGGCGGCGACTCGGTGCCGCTCGCGCAGATCAACGACCAGACCGACAGCGGCAAGGCGATCCTCGCGTCCGCCAGGCGGATCCTCTCCGACCTCGGCCGCGGCGACGCGACCTCGATCTCCCTTGCGGACGTGTCCGACACCGCCGCGTACTTCGCGCAGACGAAGTTCAACGGCGACGGGATCGTGCCCGCCGAGGCCGCGTCCGACGACGCGACCAAGGCCGCGATCGCCGACGTGATCGCGTGCATGGGCGCCGCCGCCGACCGCAGCGGGAAGCCCGGCGTCAACCAGGCCAACGTGGACGCCTTCTTCGCGCAGTGCCAGGCGTACTCCGACTGGTCGAAGAAGGGCGCCGACGCGGCCGTGAGCCCGCTCGGCGGCGGCACCGGCGCCGCGCTCGCCGCGGTGAACGCGGTCCGCGCGAAGGTGGACGACTACTTCGCCCGCTGCGCGATGGCGGCATTCGACGCGCGCTCGCTCTCGGCGGTCAACCGGAAGGAGGAGGAGTACCTCGCCGTCGCGGCGAAGGACCTCTCCATCACCGCGCAGGAGATCGCGGGCTTCCCGATGTCGCGCATCGAGGCGGGCCGGCCGCTCTCGCTGACCGACGGCGTGAATCCCGCCTGGGCCGGCGCCGTCGCGGCGCTCCGCACCGCGGCCGTGGAGCCGGCGCTCGGGAAGGGCAAGGCGTCGCTCACGCAGGCCGAGTGGGCGCAGGTCTGCGAGAAGGTCGCGCCGCACGCGGCGTGGCTCGCGTCGAAGCCCGCGACCGCCGTCGAGAAGCTCGGCGGCGCGCGCATCGACGAACTGCTCGCGTCCGGCGCGCAGGCCCGGATCGGCGCGCTCGTCGCGCAGGACGCGGCGCTCGCGAAGGAGTTCGAGGCGATCGGGCAGGTGGAGCGCCTCTGCCGCTACTACCGCGACCTCTACCGCCTGCTCTCGAACTTCGTGAACTTCCAGGACTTCTACAGCAGGAAGCACAAGGCCACGTTCCAGGCCGGGACGCTCTACCTCGACCAGCGCGCCTGCGACCTCGCCGTGCGCGTGAACGACGCCGGGAAGCACGGCGCGATGGCGGGCATGTCGAAGTGCTACCTCGCCTACTGCGACCTGACGCGCCCCTCCGGGGAATCGATGCAGATCGCGGCTGCGTTCACCGGCGGCGACAACGACTACCTCATGGTCGGGCGGAACGGCATCTTCTACGACCGGAAGGGCCGGGACTGGGACGCGACGATCACGAAGGTGATCGACAACCCGATCAGCATCCGCCAGGCCTTCTGGTCGCCCTACAAGAAGTTCGTGCGGATGATCGAGGAGCAGGTCGCGAAGCGCGCGGCCGCGGCCGACGCAGAGGCCGACGCGCGCGTCGCCGCGGCAGCCACCGCCACCGCGAACGCCGACAAGAACGCCCCCGGCCAGCCGGCGAAGGAGCCGAAGAAGATCGACGTGGGGACGGTCGCCGCCCTCGGCGTCGCGTTCGGCGCGATCGGCACCCTGCTCGGCATGCTCATCGGCGGGCTGAGCTCGCTCTTCTCGACGAACCCGTTCTGGGTGATCTGCATCGCGCTCTTCGGCATCATGATGCTGATCTCCGGCCCGGCGATGCTGATCGCGTGGCTGAAGCTCCGGCAGCGGAACCTCGCGCCGATCCTCGACGCGAACGGCTGGGCCGTGAACGGCCGCGTGAAGATGAACGTGCCCTTCGGCGGATCGCTGACCTCGGTGGCGGAGACGCCGCTCGGCTCCGTGCCGGCCGACGCCGACCCGTTCGCGGAGAAGCGCTCGCCGTGGCCGGGCATCATCAAGTGGGTCGTGATCCTCGGCTTCGTGTGGAGCTTCTGCAACCACCAGGGATGGATCTACGACCTCTCCCACAAGCTCTCCGACGGGAAGTTCACGCTCGGCACGAGCAAGTCCGACCGCCTCGCGGCGGAGAAGGCCGCGGAGGCCAAGGCCGCGCTGGAGAAGGCCGCCGACGAGAAGAAGTAGCGGCGCGAAGAAGCGACGGCGAGGAGCCCGGCTCGTCCGGACTCTGCCGCAGCCCGTCCGGACCCCCGGGCGGGCTGCGCGCGTTTTCGGGACGGGGCCGCGGACACGGTACCCTCGCGCCTTCCCCCAACGCCCCCCGCACGGAGCCGTGAACCCATGGATTTCGACCTCTCCGAAGACCTCGTCATGGTGCGCGACGCCGCGCGCGAGTTCGCCGCGAAGGAGGTGGCGCCGGGCGCCGCCGCGCGCGACCTCTCGGCGGAGTTCCCGATGGCGCAGTTCGCCGCGGCCGCGGCGCTCGGGTTCACGGGCGTGGTGGTGCCCGAATCCCTCGGCGGCGCCGGGCTCACGAACCAGGCGCTGGCGGTCATCCTGATCGAGATCAACCGCGCGTGCGCGTCCACGGGCGTCACGCTCTCCGTCCACAACTCGCTCGTCTGCGCGCCGATCGTGAAGTGGGGCTCCGAGGACCTGAAGCGCCGCTGCCTCCCGGACCTCGCCGCCGGGCGGAAGCTCGGCGCGTACAGTCTGTCCGAGGCCGGCTGCGGGAGCGACGCGGCGGCGCTCCAGTGCGCGGCGCGCGACGAGGGCGACCACTTCGTCGTCGAGGGCACGAAGCTCTGGGTCACCAACGCGAGCCACGCCGACGTGTTCGTCGTCTTCGTCCGCACCGCGAAGCTCGAGAAGAAGCACCAGGGCATCACCGCGCTCCTGGTGGACCGGGACACGCCCGGCTTCCGCGTGAGCCGCAAGGAAGACAAGATGGGCATCCGCGCGTCGTCCACGTGCGAGCTCGTGTTCGACGGCGCGAGAGTGCCGAAGGCGAACGTGCTCGGCGAGATCGGCCGCGGGTTCCCGATCGCCATGGACACGCTCGACGGCGGGCGCATCGGGATCGCGGCGCAGGCGGTCGGGATCGCGCAGGCGTCGCTCGACGCGGCGGTCCGGTACGCGAAGGAGCGGAGGCAGTTCGGCCGCCCGATCGCCGACTTCCAGGCGATCCAGTTCAAGATCGCCGACATGAAGGCGCGGATCGAGGCCGCGTCGCTCATGGTGATGCGCGCCGCGTGGCTGAAGGACCTGGGGCGCCCGCACGCGGCCGAGGCCGCGCAGGCGAAGCTCCTCGCGTCGCGCACGGGGAACTTCGCCGCGCGCGAGGCCGTGCAGATCCACGGCGGCGCGGGCTACCTCGAGGACTTCCCCGTCGAGCGGTACATGCGCGACGCGAGGATCACCGAGATCTACGAGGGGACCACCGAGGTGCAGCGCCTCGTCATCGCGCGGCACGTGCTCGACGCGAAGTGAGGCGCGGACCGACGACGGCATGACCACGACCGCGCCCACCGACCTCCGCCGCCGCGTGACCGACCTCGTCGGGCGCGTGCGCGCGGGCGACGTGCCGTCGGTCGCGCGCGCCCTCACGCTGGTCGAGAACCGCGAGGCGGTCTCCGCGCAGATCCTCCACGAGCTCTGGTCCGACACGGGCCGCGCGTGGCGGATCGGAATCACGGGCCCGCCGGGCGCGGGGAAGTCCACGCTCGTGGCCGCGCTCATCGCGCACTTCCGGCAGGAGGGGCGGACCGTCGGCGTCATCGCCGTCGATCCCACGAGCCCGTTCACCGGCGGCGCGCTGCTCGGCGACCGCGTGCGCATGGGCGTCGCGCACGGCGACCCGGGCGTGTTCATCCGTTCCATGGCGTCCCGCGGCGACCTCGGAGGGCTCTGCGCCGCCGCGCAGGAGGCCTGCGACGTGCTCGACGCCGCCGGGAAGGACGTCATCCTGATCGAGACGGTGGGCGTCGGCCAGACCGAGGTCGAGGTGGTGGACGCAGCCGACTCGATCGCCGTGGTCCTGCACCCGGAGTCCGGCGACTCCGTGCAGGCGATGAAGGCCGGCCTCATGGAGATCGCGGACGTATACGCGGTGAACAAGGCCGACCGGCCCGGCGCGGACCGGCTGGAGCAGGAGATCCTCGCCTCGCTCGGGCTTCGGCCGCACGGCGACGGGGACTGGATGCCTCCGGTCGTCCGCTGCGTGGCCGCCACGGGCGAGGGAGTCGCCGCGCTCGCCGCGGCGCTCGGGTCGCACCGCGAGCGCCAGCAGGCGACCGGCGGGACCGAGACCCGCCGCGCCCGCCGCGTGGAGCAGAGGATCCGCCTGCTCGTGGAGGCCGCCCTCCGTGAGCGCTTCTTCGGAAACGCCGCCGCCGCTGCCAGACTGGCCGGTCTCGTGGCCGAGGTCCGGGCGGGCCGCACGACGCCCTACGCCGCGGCGGTCGAGGTCCTCGGGGACGCCTCCGAGGTCCGCAGCCAGCACGGAAGGGAGCCATGACCCCGCACGACTCCGCCTCGAAGTCCGCCGAAGCCCGCGCGGACGAAGCCTCGGACGCGAGCGCCGACGAGCGCGTCGCCGCCGCCCGCGCCCGCTGGGAGCGCGAGGCCGCGAAGCAGCCCCGCCGGAAGGAGGACCGCTTCGTCACGGTCTCCCTCCGCGAGGTCCCGGAACTCGCCGACCCCGCCACGTCGCGGACCGACGTGATGAAGGACGTCGGCTTCCCCGGCGAGTTCCCGTACACGCGCGGCATCCACCGCACGGGCTACCGCGGGAAGCTCTGGACGATGCGGCAGTTCGCGGGCTTCGGGTCCGCCGCCGACACCAACGCGCGCTACCACTACCTGCTCGAGCACGGGCAGGGCGGGCTCTCCGTCGCGTTCGACCTTCCCACGCTGATGGGCTACGACTCCGACCACCCGTTCAGCGAGGGCGAGGTCGGGAAGTGCGGCGTCGCGATCGCGTGCCTCGACGACATGAAGCGCCTCTTCCAGGGCATCCCCCTGGACAAGGTGTCCACGTCGATGACGATCAACTCGCCCGCCGCGATCGTGCTCGCGATGTACGTCGCCGCCGCCGAGTCGCAGGGCGTGTCGCCGAAGCTCCTCCGCGGGACCGTGCAGAACGACATCCTGAAGGAGTACATCGCGCAGAAGGAGTACATCTTCCCGCCGCTCCCGAGCCTGCGGATCATCACCGACATGATGAAGTACTGCGCGGACGAGGTCCCGCAGTGGAACACCGTGTCGGTGTCCGGCTACCACATCCGCGAGGCCGGCTCCACCGCCGCGCAGGAACTCGCGTTCACGCTGCTCGACGGCTTCACCTACGTGGAGCACGGGATCCGCGCAGGCATGGACGTGGACGAGTTCGCGCCGCGGATCAGCTACTTCTGGAACGCGCACCAGGACTTCTTCGAGGAGATCTGCAAGTACCGCGCGGCGCGCCGCATCTGGGCCCGCCACATGCGCGACCGCTTCGGCGCGAAGAACCCGAAGAGCTGGCTCATGCGCTTCCACACGCAGACGGCCGGCGTGTCCCTCACCGCGCAGCAGCCCGAGAACAACATCGTGCGCACCGCGATCGAGGCCCTCTCGGCGGTGCTCGGCGGCACGCAGAGCCTGCACACCAACTCCATGGACGAGACGCTCGCGCTCCCCACGGAGAAGTCCGTGAAGATCGCGCTCCGCACGCAGCAGGTCATCGCATACGAGACCGGCGTGGCGCACGTGATCGACCCGCTCGGCGGCTCGTGGTACGTGGAGCAGCTCACCGACCGGCTCGAGCAGGAGGCGGAGGAGATCTTCGCCCGCGTCGAGCAGATGGGCGGCGTCGTCCGCTGCATCGAGGAGGGCTGGTTCCAGCGCGAGATCGCGCGCTCCGCCTACGAGTTCCAGCGCGCGCTCGACAAGGGCGACCGCGTGATCGTGGGCGTGAACAAGTTCGTGGAGGAGGGCGAGAAGCTCTCGATCGAGCTGCTGAAGATCGGCGAGGAGACGGAGCGCGAGCAGGCCGCCGCGCTGCGCGGCCTCCGCGCGCGGCGCGACGCCGCGTCGCACGCCGCGTCGCTCGAGGCCGTCCGCGCCGCCTGCCGCACGGGCGACAACCTCATGCCGCGCCTCGTCGCCGCCGTCAAGGCCGACGCCACCC
>JAJVHW010000171.1 GCA_022072415.1 Planctomycetota bacterium
GTAGGGCTTCGGCGGTCCCGGCGGCACCTTGATGGGGCCGGGCGGCATCGGGGGCTTGGCCGCGCCGGACGCGGCGGGCTTCGGCGCGCCCGGGAGGGCCGGGGCCTTCGGCGCGGAGGGGGCGCCGGCGGCCACGACCGTCTTCGGAGCGCCGAGCGCGGGCTTCGCCGCGGGGCCGCGGGCGGCCGGAGCCGTGCCCGCCATCAGGTCCTTCTGCCCGCCGCGGATCGCTTCCGCGATCGCGTTCTGCTGCTCGATCGAGCCGCGCCGCTTGATGAGCTCCTGGAGCTTCATCAGCGCGTCGATCAGCGCCTCGGGGCGCGGGGGGCAGCCGGGGATGTGCACGTCCACGGGGACCACGAGGTCCACGCCCTGGACGACGTGGTAGCCGTACTTCGAGTACGGTCCGCCGCCCACGGTGCAGGCCCCCATCGCGATCACCCAGCGGGGCTCCGCCATCTGCTCCCAGAGGCGGCGGACGCGGTGGGCCATCTTGTACGTGACCGTCCCGGCCGTGATCATCAGGTCGGCCTGCCGCGGGGTCGCGCGGAAGGCGCCGGAGCCGAAGCGGTCCACGTCGTAGCGCGTGCCGGCGAACGCCATCATCTCGATCGCGCAGCAGGCGAGGCCGAAGGTCATCGGCCAGACGGAGTTGCCGCGGCCCCACGCGATCAGGTCGCGGGCGCCCGCGATGGTGGTCAGGACGGCCGCGTCCTCGTCGGGCGCGCCGCCGCGGCCCGGCTTCATCAGGTTCCAGTCGCTCGGACGGTAGACCTCGGTGGTCACTGGACGCGACCTCCCTCCGCGGCGGCGCCGGCGTTCGCCGTGACGAGCGGCTCGGAGGCGGGCGCCTCGTGGGACGCCGCCTCGTCCACGGCCCGGCGCAGGCGCTCGTGATGGAGCTTGTGGGTGTGCTGCGGCGTCCACTCGACGTCGCCCTTCCGCCAGACGTAGGCGAGGCCGAGGGCGAGCACCGCGATGAACATCACGGCCTCGACGAAGGCCACCGGCCCGAGCTCGCGGAGGACCGCCGCCCACGGGAAGAGGAAGACGGTCTCGACGTCGAAGATCACGAAGACCAGCGCGAGCACGTAGAAGCGGATGTCGAACCGGACGAAGGCCGAGCCGAACGTGGGCTCGCCGCACTCGTAGGGCGTGCTCTTCTGGGCCGTGTACTTGGCCCGGGAGCGGATCAGCCGCCCCACCGCGACCATGTTCAGCACGACGAATCCCGCCCCGAAGAGCAGGAACATCAGGATGGTCAGGAACTCCTGATTGAGGGTGTCCGCTGCGAGTGTCGTCGGCACTTTCGCTGTCACCTCGGGCTATGAACGGGCCGATCCTAGCGAGGGTGTCCGACGGCGCCACTTCGGATTCCGCGCGTGCGGCCGCGTCAGGCTCCGGAATCCGCCGCGCTGCAGAGCTCGAGGATCCTTCTTGCGCCGGCGCGGACCTCGGCTCCCGCGGACGGGTCCCCGGCGGCGCTCCGGACATCGCACGCCTCGGCGATCGCGGGGGCGATCTCGCGGGCGGAGGACTCGTCGAGGCCCGCCAGGGCGTCGCGCACGAGGGCGAGGCGGACCGCCGGGAGGGTCACGAAGGCGAGGAGGCGGTCGATGACGACGATCCGCTCGGCGCCCGCCGTGCGGTGGAGCAGGCGGAGGAGGGCGGCGCGTCCGTCCTGGGACCGGAGGTTCGCGAGGGCCGTCGCGCAGTGGAGGGTCAGTTCCGGATGCGCGGCGAGGGTCTCGAGGTCGGCCACGTCCTCTCTCTCCCCCAGTTCGCCGACGACCGCGGCGGCGAGGCGGACGGCCGGTGCGGTCGGGGCCGTCCGGAGCGCGGTCCGCGCCGCGGCGAGGTGCCGGCCGCGGCGTCCGATGAGGCGCCATCCCCGGAATCCGGCGAGGACCTCGTCGAGCGCCTCGAGCGTGCAAGTCGTTGCCGCATCGGAGTATGCGTCGGCAGCGCGCTCCGGGTGCGCGGCCGCCCGGTCCAGCGCCGCCCGGGTGCGCGCCGCGTCCCCGGTCGCGGGGTCCGAGGCCCCGGGGAACAGGGCGTACGCACCCTTCTCGCGGACGAGATCGAGGACCGGGCGGCTCATGCCGGCTCGTCCGGGAAGGTCGGCGTCAACGCCCGGTCGAGCCTCACCGCGCCGACCGCGAGCCCCGGGAAGAGGAACAGGCCGACGACCGGCACCGCCACGAGGAGCAGCGCGACCGTGCCGAGGCCCGTCGCCGCGGCGAAGTTCCGGCGGACGAAACGGAGACGCCCTTCGCGGGAGACCCCGCGGGAGGAGAGGGCGACGTCCATCCGGTCCATCCCCTCGAGGCTCGCCTGCGCGGCGGCGAAGAGGAAGGCTCCGGCGACCGGGAGGAGAAGCAGCGGCAGCGTCACGACCGTCACCGCGAGCCGGATCGCGAGGAAGACCAGGGCGTCGAGGACCGGGCGTCCCACGTAGCGGACGAACGGACCTCCGGGGAGGGCCGGCGGTTCCCGTCCCGCGAGGCGACGGACGGTGCGGTCGGAGAGGAGCGCAAGGAACGGCGCGGCGAGCACGCG
Source organism: Planctomycetota bacterium (assembly GCA_022072415.1). Taxonomy (GTDB): domain Bacteria; phylum Planctomycetota; class JAJSAM01; order JAJSAM01; family JAJVHW01; genus JAJVHW01. The sequence continues at coordinate 2,560 of JAJVHW010000171.1, forward strand.
GGCGATCGGGGCGAACGCGAACCATGCGGCGATCAGCACGACGGCGGCCAGCACGAGCGCGCCCCCGGCCGTGATCCAGCCGGCGGCCGTCTCCCCGAGCCAGTCCGTGACGTGCCCGCGGAACCACTCCGTCACGGCCGCGCCGACGACCCATGCCGGGAGGAAGAAGAAGAGCCCCGCCACGGCGATCGGCCCGAGCGCCCACGGCCAGAGCGCCGGCGTCGTCGCGCATGCCGCGACGCCGACGAGCCCGCAGCGGACGCCGGTGAGGAAACCCACGCGGAGAGCAGACTGCGCGGGCGGTCGCGCCGCAACATCTCGTTTCGCGCGGGACGCGCGACGGGGCGTACCATCGCGGCATGGACATCGACCCCCTCAGCCTCGGCGTCGGACTCGTGGCGGGTCTCGCCCTCGGAGCGGCGCTCGGGCGCCGGACGGCGTCCACGACGGTGACGACCAGCCGACCCGCCGGAGGCGAACCGCACACGTCGGTCACGACGCGCCACGAGCGGAGCGGCGGAGCCGCGCCGCCGGTCCCCGTCGAGGAGCACGTCCGCGCCGTTCTCGCGAGCGAGGGGAAGCTCGCCGCGATCAAGACGTGGCGCGAACTGACCGGAGACGGTCTCAAGGATGCGAAGGACGCGGTGGAGCGGCTCGAACGGAGCTGACTCCCGGCCTTCGCGCCGGGCGCCGCGGCTCACCCGATCCTCGTCCCCGATTCACCTCCTGCCAACCGCGGAGCCCGATGATCCGCCCGGGCGCCGAGGGTGCCGCAGGACGCGAAACTCGCGGCCGGCGGACCCGGAGCGCCGCGGGAGATGATCTCCCGGGCCGTCGGTCGCCGCACGCGCACGGGAACAGCCCCGGCGCGGAGAGCGGACGCCCGACGGCGCCGCACAAGGTGGCCGAGGCGCACGGAGTGGGCGCGCACACGGTCTCCCGGCCGCATGCCCAGGCCGGTGGTCGTAGTGGAGAGGCAGCTCCCGGGGATGCCGCCGGAGCCGACGGCTCCGGCGCTCCCCACCCGGAGCCCCGGTCAGGTTGCGGGATGTGGTTGCGCGTGCCCGTCCCGGGTGGCAACCTCTTCGCCCTGCACCGGAGGTCCCCCATGCGAAAGCCGCTCGCCGCGCTCGGTCTCGCGTTCGCCCTGCTCGCGTCGTCGGTCCCGCCCGCCGCGGCGGCGCCGTTCACCGACGTGCTGGATCCGCTGGTCGTGACTCTCGGCCTGAGGCGGGCGACCCTCACGGAGATGGGCGATCCGGCCTCCCTCGCCCAGGCGAAGGTCCTCGGCGCGGCGCTCGGCAAGGCGAAGAAGACGAAGTCGAAGAGCCTCCTCGGCGACATCGGCATCCTGAAGTCCATGGCGTCCACCATGGAGAAGAAGCTCGGTCCGAACGACCCGGACCTCGTCGCGGCGCTCGACGCGGTGATCGCGCGTGTGCAGACGGTGGTGAACGACGTGCGCGCGGCCGCGGACGCGGCGTTCGACCCGGAGGCGGCCGGGCTCATCGCGGCGATCGCGACGGAGGCCGACGCGATCCTCGAGTCCGTGCGGAACCCGTCGCCGGAGGAGAACACCGTCACGGCCCGCGCGGGCCGGCTCAAGTCCGCGCTGAAGAAGCTCCTCTCCGCGCTCGGGATCGCGAGCGACGACTCGAAGTGCAGCGGCCGCGGGGAGCTGACGACCACGTTCTCCGGCGGCGGGTTCAACCCGCCGTTCATCGCGGCGACGGCCTACCTCTCGGGCGGCACCCCGACCCGGATCTCGATCACGTCGTACACCTACGACCGGAAGAACCCCGAGGACCCGTACCACGGCGGCCAGGTGGACGTGGATCTCTTCGGCGCGAGCGCCGCGGTCGGATCCTTCGACGTCGCGGGCGGCCAGGACAGCCCGTCGGTCAGCTTCCGGCGCGAGGGCGTCGGCCCCGACGACGACGTCGGCGGCTTCGCGGAGTCCGGCACCGTCACGGTGACGCGGCTCGATCCGGAGGACGAACAGGTGGAGGGGCGGTTCTCCGTCGTGATCCGCTTCCTCGACGACTCCACGCTGCAGGTGTCCGGCCGCTTCCGCGCGTGCTCGTGGCAGAGGGTCGAGCTGTAGTCAGTCCCAGCGGAACGGGTGGTCGGGCGGCTCGTCGGAGTCCTTCGGCGTCTCGGCGAGGCCCTTCTCGAACTTCTCGCGCAGGCGCTCGCGTTCGGCCTGCTGCTCGCCCTTGATCTTCGCGAAGAGGTCCTTGTCGGCCTTCTTCCCGAGCGGACCGTCGAGCGGGTTCGCCGTCGGCGCGGCCTTCTCGATCACGATCGACGTCCCGTCCACGCGGATCCGCACGAGGGACCGGGGACCGAGCCCCGCGGCGTCCACGAACTCGCGCGGCACGAGCAGGTCGCCGTGGTCGCCGACCTTGAAGGTGCGCGCGTCCTTCGGCGACGCGCTCACGACGACGCGCCCCCGTCTTCGGATCCGAGGAACCCGTGGCGCGCGAGCCACTCCTCGCACGCGGCGACGAACTCCGCCGCAAGGTCCACGGAGTCCGCGGCGTCCTCTGCGGTCACGCCGCGGAGCGGGAGGTCGTCGGCGCGCTCGCGAAGGATCTGCAGGCGCTCCACCGCCGCGAGATGCGCGGACGGGAGCTGCCCGGCGGCGAGGAAGTGGAGCGCGGCCATGCGGTGGACGCCGCGGATGTCCTGCGGGCTCCGCTTCTCCGTGGCGAGCAGCGCGCGCTCCGCGTGGACGCAGGCCTGGTGGCTCCGCGTCGCGCAGTCGGCGTGGAACCCGCCGTCGCGCAGCGTCTCCGCCGCGCGGAGCGACTCCTTCGCCCGCCCGAGGTGAGGGCGCGCGTCGATCCGGTCTTCCGACGTGACGGTCTGGTAGGTGGCCATGGCGCGGGAAGACTACCGCACCGGGCAGCGGGGCGCGCACGAGCGCCGGGTCACTTCGCGAGGCAGTGCAGGACGCCGTTCCCGGCGGCGACGATGACGGCGTCGCGGCCGACGACGGGGCGGGCGGAGATCCGCGCCTTCGCGTCGTAGGTCCACGAGAGCTCCCCGGTCGCGGCGTCGAGCACGTGGAGCGTGCCCTTCGCGCCGGGATAGAAGAGGACGTCCCCGGAGACGGCGCACGGGCCCCCCGGGGCCTCGTCGAGGCGGCGGCGGAACGCAGTCTCGCCGCCGGCGCGGAACGCTGCGACGGAGCCGTCGGCGCCGACGCCCCAGGCGCAGTCGCCGCTCACGGGCGGGGCGTGGTCGGAGAGCGCCCGCGGCATGAGGAACCGGCGGAGCGCGGTGCCCGACTGCGACGAGAAGAGGCGGAGCGCGTCGTCCTCGGAGTACGCCCACACGCGGTCCTCGCCGGCGGCGGAGGGCGTGCCCCGGAGCACGCCGGCGCCGGTGGCCCGCGGCGCGGGCTTCCCGTCGGCGGTGGACGCGACGACGAACGCGCCCTTCGCGTCCACCCATCCGAGCGTCCCGGGCGCGATCTCCGCGACGCCGCCCACGGCGCTCCGCGCGGGGAGCTTCCAGCGCAGTCCGCCGTCGGCCGCGAGCGCGTGCACGCCGCCGTCGGACGTGACGGCCACGAGCAGCCCGCCGGTCCACGCGAGGGGGTCGTCCACGCCCGCGCCGAGGGACTTCCGCCACTTCACCTCGCCGGTCATGCGGTCGCACGCCCAGACCTCGCCCGCGGTCGTGGCGGCGATCACGAGGTCGCCGGCGACGACCGGCGAGACGGCGCAGTCGCCGTAGAGCCCGAGGGCGACACGCCAGACCGCCCGGCCCTCGGAGGCCGTGATCGCCGTCAGGAACCGGTCGCGCCCCGCGGCGTAGACCATGTCGTCGGCGGCGGCGGGAGGCGCGTCGCAGGGCGCCTCGAGGCCGTACGTCCAGAGGACGGGCCGGTGCAGGCTGATCCGGATCTCGGGATCGAGGATGCCCTCGAGGGTCTTCCGCACCCCTTCGAAGCCGGGCGCCTCGATCTCCACGGTGGTCTTCGCCGACGGCGTGTACTCGACGACGACGGAACCCTGCCCCTGCGGGACCCCGTTCACGATCACGCGCGCGTCGCGCGGGAGCACCGTGACCGAGAGCGGGTAGACGGCCTTCCGCGCGGCGTCGCTGTCCGGGTGGCTCGAGAACAGTTCGCGGAGGATGCGGTGGCCGTCCACCGTCCGCCCCTCGGCGATCGCGCGGCGCGCCTCCTCGGCAAGGAGTCCCGCCGACTTCTCGACGCTCTCGCGGTCGTCGCCGCCGACGACGGCGAGCATCGCCTCGCGGCGCCGGATCCGCTCCTGCTCCTCGCGCTGGAGGCGCTCCACCTCGCGGAGGAACCCGTCGATGTGGCGCGACGCGCGGGAGAAGCGGTACGACTTCGACGCCTCCGCGAGCGTGCTCCTCGCGGCGGCGAGGTCGCGCGCCGCCACCTGCTGGCGCGCGACGGCGACGGCGTCGTTGGCGGCCCGCCGCGCGCGGCTCTCGTAGCCCCACCACGTCACGACGCCGGCGAGCGCGAGGCACGCGCACCCCACCGTCATCTTCACGGCGCGGCGCGCCGCGGCGACTCCCGTGATCTGGTCGAACCGCGCCCGCGCGGCCTTGTCGCGCGGATCCAGCGCGAGGATGCGGACGTAGACGTCCTTCAGCTCGCCGACCGGCGCCTTCCGGTCCTCGAGCATCTTCGCGAGCTCGCGGAGGTGCCGGAGGGCGAGGTCGCGTTCGCCGAGGCCGATCAGCACGAAGACGAGGAGCCGGCGGAGCTGCGCGTCCGCGGGCTGGAGCCCGACGAGCTGGAGCAGCAGGTGCTTCGCGCGGTTCAGCAGGTTGTGCTTGACGAAGAGGTCCGCCAGCGGACGACCGTGCGCGACGACCTGCGCGAAGTCCTTCCGGTGCCGGTAGATCTCGATGACGAGCTCGCGCGTGGCGAAGTCCGTCGGGAGGACGCGGACCGCCTCCGCGTACGACTGGAGCGCGCGGTCGAGTTCGTTCACGCGGCGGGACTCGTCGCCGAGCGTCCGCCAGTGGGCCGCAGCCCGGGAGTTCTCGCCCGTCAGTTCGAGGGCGCGCGCGAGCCGGACCCGCACGATGCGGCTGTCCACGCGCACCTTCAGCGCCTGCTCGAGCTGCTCGATCTCGCGCACGAGCTGCTCGCGCGACGCCTTCTGCGCCGCGCTGCCGACCGTGCGCCGGACCTTCCCGTCCTTCATGGCGAGCATGAGGAACTCGAACGCCGCCACGCGGTGCGACGCCGACTTCTCGATCGCGTCGGCGGCCGTGCGCGTGCCGTCGAGGAGCCCGAGCAGCCGGGCCCAGCGCCCCGGCGGCTCGGCCGCGCCCTTCTCCGTCAGTTCGAACACCTCGCGGCCGGACGGGATCCGCGGCACGGTGTCGCGCCACACGTCCACCCGCTCGATGATGTCTCCGAGGAACTTGGGAACGTCGGTGGCCGCGTGGACGGTCTGGTAGCGGCCCTCGTAGAAGGACTTCGGCGGCTGGCCCTCGGTGAGGACGAGCTCCGACCCGTCCCAGAAGAACGTGTCGAGGAGTTCGTCGCGGAGGATGCCTTCGACGGCCGACTGCAGGGCCTCGTCGCTCACGACGCCGAGGTGCACGGCGGCCTCGCCGAAGCGCCGGTCGTCGCCGGCGACCGTCTCGATCACCCGGTTGTATGCGTCGAGGTCGAGGTCGCCGCGCGCGAGGAGCGTCTCGCCCACCGTGGGCGAACGGCGCTGGCCCGTCGCGATCACGCGCACCCCGCCGATCGCGAAGTAGAAGATCCGCTCGGAGAGGCCGTCGGACACGATCATGCAGAACGTGGCGTTCCGTTCGATCACCTCGCGGATCGCCTGTCGAAGCAGGGTTTCGTCCGCGGGTCCGGCGAGTTCGAAGGCCATGGTCCTTCCCCATCGGCCCGCCGCGCCGCTCCGCTGAAACCGGACGCTCTCAAGCGGAGAGCCCCGGATTCCCGATCCGGTCGTCTGGCGGAACCCAACGTGGCACCCATCACCGGACCGAAGACCGACGACGCGGGCCTGCGCCAGGCGTGCCTGGAGCAGCGGCTCTGCACGAAGACGCAGCTCGACGAGGCGGAGTCCCTTCGCCGCCAGCTCGCCGCGCGAGGCGACGACGTGTCGTTCCTCGACGCGCTGCTGATCCTCGGCGCCCTGGAGCCGGACCAGGCGCGCGCGCTCCGCACCGGCGGGGTCGTTCCGCCCTCGGTTCCCCGGACCGACGACTCGCAGCGGGTGGACCCGTCCTGCGGGACCGCGTCGTTCTCCCGCGGAGAGTCCACGGAGGCCGGGCTGCCTCCGGTCGGCCGCGACCGGACGCTGGGCGCCGCCACGCTGGACTTCGACGCGGAGGACCTCCGCACCGCGCTCTCCGCGCGGCCCGCCCCGAAGCAGGGCCCCGACGTCGCGGCCCCGGTCGCTCCGCCGCGGCAGGTCCGCGCCGAGCCGCAGGACGCCCGGTCCGCCGACGCGAGCACGCCGGACCCGAAGGCCTCCGTCGGCGAACCGACCCGCACCCCCGATGCCACCGCGGGCGGAGGCGGACCCGATGCCTCGAGGTTCGGACTCGACCTCCCCGGCCGCGTCCTCGGCGGCTGCCGCCTCGAACGCGAGCTCGGCCGCGGCGCGATGGGCGTCGTGTTCGAGGCGACGCACCTCTCGCTCCAGCGCCGCGTCGCGGTGAAGGTCCTGATCCCCTCCGCGCGGCGCAGCCAGCGGGACGTGGAGCAGTTCTTCCAGGAGGCCCGCGCCCTCGCGCGCATCGAGCACCAGAACATCGTGCAGGTGCACGACGTCGGCGAGCAGGACGGCCTCCACTACATCGTGATGCAGCTCCTCCAGGGCGAGACCGTCGCGGACCGGATGGACCGCCAGCGGTACTACACCTGGGAGGAGTGCTGCAAGCTCGCGCTCGACGCTGCGCGCGGACTCGCCGTCGCGCACGAGAAGGGCATCGTCCACCGGGACATCAAGCCGGAGAACCTGTTCGTCACCGGGGAAGGCGTCGTGAAGATCGCCGACTTCGGCCTCGCCGCGCAGGCGGCCACCGGGACGGACGACACGCGCAGCGAGGTGATGGGCACCCCGGCGTACATGTCGCCGGAGCAGATCGACGGCTGCAACGTGGACGGCCGCGCCGACCTCTACTCCCTCGGCTGCACGATGTACGTGATGCTGACGGGGCGCAAGCCCTTCGACGGCGAGACGGCGATCGAGGTCCTGCTGAAGCAGACCAAGGAGATCGCGGTCCCGGTCGTGAAGCGCATGCCGTCGGTCCCGATCTCGGTCTCCCAGGTGGTCGAGAAGCTCATGGCGAAGTCCGCCGGAGCCCGCTACCAGACGGCGGACGACCTCGCGAACGACCTCGAGAAGATCCTCGGCGGCGGCAAGCCGAAGGTCGTCGTCGAGATCGAGGACGTCATGGGGCGCATGCAGGACCTCGCCCGCGAGGTCAACGCGCCGCAGACCGCCCTCGCGACCCGGCCGCCCGTGGTGATCGCGTGCTCCGCGGTCATCGTCGCCGCCGCGGCGACGGTGATGGCGCTCGTGCTCCCCGACATGGACGGCACCGCGCTCGCGCACGGCGCCGGCCTCCCGAGCATGGAGGAGGACCGGGCCGAGGAGATGCGCGCGAAGGCGGCGCTCGCGGAGACCGCGGCGTTCGTTCCGGGTCTCGAGGGACGCGCCGACCTCGTCGCGAAGCAGTACGACGACCTCGACCGCCGCTGGGGCCACCTGATCCGCGTGCAGATCGCCGCGGCCCGGGACATGGCCCTCCAGAAGTGCGAGGAGCTCCGGCTCTCGAAGGTCGCCGACGTGCGCGCGCGCGCGGCGGCCGTCGCCGCGCAGGACCCGCTCGCGGCCGTGCGGATCCTGCTCGAGCTCCCGGAGCCGCTCCGCGTCGGCGCGAAGTCCGACGAGTGGTTCGCGGACCTCGACAAGGCGCTGCAGGCGGTGCGCTCGCGCACGAGCATGGCCTTCGTCCCCGGCGGCACGGCGATCCTCGGCGCCGAGGGACGGACGCGCGACGTCGCGCCGCTCCTCGTGGACGTGACGGAGGTCAGCAACGCCGAGTACGCGCGCTTCGTCGCCGCGACGGGCGCGCGCGCCCCGTCGCACTGGGGCGGCGACCAGCCGCCCGCGAACCTCCGCGAGCTTCCCGTGGTCGGCGTCACGGCCGCCGAGGCCGACGCCTACGCGAAGTGGGCCGAGAAGCGGCTCCCGACGGGCGACGAGTGGGAGCGCGCCGCGCGCGGGCTCCGCGGACTCATCTACCCCTGGGGCAACGAGTTCGATCCCACGCGGTGCGTGAGCCGCTCCGTCCAGTCGCGCGGGCCCTCGGCCGTGCAGTCCTTCGCGGGCGGCCGGTCCACCGACGGCGTCTACCACATGGCCGGGAACGCCATGGAGTGGACGTCCGACTCGTGCGACGACCCGCTCGTCGGCGTGGGCCGCGAGGTGCGCGGCGGCAGCGCGAAGAGCCACCCGTCCCAGTGCCTTTCGTCCGTGCGCTACTGGGTGGCGCCCGACGAGTCGGACCCCGAGCTCCTCATCGGGTTCCGCTGCGTGCGCGACGTGAAGTAGGGCGTCAGTCGTCGCCGCCGGCCGCGGGCAGCGGCACGAGGACGAACTGGATCCTCCGCGCAGCCGCGAGCGCGTCGCCGGAGAGCGGGAGCTCCGCAGCGAGCCGTTCCGCGAGGGCGAGTTCCGCCGCGGCCATCTCCTCGACGAACGCGACGGGGAACATGTTCATCGCGGAGAGCGGATCTTCGGCGCGCTTCAGCGTGTCGGCCGGGAGCGCGGCGGCCCACGAGGCGCGCACCGCCTCCGCCCGCGCCTGACCGGCTTCGTCGAGCTTCAGTCCCGTGACGAGCGAGCGGCAGAACTCCGACTGGAGCTTCTCGCGGTCCGCCAGCCGCACCGGGCGCGCGAACTGGGACCAGAAGATGCCCGACGACCAGAGATCGAGCGACGTGCGGTCGCGCGTCGCCGCGGGACGGAGCGCGTCGCGCTGCTCGTTCGTGAGGGCGCCCAGCGCGTCGGCGAGGAAGCGGCTGCGGATGCTCCCCTCCTCGACGAGTTTCCGGAGCTGGAACGTGCGCTCGTCGTAGCCGGCCAGCCGTTGCGCGTCCTCGGCGGCGTAGCGGCGCGCGATGCCGAGCAGCGACGCGGACTGCGACTCCGTGAGCGGCATCCCGAGCGCGTCGAGCGCGGCGGCGAGGGCGTTGACCGAGAAGACGGGATGCGTGAACGCGCCGTTCGCGCCGGTGCCGGGCACCTTCCCCATCACGCGGAGCGCCTGCGTGACGAGCGGCCCGTTGTGGCGCTGCAGTTCGCCGACGACCTCCGGAGGCAGTTCGCCGCCCTTCGCGAGCTCCTCCGCGAACTTCGCGCAGAGCGGACCCATCTTCGCGAGGCTGGTCCCCACGATGCGCCAGTCCACCTGGCCGAGGATCTCGTCGCGGTCGGGGAAGCTGAACGCCTGCGGGTTCCTCGCTTCCTTCGCGCCGTCCGGCTTCGGCGCGGGACCCGGCTTCGCCGCGGACTCGAGGTCCCGGAGCTTCGCGTCCGCCGCCGCGAGCCTCTCCTGGACCGCGGCGAGCGCGGCCGACGCGTCGCGGAGCTTCCGCTCCGCCTCGGACGCGCGCGTCTCGTGCTTCGACGCCGCGTCGGCGGCGGACGCGAGCTTCTCCGCGGTCGCCCGCTCGGCCGCGACCGACTGCTCGCGCGCCAGGTCGTGGTCCCTGACGACGGCGACCCAGCACGCCGCGAACCCCGCGACCGCGCCGACGACCGCACCCGCCAGGACCTTGCCGCTCATCCGCGCCTCCTCGCCTCGGAGTCCGACCGGGCCTCGAAGTTGCCCGGAGAAGCAGGAGAGCCTACCGTCCGCAGGGGTTTCCCCGCGCAGGAGGATCGATGCAGGACGGTGACGGGCGCGCCGTGCCGCGGAGTCGGCGATGACCCGGTCCGCGGCGTCGGCGGTGACGGTGGCGGTCGTCGGCGGCGGCGTGAACGGCCTCGCGGCGGCGCGCGCGCTCGCGCTCCGCGGAGCGCGCGTGACCCTGTTCGAGCAGTTCCGGATCGGCCACTCGCGGGGCAGCAGCCACGGCGCGGCGCGGATCACCCGCACGTCGTATCACGATCCGCACTACGCGCGGTTCGCCGCCGATGCGATGGCCGAGGACTGGCCCGCGCTCGAACGCGACGCGGGCGAGCCGCTGCTCACGCCCACACCGGGCCTCTTCTTCGGGCCGCGGGGCGGGTCCGTCGACGCGTACGTCCTCGCCGCGGCCGCGGCCGGGTCGCCGGTGGACGAGGTCGGTGTTCCCGAGGCCCGGCGCATGTTCCCGCAGTTCCGGTTCGGCGAGGACCCGCGCATCCTCGTGGACCGCAGCGCGGGCGTGCTCGCGGCGGACGCCGCCGTCGCCGCGCTCGCGCGTCTCGCCGCCGCCGCGGGCGCGGAGATCCGCGAGGAGTGGCCCGTCTCGTCGATCGCTGCGGACGTTGGCGGCGTCGTCGTGGCATCGCCCCGGGGCGACGCGCGCGCGGACCGCGTCGTCGTCGCCGCGGGCGCGTGGATCGGCCGCCTCGTGCCGGAGCTCGCGCCGTCGTTCGCCGTCGCGCGGCAGACGGTCGTCTACGCGGAGCCCTCCGGCGACCGCGACGCGTGGCGCGTTCCGCGATTCCCCGTGTGGGTCTGGACGGGTCGTGACGAGCACGAGCACTTCTACGGACTGCCGGAGCACCGGCACGCCGGCATCAAGGCGGCGCGCCACGCGACCGGGCCGGGATCCGACGACCCCGACGATCCGGCGCCGCCCGACAGTCCGGCGCCGCCCCACGGTCCGGCGCCGCTCAACGACGGGCGGGCCGTCGCCGAAGTGATGGAGTTCCTCGGCCGCGAGCTCGCGTCGCCGCCGGCCCGCGTTCTCGCCACGGAGCGGTGCCTCTACACGAACACCCGCACGCAGGACTTCGCGCTCGGCGCGCTCCCGGGGGATCCGCGCATCGTGATCGGCGCCGCGTGCAGCGGCCACGCGTTCAAGTTCGCGCCGCGGACGGGGCGCGTGCTCGCCGATTTCGCCCTCGACGGGCGGAGCGCGGCGTGGCCGCGCGCGGCGCTACTTCCCGAGTGAGTCGAGGAACTCGCCGAACGCGGCGTCGAGGGCGCCGGGCGTGTCGAACCCGAGCACCTTCCACGTCTCGAGGATCGGCTTCGCGGTGGAGGGATCGCGCTTCACGAGACCGGCGTCGTCGATCGGCGGGAGGTCGAGGAACTCCCCGTGGTAGTAGCGGCGCATGTACTCGAGGAGCGCCTTCCGCCCCTCCGGTCCGCGCCGGTTCAGCATGAACCACACCGTGGCCGAGGCCTGTTCGTAGAAGACACTGATCCGGTCCGTCGGCATGGCGCCGAAGTTCGCCTGCGAGAGGTCGATGATGTGGCTCGCGGGGAAGAGCTTCCCGGCGCGGCGGATCCCGCGGGAGTTGTGGACGCAGGCGGCGCCCGTCCAGTCCCAGCGCGTCTTCCCCTTCTGGAAGTCGCGCGACGTGTGCTCGACGTACCGCGCGAACCCCTCGACGATCCAGTAGCCCGACTGCTTCGAGTAGCTCTGCCCGCCGCGGAAGAACCGGCGCTCGAGCCAGTGGTGCGTCATCTCGTGGGAGACCGTCTCGCGGAGGTCGCCCTTCGCCTCCTTGTAGAAGCGCGTGATCCCGTCGCCGGGGCTGAAGAACCCGCCGGACCAGAGCGGCGGCTTCGAGCCTCCGCTGTCGTCGGTGAGGTAGTCCTGCCGGTTCGTGTAGAAGCGGATCTCGAGGCGCTCGTCCACGCCGTGCTCGGGCCGCCCGAGCAGACCTTCGAGCGCGCGCACCGTCGCCTCGGCCTGGAGCAGCACGTCCACCACGATCGAGACGGCCTCGCGCTCGAGCGACCACAGCTCGATGTTGCGCGTGACCATGGGGAAGGCGTCCTTCTGCCACTTCATCGGACGCGACGCCTTGTTGGAGTCCTCCTCCTTGTTCTTGAACCGGCCGCCGAGCGGGATCAGCGTCCGCGCCCACTTGACCCACTCGGGCGCCTTCACCGCGTCTTCCGACTGGAAGGGGTAGGCGTCGCTCCGGTCGATGTCGGGGCAGCACGCGAGCGCCGCGTCGATCGCGGCCTGCGTCCACACGCCGAGTTCCTTCGCGTCGCCGAGCAGCGCGCCCGCGGCGGTCCACGCGCCCCACTCGCGGCAGGCGCCGGCGGCCTCGAGCACGCCCTTCTCGTAGGCCGAGCGCGCGGCCGCCTCGTCGTCGCCGAACGCCTTCCCGGCGCGGGCGGAGAGCTTGTGCTCGGCGTCGAGGATCGCCGTCCAGAAGCGGTACGGCCCCTCCTGCCGGTCGAAGATGTGCGACTTCGTGACCTTCACCCGTTCGCCGCCGACGAAGGCGACCGACACCTGGTCCTGCGGGTACTGCGCGGCGGCCGACGAACCCGCGAGGTCGAAGACCTTCTTCTCCTTGTCGCGGACGATCGAGTCGGCCGCCACGTACGTGCCGTCGGTCAGCACGGCGAAGGTCCCGTTCGAGCGCGCGGCCTTCGCGGCCGCCGCGGGCGACGTGTCCGCTGCGCGGGCCGGGGCCGTCGGTCCGCCCCACGCCGCGACGGCGGCCGCAAGCGCAAGCGCCGCAGCGCGGAGGACTCGCCCCGCCGCGCGGGCTGCGCCCGTCGCCGGTTCGGGGATGTCGTGTCGATGGCTCTTCATCTTCGGGAACTCCGCGGCGCCGCTCCGTGCTCGGAGTTCCGCGCCGTCGTCGAGACTACCGTCCCTGCACGATGCGTGCGAAGGGCCGCCGTGCCGCGCTGCCGGTCCGCCGGTTCTCGATTCTCCGGTCCTCCGGCTCTCCGGTCCTCGAGTTCGGCGATTCCCCGGTCCGCCGATCGTGCGCTTCCCCCGCCCTCCGGTCCTGGGGTTCCGCGCTTCTCGGCCGTCCGATCCGCGGGTCCGCGCTTCTCGGGCTCTCCGATCCCGCGGTTCTCCGGTCCTCCGTACCGCCCGTCCGTCCGCTCCGGACACCCGGCCCATCCGACCGGCCCTCGACGGACCGACTGGCCCTAGACCGATCGCCTCCCACCTGCACGGAATCCGCCCGAGCACGATGCGTCCGGTCGACGGCGCCCCTCCACACTCATGCCCCTCCCGCCCCAACCTCCCGCCCCAACCTCCCGCACATCCCTCCCGCACATCCACCCCGCGCCGCCTTCCCGCGCCGCGATGTCCCGCGCCGCCATCCCAGCCCGCGATCCCGGCCTGCCATCCCAGCCTTCCGTCCCGGCCTCCCGTCCTGCCCCGCCCTGCCGCTCGCACGCCCGCCCGCTCCTCCATCCGCCCGACGGATTCTTCGCGCGTCCGCCGCTCCCCGCCGATACAGTTTAAACACACGTTTGAAACATGCGTTCGAACAAGACGCCCTCCTCCGCCCGCCGCCGCCGCGCGCCCGGCAGTCCTGCATCCCGATCGTCCGCGGCCCGGAAGGTCCCGGCCCGCCGCGGCGGTCCCGGCCGGCGGGAGCCCGCGCATCCGCAGACGGGCCGGTCCGACGGGGCGGCGACGCGGGAACGCCTCCTGCGCGCGACGGCCACTCTCGTCGCCGAGCGCGGGTTCGCCGGGGCCACGGTGCGGGAGATCTGCCGCCGGGCGCGCACGAACGTCGCGTCCGTGAACTACCACTTCCGGTGCAAGGCCGACCTGCACGCGGAAGCCATCCGGTTCGTCCTCTCGCAGATCCACGAGCCGTCGGCGCCGAAGCCGGGCGGGCCGCCGCGGGAGCGGTTCCGGGCGGCGGTCCTCGGCATCGCGCGGAGCGTGCTCGGCGCGGACGAGCCCTGGCAGACGCGGTTCATCGTGCGCGCCGTGCTCGAGTCGCCGGAAGGCGCCGACGTCGCGGTGCGCGAGTTCATGGAGCCGCGGATCCGCGCCCTCGAGGCGGCGATCCGCCCGCTCCGCCCCCACCTCGGCGCGCGTGAACTCCGCCTGCTCGCGCTCTCCGTCGTCGGGCAGATCGTCTACCACCGCATCGCGTCCCCCGTCGCGCTCCGCCTGCTCGGCGAACGCGCGTGGACGGACTCCCTGCGGAACGAGGTCGCGTGCCACGTGGCGGCGTTCAGCGAGCGCGGGCTCGCGTACGCGGCGTATGCGTCCGGAGACGACGGCGCGGGCGCGGCCGAGGATGCGGCCGCATCCGGCGGCGCCGCCGCGAACGGCTCCACGAACGGCTCCGCCGGTGCATCCGCAAGCGGGTCCGCGGGACAGTCCCCGGCCGGCGCTGCGGACCCGGGCGAGGCGCGCCCATGATCTACGTGGCCTGGAAGATGCTCACCGGCGACCGCGCGAAGTACCTCTCGCTCGTGGTCGGTCTCGCGTTCGCCGTGCTGCTGATGACCCAGCAGGGCTCGATCTTCACCGGGATCATGACGCGCACGTTCGCCATGGTGACCGACATCTCGGCCGCCCGCGTGTGGGTCATGGACCCCGGCGTCCAGTACCCCGACGACCTGAAGCCGCTGAAGGACGTGGACCTCCCGCGGGTGCGCGACGTCCCGGGCGTGGACTGGGCCGTCCCCCTCTTCAAGAGCAACGGCCGCGCGAAGACGGCCGACGGGAGCTTCCAGTCGGTCTTCGTGTTCGGCCTCGACTCGGGCACGCTCCTCGGCGGTCCGTCGGACTTCGTCGAGGGGAAGCTCACCGACCTCTGGCAGCCGGACGCCGTGATCGTGGACGAGGCGGGCGCGGAACGGCTCGGCGGCGTGAAGGTCGGCGACGTGCTGGAACTGAACGACCGCCGCGCGCGGGTGGTCGGGATCTGCCGCGCCACGCGCACGTTCGTGTCGTTCCCGGTCGTCTACACGACCTACTCGCGCGCGGTGAGGTACGTGCCCGGCGACCGCCGCGTAATGACCTTCGTGCTGACGTCGCCGAAGCCCGGCGTGACGGACGAGGAACTCGCGGACCGCATCCGCGCCGCCACCGGCCTCGGCGCCGCGACGCAGGGCCAGTTCACGGAGAAGACGCTCCGCCACTACGCGAGGAACACGGGCATCGTGATCAACTTCGGCACCACGGTGGTTCTCGGCTTCATCGTGGGCCTCGCGATCGCGATGCAGACGCTCCACTCGTTCGTCGTGGACAACCTCCGCCACTTCGGGACGCTGAAGGCGATGGGCGCGGGGAACGGGCTCCTCGCGAAGATGGTCGTCTTCCAGGCCGTCGTCGTGGGGCTCCTCGGATACGGGATCGGCGTGGGCTTCACCGCGCTCTTCAGCCACGCGGCGAAGAGGAGCCCGCAGATCGCCGTGCGGTTCACGCCGGAACTGATGGGCCTCTCCTTCTGCGCGATGACGGTGCTCGTCGCGCTCGCGAGCCTCCTCTCGCTCCGGAAGGTCTGGAAGACCGAGCCCGCCATCGTGTTCAGGGGGTCGTGACGTGACGGACCAAGCCGGCGCGCGGAGCGCCTCCCCCGCCTCCCTTCCCGCCGTCGTCTGCCGCGGCGTCACCAAGTCCTTCGACACGGGCGACGCGGAGGCGTGGGCTCTCCGCGGCGTGGACTTCGAGGCGCGGCGCGGCGAGATGATGCTCCTCGCCGGACCCTCGGGCTGCGGGAAGACGACGCTCCTCTCCGTGATCGCGGGGATCCTCGACCGGACCGCCGGAGAGGTGTCCGTCCTCGGGCACGACGTCCACGCGATGTCGCCCTCGCGGAAGACCGCGTTCCGCCGCGAGAACATCGGCTTCGTGTTCCAGCAGTACAACCTCGTCCCGTCGCTCACCGCGGCCGAGAACGCGGCCGTGCCGCTGCTCCTCCGCGGGATGCGGCGGCACGAGGCCGTGGACCGCGCGAAGGAGACGCTCGCGTCCGTGGGCCTCGGCGAGCTCACCGGGCGCCTGCCGACCCAGCTTTCCGGCGGCCAGCAGCAGCGCGTCGCGATCGCACGCGCCCTCGTCGGACGTCCGGGGCTGCTCGTCTGCGACGAACCCACGGCCGCGCTCGACGGCACGACCGGCGCGCAGGTGATGGAGACGCTCCGCGCGTCCGCCGTCGGCGCCGACCGCTGCGTGATCGTCGTGACCCACGACCCCCGCGTGTTCCGCTTCGGGGACCGCATGTCGGAGATGCTCGACGGGCGCATCACCGGCGTCCGCGTCCCCGGAGCCACGGAGGTGCACCATGCCTAGGCCCCGGATCTTCATCCCCCTCCTCGCGGTCGCGGGCGTCGCGTTCGCGGCGTACACTGCGTGGTCCGCGCCGCGCCCGCAGCCGGCGCCGCCGCCGGTCGAGCCCCCGCGCGCGCCGTTCCCGCACACCATCGCAGGGGCGGGGATCGTGGAACCGGCCGCCGACCGGGCCACGTCGCTCGGGGCTCCGTTCGCGGGGCTCGTGCTCGAGGTCCACCACGGCGTCGGCGACCGCGTGACGAAGGGCACGCCGCTCTTCCGCCTCGACGACCGCCCGCTCCGCGCGCAGCGCCACACCCTCGAGGCCGCGGCCGCAGCCGAGCGCGCGCGG
>JAJVHW010000034.1 GCA_022072415.1 Planctomycetota bacterium
CAGGACGACCCCCGCGAGGGCCTCCGCGGCATCGCCCGCGCCGTCCACGCCGGCGCCGTCCACTCCCGCCGCCTGCGCCCCGACGAACGCGGCCGCGTCGCCCGCGGCCTCGACGACTCCGCCCGTCGGCAGCGCCACGACCGGGCAGCCGCGCGCCATCGCCTCGAGAACCGGGATCCCGAACCCCTCCGCCTCGCTCGCGACGACCAGCGCCGACGCGTGGTCGTAGAGCGCGACGAGGTCGTCGTCGGACACCCATCCGAGCGCGCGCACGCCGCGGGGCGCCGGTTCCGGCGGGTCGCCGGGCCCGGCGAGCACGAGCGACGACGGACCACCGCGGAGCCGGTATCTCGCGAACGCGCGGAGGAGCAGCGGGACGTTCTTCCGCGGCCGGTTTCCGCCGACCTGGAGCAGGTACGGACGCCCGACGCCGAGCCGTGCGAGACGCTCGGCCGCGCCGCCGGGCGCAGGGTCGAAGAACCGCGCGGGGACGCCGTGGGGCACGACGCGCGCGCGGGGCGCCGCGTCCGGGTGGAGTTCGGTGAACTGCGCGAGCGACGCGCGGCTCGGGCACACGATGCGGGCGGCCGTCCGCGCCGTGACCGCGAGTCGGATCGCGTGCGCCGTCTCCCGCGTCCGCCCCTCGATCCCGCGCCGCACGAGCCAGGGCGCCTCGTGGAACGTGGCCACGCTCGGCACCGCGCAACGGAACGGCACCGCGACGACCGGCGACCAGAGCACGTCGCACCGGTCGCCCTCCGCCGCCGCGCCGAGGTGCGTCTCGCGCCAGAGGAGCGCCGAGTCCGGCCCGTCGAGGGCGCGCGTCTCGACCTGCGGCCCCGCCGGGAGATCGAACCGCTTCCGCACGTAGACGAACACCCGGTCGCCGCCCGAGAGCGCGCCCGGGAGCGCGCGGAGAATCTCCGCCGCCGCCCGCTCGACGCCGGTCGGGCAGGGGAGTTCGAGGATGCGGGCGTCCACGCCGATTCGCACGGGCCGATCATCCCCGTTCGGGCCGTTCCCGGACGAATCTCCCGTCACGCATATACTCCTGCGCGATGCCCCGCACTCCGCCCCGTCCCGCGCCCGACGCATCCCCCGCCGCCCCGCGGCGCCCCGCATTGCGCGTCGTCGCGCTGATCGCGGTCGCCGGGCTGGTCGGCACCGGTCTCTGGTCCGCGACGCGGACGAAGGACGGCGGGGCGGCCGCTCCGCGCGCCGGGACGGCCGAGCCGCCGCGGACGGGGACGAAGGCGCCCGACTGGGACCCGGAGGGGCAGGCCGCGCCGCAGCCCGGCCCGTCCCCCGGCCCGGTGGCGCCCCTCCCCCCGCCTCCGGCGATCGACGACGGCGGCACGCCCGTCGCCGACGGAACGACCGTCGCGCTCGACGTCGCGTGGCGGAAGTCCGAGCGGGACAAGCACCACTACGAACTCGTGGAGACCGAGTTCCACCGCGACATGGCGACCAGCGCCGTGCTGATGGCGCGCCACACGCAGCGGTTCACGGTCGAGGTGCTCGAGGCCGACGCCGAGAAGGCGAAGCTCCGCTTCACGATCGATTCCTTCCGCTACCAGACCTACCGTGCCGACGGGTTCCCCCTGGACTTCGACACGCTGGCCCCCGACGCGCGGATGCTCGACTTCGCCGACTTCGCCGCGCTGCTCGCGCCGCGCCGCGCCATCGTCGGCGTCCCGCTCGAACTCACCGTTGCGCAGGGCGGCGGCGTCCTCGGCGCGCAGGGGCTCGGAGAGTGGCGGACGCGCTGGGCCGACGCGATCGACCGCGTGACGCCGGGGAAGGGCCGCGACGCGCAGGATCTTCCCCGCGCGGGCACGTTCGCCGCCACGTGGACGGAGATCCTCTTCCCGAAGATCGGGACCGACGCGGTCGTCGCGGGGAAGGGCCGGGACTTCCGGTTCGACCAGCCCGTGCCCGGGAAGTGGCGGATCGCGTGGAAGGGGCGCCTCGACGTCGCGCGGCTCGACCCGGACGCGCTCCGCGTGGACGTGGTCGCCACCCCCGTCGCGGAGGAGGCCGAGTCGGTGGTCCCCGACCCGAGCGTCGTGAAGGTCCACGCCGCGGGCGACGGCGACGCGATGCGCGGGAAGTTCCGGTACTCGCGGAAGACCGGCGGGATCGCGGAGGCGCAGCTCGACGTCCGCGGGCAGGTGTGGGTCTCGCGCCCGGCGGGCGCCGGGCCGTCGAAACCCGACGCGCCGGGCTACGCGCCCGCGTTCTGGGAGATCGAGCGGCATCTGATCCTCCGCCGCGTTTCGTCCGAGTAGCGCCCCCGCCGTGCGAGGATCCCGGGCTCTCCGCGAAGGGAGCCCCGACGGTCCATGAACACTCTCACGCTCCGCGGCGAAGGTCTCTCGATCGACGCCGCCGTTCACGCCGTTCACGCCGTCCACGCCGTCCACGCCGTCCACGCCCCGAGCACCCGGATCGCGCTCTGCCCCGACGCGATGCGCCGCGTCGCCGCGTCGCGGGCGGTCGTGGACCGCGCCGTCGCGTCGGGCCGGGCGGTGTACGGGGTGACCACCGGATTCGGGAAGCTCCAGAACGTGGCCATCGGCCCCGGGGAGCGCGCGGCGCTGCAGCGGAACCTCGTGCTCTCGCACGCCGCCGGCGTGGGCGCGCCGCTCGGCGCGGCCGACGCGCGGCTCATGCTGCTCCTCCGGATCCAGTCCGTGCTCCGCGGGCACTCGGGCGTCACGCCGGCGCTCGTCGAGCGGATGGCCGCGATCTGGAACGCGGGGCTCGCGCCCCTCGTCCCCGAGCAGGGGTCGGTGGGCGCGTCCGGCGACCTCGCGCCGCTCGCGCACGCCGCGATGCTCGTGATCGGCGAGGGCGACTGCGTCGAGGGCGGACGGGTCGTCCCCGCCGCCGACGCGCTCGCGCGCGCCGGGCTCGCGCCGCGCTACGAGCTCCGCGAGAAGGAGGGGCTCGCGCTCCTCAACGGGACGCAGTTCATGACGGCCCTCGGCGCGGTCGCCGTGGCGCGCGCCCGCCGGGCGGCCCGCACGGCCGACCTCGCGTGCGCGATGTCGCTCGACGCGCTGCTCTTCAGCGCGTCGCCGTTCGACGCGCGGATCCACGACGCCCGCCCGCATCCGGGGCAGAAGGCTTCGGCGGCGAACATCCGCCGGCTCGTCGCCGGGAGTTCGATCCTCCCCAGCCACGCGGGGCCGCACAAGGTGCAGGACGCCTACTGCGTGCGCTGCGCGCCGCAGGTCCACGGCGCGTGCCGCGACACGATCGAGCACGCCGCGTCGGTGATCGAGCGCGAGATGAACTCGACCACCGACAACCCGCTCGTCTTCGCGGAGGACGACGCGGTGATCTCCGGCGGGAACTTCCACGGGGAGCCGGTCGCCATCGCGTGCGACGCGCTCGCGATCGCGTGCGCGGAGCTCGGGTCCATCTCGGAGCGCCGCACGGAGACTCTGGTGAACCCGGACCTCTCGTCGGGGCTCCCCGCGTTCCTCGCGCGGACGCCCGGCGTGTCGAGCGGGCTCATGATCGCGCAGGTCACCGCCGCGGCGCTCGCCAGCGAGAACAAGGCGCTCTCCCATCCCGCGTCGGTGGACTCGATCCCGACCTCCGCGAACCAGGAGGACCACGTCTCCATGGGCCCCATCGCGGTCCGGAAGGCGCGCGCGATCCTCCGGAACACGGAACGCATCCTCGCGATCGAGCTGATCGCGGCGGCCGAGGGGATCGAGCACCGCCGCCCGCTCCGCGCGGGCGACGCGGTGGAGCGCGCGTTCGCCGTGCTCCGCGCGGCGGTGCCGCCGTTCGTCGCCGACCGCCCGCTCACCCCCGCCTTCGACGCCGCGACCGCGCTGCTCGACGACGGCTCGCTCCTCGCCGCATCCGACTGAGGTGACCCGATGACGAATCCCGGCAAGCGCACCGTCCGCGCGCCGCGCGGCACGACCCTCACCTGCCGCTCGTGGCAGACCGAGGCGCCGTGGCGCATGATCCAGCACAACCTCGACCCCGAGGTGGCGGAGCGGCCGGAGGATCTCGTCGTCTACGGCGGGACCGGCCGCGCGGCGCGCAACTGGGAGTGCTTCGACGCGATCCTCGAATCGCTCCGCACGCTCGGCGACGACGAGACGCTCCTCGTCCAGAGCGGGAAGCCCGTCGCGGTGTTCCGCACGCACCGCCGCGCGCCCCGCGTGCTCCTCGCGAACAGCAACCTCGTCCCCCGCTGGGCCACGTGGGAGCACTTCCACGAGCTCGACCGGAAGGGCCTGATGATGTACGGCCAGATGACGGCCGGATCGTGGATCTACATCGGGTCGCAGGGGATCGTCCAGGGCACCTACGAGACGTTCGCGGAGGCGGCGCGGCAGCACTTCGGCGGATCCCTCGCCGGGCGGCTCGTCGTGTCGGGCGGCCTGGGCGGGATGGGCGGCGCGCAGCCGCTCGCCGCCGTGCTCGCGGGCGGGACGTTCCTCGCGGCCGACGTGGACGGCGCGCGGATCGGGAAGCGGCTCGCGACGAAGTACCTCGACGAGCTCGCGCCGTCGGTGGACGCGGCGATCGCGCGGGCGACGGAGCTCCGCGCGGCGAAGCGGGCGGTGTCGGTGGGCGTCGTCGCGCCGCAGACGGACCTCCTCCGCGCGCTGCTGGCGAAGGGCCTCGTCCCCGACCTCCTCACGGACCAGACCAGCGCCCACGACGAGTTGCACGGGTACGTCCCCGACGGCATGCCGTACGAGGCGGCGCTCGCGCTCCGCGCGTCGGACCCGAAGGCCTACGTCGCCGCGTCGATGCGCACGATGGCCGACCACTGCCGGCTCATGGTGGACCTCCAGCGCCGCGGCGCGGTCACGTTCGACTACGGGAACAACCTCCGCGGACAGGCGAAGGCGCACGGGTTCGACGGCGCGTTCGCGTTCCCGGGATTCGTCCCCGCGTACATCCGCCCGCTCTTCTGCCGCGGGAAGGGCCCGTTCCGCTGGGTCGCGCTCTCCGGCGACCCGGCCGACATCCACGCGACCGACGAGGCCGTCGCGGCGCTCTTCCCCGAGGACGAGAGCCTCCAGCGCTGGCTCCGGCTCGCGAAGGAGCGCATCGCGTTCCAGGGGCTTCCCTCGCGCATCTGCTGGCTCGGCTACGGCGACCGCGCGAAGGCGGGCCTCCTCTTCAACCGCATGGTCCGCGAGGGGCGCGTCAAGGGCCCGATCGTGATCGGCCGCGACCACCTCGACTGCGGCAGCGTCGCGTCCCCCAACCGGGAGACCGAGGCGATGCGCGACGGCTCGGACGCCGTCGCGGACTGGCCGATCCTGAACGCGCTCCTCAACACCGCGGCGGGCGCCACGTGGGTGAGCTTCCACCACGGCGGCGGCGTCGGCATGGGCTACTCGCTCCACGCGGGAGTCGTGATCTGCTGCGACGGCACGGCGGAGATGGACGAGCGCATCGAGGCCGTGCTGACCTGCGACCCCGGGATGGGCGTCGTCCGCCACGCCGACGCGGGCTACGAGGACGCGATCGACGTGGCCCGCGCGCAGGGCGTGCGGATGCCGATGCTCGGGGCGTAGTTCAGCGCCGCCGGAGCCAGAGGCGGAGCGCGTCCGACGTGTGTCCGCGCATCGTCGCGGCGGTGAACGGCTCGCGCGCGGCGACGTCGAAGCCGGCGAAGAGGTCGTCGAGCCACGCGGGGTCGTGATGGCGGCAGACGAGGTCGCCGCCGGGGTCCACGCGGAACACGCCCCACGGGCCGAGGCGCTCGTCGGCTGCGGCGCGGTATCGGGCGAGATTGCGCGCGTCGTCGTTCAGGAGGAGGTCGCTCACGAAGAGCACTCCGCCCGGCGCGAGCACGCGGCGGATCTCCGCGGCGACGGCGCGCTGCGCCGCGTCGTCGGGGATCGCCGTGAGCACCGCGACGAGAAGCGCCGCGTCGAACGACGCGTCGTCGAACGGGAGCCGCTCGCCGTCGGCGAGGCGAAGATCGAGATCCGGATGTTCCGCGCGGCCGCGGGCGATCATCCCCGGCGCGGGATCGACTCCGGCGAGGCGCGGCCATCCGGCGGCGCGGAGGTCCGCCAGCGTCCGCCCCCACCCGCAGCCCACGTCGAGGACGCGCGCGTCCCTCGCGACGAGCCGCGACCACGCCTCCATCGGCACAGCATGGCTGAACCGCGACAACGCGGCCTCGGCGCTCCACGGATCGGGCGCGCCGCTCATCCGCGGATCGCGGCGCTCACAGCGTCGAACCGCTCGTTCGGGACGACGACGGCCAGGTTGTACTGCGCGACGCGCCACGCGCCGTCGGCGCCGCGGACGACGACGCCCGAGCCGCGGAGGGGCCCCATCCGCGCGTGGACGAGGTCCTCGTCGAACCAGGCGGTCCGCGCGTCGGCGGCCGTCGTCACGTCGCGGCGCGTCGGGGACATCGTCCATCCGCGACCGCCCCGGAACCGTTCGGCGACGAAGGCGCGGAACGCCCCGCCCTGCCACCGCTCCGTCGCGTCGGTGCCGAGGAACACGCCGTCCTCGTCGAAGAGCGCGAGCAGCGCGGCGCCGTCGGCGCGCGCGGCGGCGGCGTGGAAGGCGTCGAGACAGGCGTCGATCGGGGCGCGGTCCGCGGGAGCCGTCATGGGTCCGACTCTCCGCTCCGGGTCAGGAATGTCAACTCACGACTTCGCGCCGATGACGCGCCGGAGCTTCGAGCGGAGGGCGCGGCGGAACGCCGGCCACGAGAACGCCGTGCGCCGCGCGTCGATGAGCGTGCGGGACGGTCCGAGACGGGAGAGCGTGTGGGTGCCGTCGCGGTACGGCCACGAGGCGTCGGGGCGGATCGTCGCGATCACCGTCTCCGAGAAGTCCTCCGGCGTCAGCGCGTCCACGCGGCAGAGCGCGATCGCGCCGCCGTACGTCGTCGATCCGTCCTGCGCCGGACGGACGAGCGCGCCGTCGAGCAGGAACGGGGTCCCCGCCGGCCGCGCCGACGCGCAGTCGCTCTTCAGCGGGTTCCTCCGGTGCGGAGTCCACGGGCCGAGGATCGACGCGGCGTGGAAGGCGTGCAGGTTCGACGACGACGACGTGGCGGCGTCGGTCGCGAGGATCCACCAGCGCCCGCCGTGGCGGAACGGAGTCGCGTCCATCCCGGGGAAGCCGGGGAGCAGCGCGCGCTCGCGCCGGAGTTCTCCGGTCGCCGGGTCCATGCGCCAGAGCGCGACCTCGCCGAGCGCCTTCGACTCGGGGACGACGAACGTCCCGCCGTCTTCCGCGGCCCCCTCGACGACGCACGGATAGGAGAGGTGCGCGCCCACGTCGAGCACTCGCCGGAGCGGACCGGTCCGGCCGTCCGGTCCGACCTCGCACGCCGCGAGGTGCGCGACGCCCTTCGCGTAGTCCATCTCCTCGAGCAGGATCGCGTCCCGTCCCCCGATCCGCGCGCCGAACGGATCGGCGACGAATCCCGCGCACGCCGACTCGGGCATCCACCGGACCGGCGGGAGCGCCCTCCCCGCGATCGCCGCGCGCGCCACGTCCTCGATCGGGGCGTCGATCACCCCGACGTTCCAGATCGGCTGACGGAAGAGCGACGCCCACTGCGCGCGCGCTTCGGCGCCCCAGAGACGCGCGAGGGTCCACGCCATCCGCAGGTTCCCGGGCGCCACGTCGATCGGCGCCCCGGTCGGCGCGGGCGCGGCGTCGAGCGCCGCGGTGCGGCCGTCCTGCACGTCGCGCGCGGTCCGCGCCGGCCAGTCGGCCGCGCCGAGGAGCGCCTGGTCGCGGTTCCGCACGTACGACTCCCGGATCGTCCGGAACCGCCCCTGCATGAGCACCACGCCCGCGTCGAGCGTCTCCGTGAGACGCTGGAGCGTCACTCCGGTCGCGGGGTCGCCGCGCACGATCTCCCAGAACGCGGGCGGCCCGCCCCGGTAGCGGAAGAGATCGCCGTGGTGGAACGACCACACGCCGAGCCGGGGCGCGGAGAGGACGTCGCCGCGGAGGATTCCGAACGCGAAGCGGAGCGCGAAGTCCACGCCCGCCTCGCGGAGCGCGCGGACGTCGTCGTCGGGGAAGTGCTCGCTCCACTTCCCCTTCCGGACGACGCGGACACGGCGGACCGGCACCCCGGCGAGTTCGGCGGAGAGGTCCGTCGGGCGGTGCGCGGCGGAGCGCCGCTCGACGCACCGCAGGAACACCGTCCAGAGCGCCGTCCGCGAGACGAGCCGCCCGATCCGCGCGAGGAGCGGCGACGGCCGCGGCGGGTCGTCGTTCACGACCACCAGCGCGCACGTGACGCCCGGGGTCGCGAGGAGCGAGCGGACCGCCCGCGCCTGCCACGCCTTCACCGTCGTCCCGTTCACGAACAGGGCGAACCGGACCGGCCGCGGGTGCGCGGCCGGTCCGGCCGCGCCGGCGCTCGGGGGCGGATCGTCCCGCATCCCCTGTCTATCGGCCGCGGAGCGGAGTCCGCGGAAGCGGCGCCGCCGCGCTGTCCTGTATCCTCCCTGCATGACGAAGACGAAGATCCGGACGGGAGTTCGCGGGGGCGCGCTGGCGCTCCTCGCATGCGCACTGCTCCCGGGGGGGCCGGCCGCGGCGGACGACGCGCTCGACGGCGCCGTCGCCGTCCTCCAGTCCGCAGACCCCGCGGAGCGCGTCCGCGCGCTCGGGATGATCGAGGACTGCGGGAAGTCGGCGAAGGCGGAGTCCGCGGTGCTGAAGGCGCTCCCCGACTCCGACTGGGGAGTGCAGATCCGCGCCGCGAACGCGCTGTCGAAGGTCGGCGGGAAGGCGTCCGTCGCGCCGCTGGCGAAGGTCGCGGTGGACGGCGAGATCCAGTGGGTGCGGGACGCTGCGGTCGCGGCGCTCCGGATCGTGGACGCGAAGGAGGGCGCAGGCGAACTGCTCGCGCGCGCGGGCCAGGAGGCCCGCGACGAGTCGCTCCGCGTCCGCGCCATCGACGGCGCGGGACAGCTCGCGTCCACGAAGGAGCACTTCGACCGCCTCGCCGGGTGGGCGAAGAACAAGGAGGTCCGCGTGGCCGCCGCGGGCGTGCGCGGCGCGTCGCGGCTCGCGGAGCTCTCGGACGCGCGGAAGGAGCTCCTCTCTGTGCTCGACACGGCGCTCGACCGCCGCGCCGACAAGAAGTTCTACTTCGCGTACGTCGCCGCGATCGAGGGTCTGGGACGCCTCGACGCGCCGGAGGCCCGCGCGCGCCTCGTCTCCGAGCTGATCGCCCTCCCGGACGACGACCAGCATCCGCAGGAGCGGATCGCGCGCGCTCTCGCGGCGCAGGCGGCCGCGCAGCCGGCAGGGGTCGCGGAGTCGGTCCGGGGCGGGTTCGCGCTCGCGAAGAAGCCGGAGGAGCTCCGCCGGGTCGCGCGCCTGTGCGGACGGCTCCGGCTGGCGGACGCCCTGACCGATCTCGAGGCGCTGCTCGGCCACGCGGACGAGCGCGTGCGGTCCGAGTCGGCGCGGGCCGTCGGCCTGCTCGGGAAGCAATCGTCGGCCCCGGCGCTCATCAAGCTCCTCGACGACGTGAAGTCCCCGTACGCGCGGCTCGAGGCGGTCACCGCGCTCGCGCGCTGCCTGTCCGCCGAGGACTTCCGCGCCCTCGGCTCCCGGATCGCGAAGGACCCCGGGGAGATGCACCGCGTGCAGTTCGTCGTGGAGATCGCGGACCGGATGCAGCCCGCGGGGATCGAGGCGCTGAAGCCGTTCCTCGGCGACGCGTCGTGGCGCGTGTCCAGCGCTGCGGCCGCCACCGTGGGCACGCTCGGGGTCGGCGACGACCTCCCGCTCCTCCTCCCGCTCGCCACGCACAGGGACTGGCGCATCCGCGCCGCGGCGTTCGAGGGCATGGGGCGGCTCCGCGCCGTGGCCGCGATCCCGAAGCTCGCGGAGGGTCTCGCCGACAAGGACCCGGTGGTCCGCGGCGTCTGCCACGCGAACCTCCAGATCCTCACCGCGGAGCAGCTCCCGGCCGATCCGGCGACGTGGCGCAAGTGGTTCGAGGCGAAGGGCGGCGCCCTGAACCTGATCAAGAAGAGCCGGCGCGACGCGGCGGAGAAGCCGAAGGAGGACCGCTACGCCCGCACGAAGGAGTACGCGATCGAGGTGCTCCAGCGGGCGCGGATCCTCGTGGTGACGGGCGCCTGGGACAAGGTCGAGAAGGTGCTCGCACACCTCGCGATCCCCCACACGGCGCTCCGCGCGCAGCAGTTGAAGGAAGTCGGGCTCAACCCGAACCAGATCGTCCTCGTGAACTGCGAGGGCAACGTGGACAAGGACTCGCAGGAGCGGCTCCGGTGGTTCGTCAACGTCGGCGGATCGTTCATGTCCACCGACTGGGCGCTCACGAAGGCCGTGAAGGAGTGCTTCCCGGGGTACGTGCAGCAGTTCTCGGGGTCCTCGACCGGGAACGACGTGGTCGTCGTCGAGGAGGCGACGCCCGGGCACCGGTACACGCGGGGCATCTTCGACAACGTGCCCGCGCTCCAGTGGTGGCTCGAGATCCAGGCGTTCCCGATGACGGTGACGTACCCCGAGCGCTGTGAAGTGATCGTGGACTCGGCCGAGATGCGCCAGCGCTACGGGAGCTCCCCCATGGCCTGCACCTTCCGCTGGGGGCTCGGCCACGTGCAGCACTCGCTCAGCCACTTCTACCTGCAGGAGGAGGGCATGCAGAAGCAGTCCGACGAGCGCTCGCGCATGATCTTCGCCGCCGACAACCTCGGGCTCTCCCTCGACCAGATCCGCCGCATCGCGAAGGACAAGGGCTTCGACGGCCAGATCAACGAGGAGACGATGAAGAAGATCGCCCCCGACTACTCGATGTTCCGCCTCATCGTGAACGTGGTCCGGGAGAAGACCGACTGGGTGGAGAACCTCTAGCCGGCGGCGCGCGACCGCGGCACCCTGTCCCCGTGGCGAAGGAACCCTGCGACCTGCTCGTCCGCTCCGCGGCGGAACTGCTCACGATGGACGCGGGCCCTGCGGCCGGGCCGCTCCGGGGCGAGGCGCTCCGCGAGCCGGGGATGCTCGCAGACGGCGCAATCGCGGTGACCGGCGGGCGCATCGCCGCCGTCGGACGCACCGCGGACCTCCGCGACCGCTTCGCGCCGCGGGAGGAGATCGACGCGACGGGCCGCGTCGTGATGCCGGGGTTCGTCGATCCCCACACGCACCTCGTGTTCGGCCGGACGCGCGAGGACGAGTTCGAGATGCGGTGCCTCGGGATGTCGTACGAGGAGATCGCGGCGGCCGGCGGCGGGATCCGGGCGTCGGCGCGCCGGTTCCGCGCGCTTTCCCGCGACGCGATCCTCTCGCAGGCCCGGGCCCTCCGCGCGTCGGCGCTCCGGCACGGATCGACCACGGTCGAGGTGAAGTCGGGCTACGGGCTTTCGACCGAGAGCGAGGTCCTCTCGCTCGAGATTGCCAGGGAGATCGACGCGGACGGCGACGTGGTGCCGACGTTCCTCGGCGCCCACGAGGTCCCCGACGAGTGGCGGCACGACCGCGCGGGCTACGTGCGGCTCGTCATCGACGAGATGCTCCCCCGCGTGGCCGCGCGCGGACTCGCGCGGTTCTGCGACGTCTTCTGCGAGGCGCACGTGTTCACGCCGGACGAGACCCGCGCGATCTCCCTCGCCGCGAAGCGCCTCGGACTCGGCGTGAAGCTCCACGCCGACGAACTCGCGGGGACGGGCGGAGCGGAGCTGGCTGTGGAGCTCGGCGCCGTCTCCGCGGACCATCTCATGGCGGTGTCCGACGCCGGCATCGCCGCGCTCGCGGGATCGGAGACGGTCGCGGTGCTCCTCCCCGGCACGAGCTTCTTCCTCGGGATGAAGCGCTTCGCCCCCGCGCGCAGGATGATCGAGGCGGGCGTCGCCGTGGCGCTCGCGACCGACTGCAATCCCGGCTCGTCGTACACGGAGAGCCCGCAGCAGGTGGCGACCCTCGCGTGCGTCGGACTCGGGCTCCGTCCCGTCGAGGCGCTCGCCGCGTTCACGCGGAACGCCGCGTGCGCCGTGGGCCTCGGTCACGACCGCGGACGCCTCGCGCCCGGGTACCGCGCGGACCTCGTCGTCCTCGACGTCCCGAACCACCGGCACGTCGCGTACCACCACGGCGTGAACCACGCGTCGTGCGTCGTGCGGAACGGAGGGACGGTCCGGGGACCGGACCTGCCGGACCGCCGCGCGTGCGGCTGACCTCAGTCCCCGGCGCGGGTCCAGCGGGCCGGCGGCGGCGCGACGAACGCGACGATGGCGGCCTCGAGGTCCACGAGATCGCCGCCCGAGGTGCGCCACACGTCACCGGCGGCCGGGTCGGCGAGGAGGACGACGGTGTCCCCGTCGGCGGACTCGCGCGTGGCGATGGCGGCCCATCGCGGCGGGGTCCCGACGGGCCGCGAGCCGAACTCGGAACGGCCGCACGCCTTCGCGACGCCCGGGGCGGCGAGTTCGGCGGCGTAGACGGAGTCCGTGAACTCGTGCGTGAGCGGTTCGCCGGACGCTTCGCGGGCGCGGATCTTCGCGTGGGCCTTCGCGAGCACCGCCGCCGCGGCGCGCAGCTCGCCCGGCGCGGCGGCGCGGTCGGCCTCGATCTCCGACGCGCGCACCTCGTCGGTCGCCTGCGCCGCGGGAGGGTTCCTGCCGTCCATCCGCGACATGAACCGCCACGCGAGGACGCCGACCGGAAGCGCCACGCCGAGCACGAGGAGCACGGCGGTCTTCACGGGGCCGTACGGCTGCGGCGGGAGTTCGCGCGGCATCCCGTTCAGAGCACGCGCGCGACGAGGTGCTTCAGGTAACGGCTCTCGGGCACGGCGGTGAGCCACGGGTGGTCGCCGCCCTGTCCGCCCCGGCGGATCACCTGGACGCGGCGCCGCGCGTCCACGGCCGCGTCGCGCACGATCGTCTCGAACTCCTCGTCGGTCAGCACGCCGGTGCAGGACGACGTCGCGAGGACGCCGCCCGGCTCGAGGAGGCGCATCACGCGGAGGTTGAGCTCGCGGTAGCCGCGCGCGGCGCCGGAGAGCTCGCGGCGGCTCGCGGCGAAGCGAGGCGGATCGAGCGACACGGCGCCGAAGCGCGCGTTCGTGCGCTCGAGGTCGCGGAGGATCTCGAAGGCGTCGCCGACGCGCACGGTCACGGCGTCCGCGCATCCGTTCGCCGCCGCGTTCTCCCGCAGGCGCTCCGACGAACCCTGGGACGAATCGACCGCCAGCACCGACGCCGCGCCGCCGAGCTTCATCGCCGCGATCCCGAACCCGCCGGTCCCCGCGAACACGTCGAGCACGGTGCGCCCGCCGCAGAGCGGCGCGAACGACGCGCGGTTGTCGCGCTGGTCGAGGAAGTGGCCCGTCTTCGGGCCGCCCTTCAGGTCCACGCGCCAGGAGATGCCGTCCTCGGTCACGTCCACCGTGTCCGGCGGCACGTCGCCCGCGAGGCGTCCGCCGCCCGGGTGGAACCCCTCCGACTCCGCGAAGCTCGTCGAGGCGCGCTCCCACACGCCGCGGACGCCGCAGTGCGACATCAGCGACGCGGCGATCGCCGCGCGACGGTCCGCCGCCGCCCGCGTCGTCACCTGCACCACCGCGAAATCGCCGTACCGGTCTGCCACGAGACCGGCGAACCGGTCGCCGTCGCCGTGGACGATCCGCCAGCAGGTCGCCCGTCCGGGAAGGCGCAGCACGTCGCGGCGGAGCGCCACGGCCTCCGCGATCCTGCGTCCGACGAACGCGTCGTCGATCGGCCCTTCCGTCCACCGGTAGATGCGGACGCGCACCGGCGCCTCGGCGTGGAAGACGCCGCGGCCGACGAAGCGCTCCTTCGCGTCCACCACGTCCACCTCGTCGCCCGTCTGCGGCTCGCCCTCGGTCTTCGCGATGGCGCCGTCGTAGACGTTCGGATGCCCGGCCCACGCGGGGCGCGCGTGCCGCTCGTTCAGATGGATGCGCTTCCTCGCGGGTGCCGCGGTCTCGGACGGCGTCGGTTCGGTCAACGTGGGTCTCCTTCGGGGGACGCGGTCACGGGAGGCGGGTCCGGCGGCGCGGCGGAGAGCGTCACCACGCGCCGCGGCGCGCGGTTCGCGCCGCCCGTGCGCAGCCCGTCGAGGTCCAGGGCCGCGAACGAGAACCCGGCGCGCCGGAGCGCCTCCGCGATCGGGCCGCGGAGTTCCATCGCGCGGCCGAGGTCGGCCTGCGGCACCTCGATCCGGCCGATGGACCCGTGATGCCGCACGCGCACCTCGCCGAACCCGAGCGCGCGGAGCTCGGACTCCGCGCGCTCGACCGACGCGAGGCGCTCGATCGTCACGGCCGTCCCGTGCGGGATCCGCGACGAGAGGCACGGCGCCGCGGGCTTCTCCGCGGTCGGGAGCCCGAACCGCCGCGAGAGCGCGCGCACCTCGGCCTTCGTGATCCCGGCCTCGCGGAGCGGGGACCGCACGCCGCGCTCGGCCGCGGCGCGCACCCCGGGGCGGTCGGCCGGGTCGTCGTCGGCGTTCAGCCCGTCGGCGACGTGCGCGAATCCGTGCATCTCCGCGAACGCGGTGGTCTTCGCGTGGAGCTCCGACTTGCAGAAGTAGCAGCGGTCGGGGTTGTTCTCGACGTAGCGCGGATCGGAGGTCTCCGAGGTCCGCTCGACATGGAGCCGCGCGCCGATCGCCGCCGCCGTGGCGACCGCGCCCTCGCGCTCCGACCTCGCGAGGCTCTCGCTGTCCCCGAGGAACCCGGCCGCCCGCGCGCCGAGCACGTCGTGGGCGGCGGCGAGCACGAGGGCCGAGTCCGCGCCGCCGGAGTACGCGACGACGACGCTCCCCATGGACCGGAGGATCCCGCGGAGCCGTTCGAGCTTCGCGTCGAGGACGTTCGGGTCGACGGCACTTGCGTCGACGGCATTTGCGTCGACGGCACTTGCGCCGACGGCATCTGCGTCGACGGCGCTCGCGTCGACGGCACTCGCGTCGACGGCGTTCGCGTCGGCGACGTTTGCGTCCACGGCGTCGGCCGCAGGGGATTCGTGCACGATCGCGCGAGTGTCGTCGCCGCGCCGCGCCCGTGCCCCCCTTTTGGCGACCTGGGAGGCTATCCTCTCCGGATGCTCGCCCGCGCCGCCGCCGCGGCCGTCTGCGCCGCGATGCTCCTCGCGGGCGCGGTCCCGCCGCGCCCCGCGCGCGCCGAGTCCGACCCCTACGAGCGGATCCTCGAGGAGTACCGGCGGAAACTGAAGACCGACGATCCCGACCGCGCCGTCTCCGGCGTGAAGCTCCTCGACCCGGAGAACCCGCGGTCGATGCCCGAGTATCTGGACCTCCTCGCGCGCTGGCACTGGCGCGTCCGCGGCGCGGCCATCGAGGCGCTCGCGTCGGTGAAGGCGCCGGCCCTCCGCGCGGAGATGCGGCTCCACCTCGTCACCCACGCGGAGGCGTGGGTCCGCGAGGGGATGGCGTTCGCGATGACGCTCGGCCCCGTGCCCGGCGACGGCGAGGCTCTCGCCGCCGCGATGGACGACGCCGACTGGCGCGTCCGCCGCACGTCCGCGCGAGGACTCGGCGAGATCGTCTCCCGCGACGGGGTCGAGCGACTCGTCCGCGCGCTGGCCGTGGAGAAGGACCTCCGCGTGATCGCGTGGGTGCGGTCGAGTCTCCGCGGGATCGTGCGCGAGGACTTCGGCCGCGACCCGGCGCCGTGGCGCGAGTGGTTCGAGAAGAACCGGGACCGGCCCGAGTGGCGGAAGCAGGGGGAGGAGATCGTCCGCGGGCAGTTCGCGGGCATCCCCCTCGAGCGCGTCACGACGGACCGTCCGTCCAGGTCCGAGGAGGAGCGGAAGGCCCGCGAGGCGCGGCCGGAACTGCTCGTCCTCTCCCCCTTCGGATGGAGCCACGGCTGGTTCCGGCCGTACCTCGACGAGGCGTCGGAGTTCGTGCGGATCACGTACGTGACGCTCCCGACGGTGCAGGAGGTGACCGGTTCGTCCGGCTACGGCCAGTCGATCCCCGTCTACCCGGTGACGAAGCTGGCGAAGGCGCTCGACGAGGTGCGGAAGGCCGGGAAGCGCGACAAGGTTCTGCTGCTCGCGCCGGGCGCCGTCGGCTGGGCGGCGGAGCGGTACGCGCTCGACTTCCCCGACCGGATCGCCGGGCTCGTGATCGTGGACGGATGGCTCGACGCGCAGAGCTACGCGGCGGCGCTGACCCGGCTCTCGCGGGAGGGGAGCGTGTCCGAGCGGCGCGCGGCGGGGACTCTCCTCGCGTCGGGCCGCCGCGACCGCGAGGAGGCGCACGACCTGCGCTCTGCGTTCCTCACGTCGTCCCTGACCGACACACGGGACAGCGAGGCCTTCCGCCTCTGGCGCGACGCCGCCCGCGACCACGGCTTCGCGGTCGTCCCGCCGCTCGTCTTCGACCGGCAGACGCGCATCGAGACGCCGACCCTGTTCACCTTCCCCGACCCGGCGCTCCAGCCGTTCTCCGGGGGCGCGCCCGAAGAGTTCCGGCGGATCCGCGAGAGCTTCCGGAACCCGCCGCCGGTGCTCGCGGTGATGCGCGACACCCGGGGTCTCGCCCACGTCGAGGACCCCGCGGAGTTCCTCCGCGTCCTCCGCGGGTTCTTCGACTTCGCGGGAATCCTGAAATGATCCGGGCGTCCAATGCGTCGGGCACGCGGGCGAAACCGCGGGCCCCGGAGGACCGTTCAAGGGGCCAGATGCGCATCGAATCCAGCCGAACCCGCCTCGCCGCGACGCGGACACGCACGACGCGGACAGAGACGACGCTCCCACCGGGCGCGGTCCGCGCAGGCCTCCTCGCCGCCGCGGGACTCGCCTCCGCGGCGCTCGCCGCCGGAAGCGCCGGATCCGCGTCCGCGGCCGACGGGGACGCCGCGCCGCCGGCCGTGGCGGGCCTGCCTCTCCAGAAGTTCTTCGGCGGCAAGGTGCTCTCGCTGAAGGGCCGCACGATCGAGATCTCCTACGACTTCGAAGACCCGGGGCAGCTCGCCGACTTCGACGCGGCGTGCCCCTTCCGCGCCATCGCCGACGCGAAGTGGAAGCACGAGCGCGGCCGCGTCACGTTCACTGGCACGGGCTCCATGCGCCACAAGGCCGTGTTCGAGGACAAGGTGTCGATGGCCGCGAAGTTCACGCCGCGGAAGCCCCGCGACTTCGGCTTCGCCGCGACCGAGGACCGCGAGTCCGAGATCTTCACGCTGTACTGCTGCTACGACCGCTACTTCAGCGCAGGCGACAACGTCCACGTCCCGCAGAACATGGTCATCAAGTTCCTCGCCCGCGACCTGAAGCGGGCCGACGGGATGCAGGACTGGCGGTACTGCGGCTCCCGCGGGCAGAACCCGGAGATCCGGGTCGGCGAGACGTACCGCGTGACGATGTCGCGGACCGGCCTCGAGAGCCAGATGGCGATCGGCGACGACTTCACGAGCAAGGGCAAGGAGGCGGGCCGCGAGATGGTCGGCATCCGCCTCGCGGTCTACGGATACGACGCGAGCGTCGAGGTGGACGACCTCGTGCTGAAGGGCGACCTCGACCCGGCCTTCGTCGCGAAGCACAACCTCGATCTCGCGTCGTGGAAGCCGCCGGTGCCGCCGCCCGCGGAGACCGCGGGAGCCGCGGGCGAGCCCGCCATCCCCGACTCCGTCCGGGAGCGCGTGCGCGCGCAGATCGCGGACTATCCGATCGGCACGAAGCCGGCGGTCCTCGCGACGCTGCTCCGCGACGAGAAGCTCCCCGCGTCGCTCCGGGCGGAGGCCGCGGAGAAGGCGAAGTCGTCCGGCGTGAAGAAGATCGTCCCCCATCTCGTGGAGGGCCTCTACTCGCCCGACGTCGAGGCGCGGAAGCTCTCGTTCGACGTGCTGAAGCACCTCACCGGGAAGAACTTCGCCTACCGCCCCGAGGGTCCCGAGGACCAGCGGAAGAAGTCCGTGCTCCAGATCAACGAGCACCTGCAGAAGCACGCCGCGGACTACCAGTGACGCCGAGACTCGGGCGTCGCCGCCGAAAGTAGCGCAGTCTTCCTCATGCGAAGCTCACACCGGACGGGCACGGGGCGGGAGACTGAGGGGCGTCCGCGCGCCGTGCCTCCAGACCACGAAGCCGGGCGCCGACGAACCAAGGAGCCGCCCATGCCTCCCATGAACGCCCCGAAGAACGAGCCGCGACGCTTCGGCGGCGTCCTCCGCCCGGTCGCGGTCGTCGTGGCGTTCGCAGCCGCGGCGCTGCTCGCCATGGCGGGCCCGGCGATGGCGCGGGGCGGTGGTGGCGGCGGCGGAGGAGGCGGAGGCGGCGGTGGTGCGCGCGGAGGCGGCGGAGGCGGCGTGGGCTCCGGTGGCGGCGGAGGCGGTGGCAGCGGCGGCGGGGCCGGCAAGGCCGCGGGCGGGCCCTCCACCGGAAAGGCCGGCGGCATGGGCGGCAACACCGGCACGTCCGCGAAGGGCAAGAAGACGAAGGAGTTCCTCGAGGAACTGCTTCGGGACCAGACGACGGCCGAGCGCCCCGCGTTCCTGGCGGCGCAGCTCGACATGAGCCTGCGCACGGCCGGACCCGCGGAGCGCCGCGAGGCCGTCGCCCGGGAGGGCCGCGAAGCGGCGGATCGCGACCGCGCGCGTTCCGAGTCCGGGGCCCACGGGCCCGACGCGCAGGCGGGCAACTGACCCGGCGAATGCCGACGACGCCGGGATTTCGCGCCGCGGGGGCTCGTTTCCGGGCGTCAAACCCGTTAGGCTCCGGCCGAGCCCGAAACCCCTCGGCCTCGGCGGGCGTTCAAGAGGTTGCGCGAATCGTCGGCGATACGCGATGGATGCATCGCCTGCCGTTCCCGCTGCCTGAAACAGAAAGGCCGTTGAAGCGAAGCCGCTGAGGCAAAGCCGTTGAAGCAGAACCGTTGACGCAAAGCCGTTGACGCAAAGCCGTTGACGCAAAGCCGCTGAAGCTGCCGCACACGCCGGAGGTCCGCACATGAAGTCCCGCATGCAAGCCGTCCTGAAGACCGGTCTCGCGGTGGCCACCGCGGCCGTTCTCTCGATGTTCACGTTCTCGACCGGCGCCGGCGAGGCGTTCGCGCGCGGCGGCGGTGGCGGACGCG
>JAJVHW010000138.1 GCA_022072415.1 Planctomycetota bacterium
CGCCGCGGAGTGGCGCGCCGCGCACGCCGCCGCGCCGTCCCCGGCGCGGGCCGCGTCGGAGGCGCGGTGCCTCCTCGCGTTCGCGGAGCAGGCCCTCTCCGACGGCGAGCCCGGGTCCGCGATCCGCGGAGCGTTCGAGGACGCGCGGCGCGCGATCGGACGGGCGCAGGCGGCGGGAGCGTCCGGCATCGAACTGGAGATCGGCCTCGCGCGCTGCCTCGCGGCCGAAGGGCGCGACTCCGAGGGGATCCGCATCCTCGAGCAGGCGATGGCCGCGCGTCCCGACGATCCCGCCCCGCGCCGCGCCCTCGCCTTCGCGCTCTGGAACGCGCAGCGGCCCGCCGACGCGATCCCGCACTTCCGCGCGCTCTCCGACGCGGCTCCGGCCGACGACCGGCTCGCGCTCACGCTGTCCGAGTGCGCGCGCCTCACGGGAGACGTGGAACTCGCCGCGGCCGCCGCGGAGCGTCGCATCGCGGCCGACGCGGCGGACCGCCGTGGATGGCAGGCCCTCTGGTCCGCCTACTCGCGCGAGAAGCGCTGGAAGGAACTCTCCGTGCGCCTCTCCGCGCACGCGACGAAGTCCGGCGCCGGCGCCCTGGCCGCGCACTACGCGGGCTTCGCCGCGGCGGCAGCGGGGGAGACGGACGCGGCGCTCGCGCACCTCGCCCGTGCGGCGGAACTCGACCCGGCGAACGAGGTCGCGCGGGTGGAACGCGCGAGGCTTCTCCTCCAGGTGCGCCGCGACCGCGACGGCGCGTCGGAGATCCTCCGCACGCTGCTCGCGGAGCGGCCCGCGTCGAAGGCCGCGGCGGAACTGCTCTCGTTCGTCGCCATGC
This sequence comes from Planctomycetota bacterium, assembly GCA_022072415.1. Classification (GTDB taxonomy): domain Bacteria; phylum Planctomycetota; class JAJSAM01; order JAJSAM01; family JAJVHW01; genus JAJVHW01. The sequence goes on from JAJVHW010000138.1 coordinate 840, forward strand.
GGCGGAGCGAGGACGGCGACCACGCAGGCGCGGCCCGGGAGGCCGCCGCGCTGGCCGCCGCGCGGCCGGACGATCCGGTGGGGCACGCGAACCTCGGCCTCGAACTCCGATGGGCGGGGAAGTACGCCGAGTCCGAGGCCGCGTACCGGCGCGCGCTCGAACTGAACCCGGGCGACCCGGTCATCTGGAACGACTACGGCCTGATGCTCCTCGCGGTGCGCCGCCGCGCCGAGGCGATCGCGGCGTTCGAGAAGGGCCGCGCCGCGGACCCGGCGTGGAACGACAACATCGAGAACCTCGCCTGGTGGGCGCGCTCCGAGGGACGGTATGCCGACGCCCTCCCTCTCTTCCGCGAGGCGTACCTCTCCGCGCTCCGGAAAGGCATCGACGGCAGCCGCCACCGCAGGAACATGGACGACGCGCGCTTCCCGCTTCCGTCCGTCCGCTGACGTGTGCGAGCTGACGCGCGCGAGCTGACGTGCGAGATCCCGCCCGCCGCGACGCCCCGCCGTGGCGCCCCGGGAAGCCCGCGTCACCGCCCGGTGACGTCGCGCCGCCGCGCGCCGCGGCAGGCGGATTGCGTAACTTCCGGGCGCCGCGTTCGTTCAAGAGATTGACGCTCGGGGAAGCTCCCCGGGCCGCTAGGATCGAACGGGAAAGCGCGGTGTTCCCCCGCGCGAGGAGAGACCGCCCATGACCCCGAACCGGAGCCGCTCGAGGATCGTCCGCGCCGCCTGCGCGGCCCTGCTCGCCGCCGTCGGCGCGACGGCCGTTCCCGGGCCGTCCTTCGCCGCGGAGGTGAAGGACGCTGCCAAGCTGAAGGAGGCCCTGAAGAAGCTCTACGCCGACACCGACGCGATCGACGACCCGGGCCAGGTCACGACGATCACGAACGAGATCGGCGCGATCCTCGCGAAGGACCCCAAGGGCACCGCGCTCCGCGACCCGAAGTTCTGGTCCGACACGATCAAGGAGGTCCGGTTCTCCGGGAAGCTCTACAAGTCGAAGTCGACGAAGATCGTCACGAAGGGCGAGTTCGCGGCGTGGACGGCGGAGGGCAAGGAGATCAAGGTCCCGTACGCGATGCATGCGGGCGCCGCCTACACCGCGAAGGTCGCCGCGCCGGTCCTCCTCTGCGTGATCGAGAAGGGCGTCGCTCCGGAGGAGCACATCAAGTCGTGGATCGCGAACGAGGAGATCCAGAAGAACTGGGTCGTCGCCGCGGTGGCGCAGAGCGACACGCTCGACATGTCGAAGAACCCGGTGGTGCTCGCCTACCTGTTCGACACCGTGCGGCGGTCCTACAACACCGACCCGAACCGCGTCTACCTCGAGGGCGTCGGCGCGGCGACGAAGGACGCGCAGGTCGCCGCGGACCAGATCCTCCCCGACCGCATCGCGGGGCTCGTCCTCCGCAATCCGTCGGACTTCACCGGCGGGCCCAACGCGACGACCTTCTCGACGGCGGTGGTGCACGGCCCCGAGGGCGCGGAGAAGGCGCAGGCCGTCCTCGCGAAGTACCGCGAGCTCAACGCCGAGCGGAACGTGGCGGTGGCCGCGCCGGACCTCGCGTCGGTGAACGGCACCTGCCCGCCCCTCGTGGACTGGCTGAAGGCGCACAAGGGCCGCTCGCTCCCCGCGCAGTACTCGTGGGCCACGACGCTCACGGAGAACACCGGCGCGGTCTTCACAGGGAACCTCTACATCCACACGCCCGTCGCGCGGAACAAGCCGACCACGATCAAGGTGGACGTGCGCCGCGAGTCGAACACGATCAGCATCGAGTGCGACAACCTCGAGGACTTCGAACTCGCGCTGAACGACGACGTCGTGAACCTGGACAACGAGGTGGCGATCTTCGTGAACGGTACGGAGATGCTGAAGAAGAAGCTCAACCGCGAGCACGCGACGATCGTCCGCTTCACGAACGAGCTCGGCGACTACGGGCGCGTCTACACCGCCGCCTGGCGGGGAGTGGTGCCGCGCAAGGCGCCGGAGCCCCCGAAGGACGGCGACAAGCCCGGCGACGCCCCCAAGTAGCCCCGCCCGCGCGTCGCGCGCGGCTCCGACGGGGCCGTGTCCCCGACGGAGCCGTGTCCGCTACAGGGCCGGCCCTGTAGCGCGCCGACCGCGCGCCGACGGGTCTCCACCGGCCGAAAGTGACCGCATGAAACGACCTCCGGCCGCAGCGATCCTCGCGTCGGCGTTCCTCTCCGGCGCCGCGGTGATGGTCGTCGAGATGACCGCCGTCCGCGCGATGCAGCCGTTCTTCGGCAGCACGAACTACGTGTGGACGAACGTCATCGCCGTGGTGCTCGCCGCGCTCGCGTTCGGGTACTGGGCGGGCGGCCGGCTCTCCGAGCGGTTCCCGGGACCGCGGACCTACTTCGGCGCGCTCGCGCTCGGCGCGTGCCTCGTCGCGGCGGCGGTGCCGCTGGTGACCCCCGTGTCGTCGCGGCTCCTTCCCATGGAGGCGAGCCTCGAGGGCGTGGTGTCGCCGCTCGTCAAGGCTTCGCTCGCGGCCACGATCGTGCTGTTCGCCCCCGCGATGATCGTGCTCGGCACCGTCTCGCCCCTGGCGATCCGGCTGCTCAGCGACTCCCGCGGCGCCGGTGCGACCGGCGCAGGCGGCGAGAGCGCGAGCGGCGCGGGGCGCGCGGCCGGCCGCGTGTTCGCGTGCTCGACGCTGGGATCGCTGGTGGGGACGTACCTTCCGACGCTCTGGCTGGTCGAGGCGTTCGGGTCGCGGACGACGCTGCTCGTCGCGGCCGGGATGCTCCTCCTGCCGGGCGCCCTCGGACTGCTCCTCTCGGGGGGCGGGAAGGGCGGCGCGCTGGCGGCCGCCGCCGTCGCCGTGACCGCGCCCATCTCCGCCTTCGCCGACCGGCTCCCGGGCCGCGCCGCGCCGCCGCTTCCGGACGGGACGGCCTCGGTGCTCGTCGAGCGCGAGACGCCGTACCAGTACGTGTCGGTCCGCGAGGACAGCTACCGCGACGGCGTGCACCGCATGCTGACGATCAACGAGGGCGTCTACACGTACCACTCGTTCGAGGTCGTGGGCCGCGTCCTCACGCAGTCGCGCTACTACGACGACTACTCGTGCATGCCCGCCCTGGTGGACCTCCCGGACGGCGCGACGCTCCGCGGAGCCGTGGTGGGGCTCGCGTGCGGCGTCACGCCGCGCCAGTGGAGCCACTTCTGGGGCGACCGCTACCGCCTCGACGTGGACGGGGCCGAGATCGACCCCGCGATCATCGAACTCGGGCGGAAGCACTTCCACCTGCCCCCGGCGGGGGAGCCGTGGCTCCGCTCGTACCCGATGGACGGGCGGCACATGCTCGCCGCGCTCGGTGCGCGCGGGCGGCGCTGGCACATGATCGCGATCGACGCGTTCGCGAACGAGCTGTACATCCCGTTCCACCTCGGCACGGTCGAGTTCTTCGAGCTCTGCCGCGACACGCTGGAGCCGGGCGGAATCATGGCGATGAACGTCTACGCCGACCGCGCCGACGCGCCCAACGTGGCCGCCCTCGAGAACACCGTGGCTGCCGCGTTCGGTCACTGCGTGCGCGTGCGCCAGACCTGGGGCGGGAACTTCCTCCTGCTCGCGCGGAGGGGCCGGCCGGAGGACGCGCGGAACGCCGCCGAGCCGCCGGACCTCCGGCGCCTCGTGCCGTCGCGCCTCGAGGAACGCTTCGGGAAGCCCGCGATCGCCGAGTGGGACGGTCTGCTCGCGCTCTGCGGGCGCATCCCGTGGGCCGCGACGATCGTGCGGTACGACTCCGCGAAGCCGCTCCTCACCGACGACCACAGCCCCCTCGAGTCCCTGACCGACGAGTTCCTCTCCCGGCAGGAGTCGGAGATCCTCGGCCGGTGAGGCGCGCCGCGCGGACCGCCCCGCTGCTCGCGCTCCTCCTCCTCGCGGCGGCGGCGGAAGCCGGCGACGAATGGATCCCCGGGGCGACCCGCGCCGCGGCGGAGGCGGCCCTCCGCGCCGACGGGCCCGACGCTGCGGCGTCGGTGATCGACGCCGTGGCCGCGGCGGGGGACTCGTCCCTCATCCGTCCGGAGAATCTCCGCGCGTGCCGCGTCGAGGCCGCGAAGGCGGCCGTGGACCTGCTGCCGCCGGACCTCGCCGCGCCGCGCGCGACGAAGCTCCTCCTCGCCGCGCTCCGCGCCGACAAGGGCTCGACCGGCGGCGCGTGGGAGGCGGCGCAGCAGCTCCGGCGGTCCCTCCTCCACCGCGTGGACGACGAGAACGGCGAACCGTTCCTCCGCGGCCTGCAGGAGATCTACCCCGGCGAGCCGAGCTACGCCCGCGACCTCGGGTTCCTGCTGCTCGACGTCGGCCGCCGCGAGGACGCGAAGGCGTCGTTCCGGTCCGCGGTGCGGATCTCGCCCTCGGCGGTCCAGGCGGCGATGCGGCTCGCGTGGCTCGAGGAGCAGGACGGCGCGCAGGACGAGGCGATCGCCCTCTACGAAGGCGTCGTCAAGGCCCGGCCCGACGAGATGCAGGCGCGGTACGCCATCGCCCAGATCAAGGGCTACGTCCAGAGCGACTTCGACGGCGCGCGGACGGTCCTCGACGAGGCGGCCCGGCACGCCTCCGCGAACCTCGGCGCCGCCGCGGCGGAGTCGTCGCTGACCCGGATCCGGGAGATCCGGGCGTCGCTCGACGAGCGGTCGCGGACGCGGAGCCGCATCCGCGAAATCGACCGGCGCGCCACGCGGCTCCTCTGGATGTCGGGCGTCGGTGCTGCGGCCGTCTGCGCGGCGATCGCGTTCCTGCTGCGAGACCGGCGGAAAGGTTGAGGCCCCCGGCGGGGGACCCCGTTCTCATCGCGCCGTGGACCCGACCCCGGACATCCGCTTCGGCTCCGTGCCGTACCTGAACGCGGAACCCCTGCTGACCGGCCTCCGCCGCGACGGACGCGCCGTCCGCGCGCTCGTCCCCTCCGAACTGGTGCGCGAACTCCGCGCCGGGACGCTCGACGTGGCCCTCGCGCCGGTGATCGCCGGGTTCGAGGACCCGACGCTGACGATGGTTCCCGGCGCCGGCGTCGCGTCGCGGGGGCCGGTCGGGAGCGTCCTGCTGTTCGCCAGGCGTCCGCCGCCGGAGTGCCGCACGGTGGGGCTCGACACGTCGTCCCGGACGAGCGCGAACCTGGTCCGCGTGCTCTTCAGGCACCTCTGGCGCGCGAATCCCCGATTCGCCCCCCGGAGGCCGGACCCGGACGTCGAACACGACCCTTCCGACGCCGTCCTCCTGATCGGCGATCCCGCCCTGGCCGCGGCGCGGCGGCGGGCCGCGCAACCTGCGTCCGCCCCGCCGGTGGACCTCGGGGAGGTCTGGACCCGCTGGACGGGGCTCCCGTTCCTCTTCGCCGCGTGGTTCGCGCGCACTCCGGAACTGGCCGCCGCGGCGGCGCCCCTCGTCGCCGCGTCGCGAGCGACGGGGCGCGCGTCGATCGACGAGCTCGCCGCGGCGGGGGCCTTGTCCCTCAACCTCGACCGCGAGGCGACGCAGACCTACCTCCGCGAGCAGCTCGTCCACGACGTGGGCGACCTGGAACTCCGCGGGATGGAGCGGTTCCGGGAGCTCTGGGCGACGCTCGACGAGCGGTCGTAGAACCCGGGACCGACCTGCTGGGCCGGACCGGATCCGCAAATCACATAAGGTTGATTATGCGACATATGAAGTGATGTCGAGGAGGAGGCGAGTTGCCGCGAGCATTCGTTATCTGCTCGTGTTCAAGGCAAATCGCGCGATCCGTTACGAGGGACGTTCTTGCGACATAAGTCTCCTGTCCGCAGTCCGCGGGCGTCGCCGGACGTCCCGCCGCCGACCCTCCTACCGCCCCCCGTCTCCCGGTTCCGGGAGGCGTCCGTTCCGACGGTCGAGCCACCGCTGCTCGAACGGCGTCCTGCGGAACTTCCGCGTGATCACGCCGGGGTCGAGCGGCGGGCCGTCCTCGGTCGGCGAGTGGCGCTGCGTCGGGTCCCGGAGCAGGAGGAACTGCACGATCACGGGTGCGTCCCCTCGCGGCCCGGCGGGGGGCGCCGCGCCCGAGGCGGGCGGCTCCGTCGCCGTGTGGACGAGCGCCCTCCCGAGGTCCCGCCCGGTCCGCCACGAGAGTTCCCTGTGGCCGCCGGGGTGGCGCTTCACGGCCGTCTCCGCGCCGTACACCGCGAGGATCGCCGCCTTGACGTCGGTCAGGAACCGGTCGGGCTCCTTCGAGGGCTCGACGTCCTTCGTGAGGACGTCGTTCTCGACCTCCCAGAGCGCGGACTCCACGGCGAGTCCGCGGAGGCGGTCCGGCCAGAGGGCGCGGAACTCGGCGTCGTCGCGCACGGTCTCGAGGGCGGCGAGGCCCCCGTCGATCAGCGCCGCGTAGCCGACCAGGCGCCGCCGCGCGACGGAGGGCCCGGCCGGGATCGTCCCGAGGGCCGTCGCGTACTCGATGACGCGGGGGGAGATCGACTGGGCGGCGGCGAGGTCGGAGGGAGAGCGCCGGGGAGTCTCGAGGCCGGCCTCCCGGGCCAGGTCGTTCGTGGCGGCCGCGACCACCTTCTCGCGGGCGCCCTCCTCGACGAGGAACCGGAGGGCGGGACCCGGGAGGGACCCCCGCCACGCATCCGGGGCCGCCTTCCGACCGTCGGGGTCGGGATGCGCGACCGGCGCGATCCGGCTGGCGCGGACGACCAGAACGTCGGCCTGGCCGTCGGCCTTCAGGATCGTCCGCTCGGTGACGGCGTAGTCCGCGTCCTCGGCGCGGATCACGTCGCCGACGAGGGCGACGTACGGAGTCGGCGCGAGGTTCCGCACGGTGATCCTCGTCCGGCCCTCCTTCGTGAGCGGCGCCACGGCGGTGGCCTCGGCCGGCGCGTGGAGCACCGGAGCGGCCGGAACCGCGTCCTTCCGTCCGTCGGCGGGAGCCGCCTCCGGGACCGGCACGTAGAGCCCGTGGATCACCAGATGCCGGAACTCCGCCGCCGGGCCCACCGAGAGTCCCTCGAGGTACGCGGGCAGCGGCCGGAAAGCCGGTTCCCCGGCGGGGGCGCCGCGGGCGGGGACGAACAGCGTCGCGGCGAGGAGCGCGGCTGGGGCGAGGCGTCGCATGGTCCGAGGATACCTGCTCCCGCCGCGGGAGGGGCCGGGGCGCTCCCCGACGCGGGAGGGCTCCGTCGGCGCGGAGGGGCTTCCCCAACCCGGCGCGGCACGCCCTTCGTGTTCTTCCCCCCGTGCGGTCCCCCGCCGGGGCTCCGATGTCGAACGGTTTCGACAACGGCCCCGGCGGACGGCCCGCACGGGAGGGTTCCGCGTCGCGCCGGATGGACGGCGGGCGGCGGACCCCTCCGGCAGGACCCGGCGCGGAGGCGGCATGCGAGCGTTGATCGTGACGGCCCTGGCCGGCCTCGCCATCCCGCTGGCGTTCGTGTCGCCCATCCTCGGGCTCCTTGCCTACTGCTGGCTCTCCTACATGCGGCCGCAGGAGCTCGCGTTCGGGATCGCGCACATCAGCTTCGGGCTCTACGTGGCGATCGCGCTGTTCCTCGGGATCTACGTCCGGATGAAGTGGGACTTCTTCCGCCTGAACCGGGTGACGCTCGCCCTGCTCGGCGTCTGGGCGGTCTGGGGCGTCTCCACGTACTTCGCCTACGACCGCTCGCTCGCGCTCGAGGGCCTCGACCGCATCACCACCGTGGTCCTGATCGGGCTCGTCGCGACCGGGCTCTGCACGACGCCCGAGCGCGTGAAGTGGTTCGCCGTCGCCATCGCGGGGAGCCTCGCGTTCCACGGCGTCAAGAAGGGGCTCTGGGGCGTCGCCTCCGGCGGCTCGCGCGATCTCAACATGATCGGCGGGATGATGTCGGGCAACAACGAGAACGCCACGGCGCTCAACATGGCGCTGCCGTTCCTCGTGTGCTGGGCCGCCGGGGAGAAGCGGCAGTGGAAGCGCTGGGCGCTCTGGGGCGCGGCGGCGCTGACGACCGTGGCGATCATCTGCACGTACTCCCGCGGCGGGTTCCTCGGGCTCGCGGCGGGGGCGGCGGTGCTCGCGTGGCGGAGCCGCCACCGGATGCTCGTCCTCACGGCGGGCGTGCCCGTCGCCGTGGCGCTCTTCGCGACGCTCGCGCCGCAGGAGTTCCTCGACCGCATCGGCGGGATCGACGACGCGTCGCGCACGGACCTCTCCGCGATGTACCGCCTCCGCCTCTGGGAGGTTGCCTGGAACATCGGCCTCGCCGAACCGTGGACCGGGATCGGGCCGCGGTGCTTCCTCACCGAGCAGATGAAGTTCCCGCGCCCCGCCGACCTCCCGCAGCTCGAGGTGCACAGCACCTGGTTCGAGCTCGTCTCGACGGTGGGGTTCACGGGCCTGGCGGCCTACGTGGCCATGCTCTGGGCCGGCTTCTCGACCTCGGGCGTCGTCCTCCGGGAGACGAAGCTCCGCGACGCCGGTTCGCACGACGCGCGCCTCGACGGCTACCGCGCCATCGCCGTCGCGTCCCAGGCGGGGCTCGCGGCGTACACGGTCTCCTGCACGTTCGGCTCCCTCGCGCACTTCGACCTCCCCTACCACATCGCGTGCGTCGCGGCCTGCAACCTGGCCGTGATGCGCACCGAGGCGGAACGGATGCGCGTCGCCGACGCGGAGGCGATCGCGGCGAACGTCCTCGACGCCCCCGCGAACGGGTTCGGCCCCGCGAACGGGTTCCCCCCCGCGGGCGGGTTCCCCCCCGCTGCGGCGGACACGACTCCGACCGCGTGGTCCGAGGCGCCGCTCGCCGGACCGATCGACTCGTTGTCCGACGCGTTGTCCGACTCGCTGTCCGCGCCCGCCGCGGAGGAGGCCCCCGCCGTGCCGTATCCCGACGAATCCCGCAGCGCGCGCCGCGCGGAACCGCGCCCCGCCGCGATCCAGCGCCACACGCAACCGCTGGCCGGCGCCGCGGCGTTCCGCCCGCTCGACGTGTCCCAGGGCCGCGGCGAGGACGACACGCGCGATCTCGCCGGGATGTTCGTGGACCGGCATCCGACCGGCGCCGGGGACTTCGCGCCGAACCGTGCGTCGGACGACTCGCAGACGTGGTACGGGGCGCTCGACCCCGCGTCCGAGGACGGATCGGCGACGGCCGGGGACCCGCTCGCGGAGCCGCAGGCCGCGCACGCGCCGCGCGACGAACGCGGCCTCACCGAAGTCGAACTCCGCCTGCTCGCGCAGCGCTCCCGCCGCTGACCCCGCCCCAGTACATTCGCGGGATGCCAGCCCCCCCGCGGTGGAAGGTCGCGATCGTCGTCGGCGCCTCCTCAGGGATCGGCGAGGCGGTGGCGCGGCGGCTCGCGGCGTCGGGGACTCGCGTGGCGCTGGTGGCCCGGAGGGGCGACCTCCTCCGCGCGCTCGCCGCGTCGCTCCCCGCGGGGGCCGCGACGGTGCGCGAGCACGACGGCCGCGACGGCGGCGCGGTGCCCGCGGTCTGGGAGTCCGTCGAGGCGGAGCTCGGCCGCCCGGACCTCCTCGTCTACGCGACCGGGATCATGCCTGCGGTCGGACCGCGCGAGTACAGCTTCGCGAAGGACCGCGACATCGTCGAGGTGAACCTCCTCGGCGCGATGGCATGGTGCGACGAGGCGGCGCTCCGCATGGAGTCCGCCGGTTCGGGCACGATCGTCGGCGTGTCGTCGGTCGCCGGCGCGCGCGGACGCGTCGGGTTCCCGGCCTACTGCACGTCGAAGGCGGCGATGGACACGTTCCTCGAGTCCCTCCGCAACCGCCTCGCGCGGAAGGGCGTGGACGTCGTCACGATCCGGCCTGGCTACGTCGCGACGCCGATGACGGAGGGCCTGGGGCTCCCCGCCCGCGCGACGATCTCCGCGGACCGCTGCGCGGAACTGATCCTCCGCCACGCGGCGCGCGGGTCCGTGGACGTGCACGTGCCCCGCCTCTGGGGGCTCGTCGCGCTCGTCCTCCGCATGATCCCGTCCTTCGTCTTCCGGAGGCTCACGATCTGAGCCCCGCGGCGGATGCACCGACGGGCGGGCGCCACGTCCTCGCCGGTTTCGGCGACGCGCGGCGCACGATCGCCCGCGTCCACCGTCCCCGCGACGCGGGCGAGGCGGCCGCGATCCTCGCGCGGCTCGCGTCGGAGGGCCGCCGCGTCGCGCTGCGCGGGGCCGGGCGGAGCTACGGCGACGCGGCGACGCTCGCGAACGGCGACGTGCTGGACCTCACCGCGATGCGGAGCATCCGCTCCGCGGACGCGGACACCGGCGTCGTCCACGCCGACGCGGGCGCGACGGTCGAGGACGCGTGGCGCGCGATGCTCCCCCGCGGATGGTGGCTCCCCGTCGCGCCGGGCACGATGCGCCCGACGCTCGGCGGCGCCGTCGCGATGAACGTCCACGGGAAGAACCACTTCGCGGCGGGCGGCTTCGGCGAGCACGTCCTCGCGCTCGAGGTCGCGACGACGGACGGGCGCGTCGTCGAGGTCGCGCCGGGCCACCCGGACTTCCGCGCGTTCACGGGCGGGATGGGACTCCTTGGGCTCGTCACGGGCGTGCGCCTGAAGATGAAGCGCGTCCACTCGGGGCGGCTCGCGGTCGAGGGCGTCGAGTGCCCGTCCCTCGGAGGGATGATCGCGGACATGGAGCGCCGCGCGCCGGACGCCGACTACCTCGTCGGGTGGGTCGATGCGTTCCATCCCGCGGGGCGGGGCATCCTGCATGCCGCGCGGAACCTCGGACCGGGCGAGGACCCGGACGCCGCCGGCTCGTTCGGGAACGGCGTCCAGGAGCTTCCGCCAAGGATCGCGGGCGTCGTGCCGCGCGCGCTCGCGTCGGCGGCGCTCGGTCCGTTCGCCTCCCCCGCCGGCATGCGGTGGATGAACCGCGTCCGCTACGGGATCTCGTGGCTCCGCGGCGCGCACGCGTTCCGCGACGCGCACGTCCGCTTCACGTTCCTCCTCGATTTCGTGCCCGGCTGGGAGCGGCTCTACGACCCCGGCGGCTTCATCCAGCACCAGGTGTTCGTCCCGAAGGCGCGCGCGGCGGAACTCCTCCTCTCGAATCTCGCGCGGTGCCGCGCGGCCGGGATCGTCCCGTGGCTCGGCGTGCTGAAGAAGCACAGGGACTGCCCCTCGCTCCTCGCGCACGCCCTCGACGGGTACTCGCTCGCGCTCGACTTCCCGGTCACGGCGGCGAACCGGGAGGGTCTCTGGCGGCTCTGCGCGGAGATGGACGAGGCGGTCGCCGACGCCGGCGGGCGCTGCTACTTCGCGAAGGACCTCACCGCGCGGCCGGAGTTCGTCGCGCGCTGCTATCCCGGCATCCCGGCGTTCCGCGAGGCGAAGCGCCGGTGGGACTCCGCGGGCGTCCTCACGAGCGACCTCGCCGTGCGGCTCCGGATCGTCTGACGCCTCAGCACAGGTCGGGCTGGTCGGCGGGCACGGGGTCGTCCCCCGCCGCGGGCGCGCCCGGCGCGGCCTCGATCCATCCGCGCCATCCCATGCTCGGCACGAGCGGCACGACGGGAAGCTCCGGGACGGTCTCGAGGTCCTCGGGGCGGTGGTCCGTGATCGGCCACTCGTCCGGGTCGAAGGCGTGCGCGACGGTCGGGATGCGGTCGGGGAGGAAGCCCGCGAGCTTCGCGCACGCGAGGTCCACCATCGCGGAGTCCACGCCGGCGAGGACGACGCCCGCGTGCGCCGGGTCCGGGCGGATCGGCCCCTCGTTCTGCCCGCAGAGCACGGCGTCCACCACGTTCAGCCAGGGCCGGCGCTCCCGCACGAAGTGCCCCGCGTCGCGCGCGTAGAGCGCGGCGCGGTTCAGGTCGAGCACCATGCGCCAGATCGTGTCGTTCCCGTACCAGCTCCCCTCGCGGAAGGGATCGGGGAACGGGACGATCCGGTTCGTCACGCGGATCGCCTTCCGCACCGCGAGGAGCGCGGTGCGCTTCACGCCGGGCGCGGCGGCGTCCACCTCCGCGTCGAGCTTCGAGATGACGGCCTTCCGCGACGACGGATGCGCGTACTCGTCGCCGCCCTCGGCGACGGAGCCCGCGCGGTGGTGCGGGAGCCACGCCTTGTCGCCGTTCAGGCCGACCAGGTTCTTCAGCGCGCACGTCATCCCGGCCTTCCGGTGCGTCTTCAGCTTCGGGAGGTTGATGATCGCGTCGGCGGTCAGCGCGGTGCGGGACATCAGGTACTCGTGGCGCCCGTCGCCGTGATGGCTCGGCGTCTCCTCGGCGTCGTAGCCCGTCACGCGGTAGCGCTCCGAGCCCGCGTCGAGGGGCGTGAGCTTGCTCCGCGCGCCGAGGTCCACGGCCACGAGTCCGTTCGGATCGCTCGCCTGCGTGCGGCGCACTCCGGCGAGGCCCGTCGCGTCGTCCTCGACCGCGGTGGTGCGGCGGAGGTCCGCGACGTGGATCGCGACCGAGGCCGGCACGCGCGCGCGGGCGTCGTCGATCACCTCGCCGATCCCGGACGCGCGGAGCGCTCCCTCGAAGTCTCCGGTCTGGATCGGCGCGTCCCCGATCCAGATCTCGCCGCGCCCCTCGAGGGCGCGGATCACGTAGTCGAGGACGGGCCGGAGCACCGATCCGTGCGTGATGAGGCAGTCCGTGCCGCCGGGGCCGTGGTTCTCGTGGCGCACGAGGTTCGGCTTCAGCAGCACGCGGAAGCCCGGCTTGACGATCTCGCCGAGGGGGTTCCACCGGGCCGTGCCCGCGCGCTCCTCGTCGAGCCCGAGGTGCCGGAACGAGTCCCGGACCGCCGCGTAGACGGCGTTCGGCTCGGCGCCCGGAGCGGCGATGCCCGCGAGCTCGGGATACGCCTCGCCGGGATCGAACGGCCGGGTGCGGGGATACGTGAAACTCCCCGTGCGGCCCACGCCCACGCGCTGGCGGCGGATCATCTCAGGGCCTCCTTGCGCGCGGCAGGGCCGCGCGGGGACTGCGGGTGGAAGTCGCTCCGCGTCACGCGGACCTTCCCGGACGGCGTGCGTTCGAGGTCGGCGACGAGACGGACCGCGACGTCGATGCCCGGTCCGAGCGCGCGGCGGATCTCCGCGGCGAGCGCCTCGCGCGCGTCGCCGTCGCCTCCCCCGTCGCGAGGCACGACGCGCACGTCCACCGATCCGTCCGCGGACTGCGCCACCTGGAAGAGCCGCACCCACGCGAACTCCTTCATCAGGTGCGGGAAGAAGACGCCGGTGAGTCCGCTTCCGTCGCGGCGGCGGACGATGTCGAGCAGACGGCCGTCCACGCGGGCGATGCGCGGGTTCGGGATGCCGCAGAGGCAGGGGGCCGCGTCCGCCGCGACGGCCGCGTCCCCCACCTCGTAGCGGACGAACGGGAACGCCGGCTCGCCTAGGAGCGTCACGAGCACGCGGCCCGTCTCGCCGGGGCGCGCGGGGCGCCCGTCCTTCTCGATCTCGACGTGGACGTGCTCGCACGCGACGTGCAGCCCGGCGTGGCAGGACGACTCCTGCGCGATCATCCCGAGTTCGCGGCATCCGTAGCGGTCGAAGACCGGGGCGCCGAACGCGCGTTCGATCCGCGCGCGGAGCTCCGGCGGGAGCGGCTCGGCGGCGGACACGACGGCGCGGACGCCGGGGAGCGTCACCCCGCGCTCCTCCATCCGGTCCACGTACGCCGAGAGGATCGACGCGTATCCGGTGACCACGACCGGGCGCCACGAGAGGAGCCGGCCGAGATGCTCGTCCACGCGGGCGCGGGTCAGGTCGAAGCCCGCGAGGAAGAGCTGGCCGCGCGCGCGCTCCCCGAGGGTCCGGACCAGACGCGCGCGGACCGATTCGGCGAGCGGCGTGCCCCAGAGCGTCGCGGTGCGGTCGCCGAGGGACCATCCCGTCCACTGGTCGCCCCGCATCGCCACGGCGGACGCGCGCACCCACCACGCCTCGTCGTGCCAGTACGGAGTGGGCTCGCCCGTCGATCCGCCGGTGGCGCCGCGCTGGAGTGACCGGAGGTCCGCGTCGCTCCGGAGCATGCGCTCGGCGTGCGCCGAGAGGTCCTGCTTCCGCGTGACGGGGAGCTTCCGGAAGTCGTCGATCGTACGGATCTCCTCCGGCGGTCCGAGCCGCGCGCGGAACCACGGCGATCCGGCGGCGGCGGCGCGGGCCGACTCGACGGCGCGCCGTTCCCACCGCGCCGCGACCGCGCCCGGGTCGTCCCGCTCGGCGGCCTCGATCTCCGCGATCGACGCGCGCAGCCGCGGCCACGTCCTGCGGAACAGGAGCGGATATCCGATGTGCTCGACGAGGAGGCGGCCTGCGGTGGGCATGATGCGGCCCTTCCTCATCGGCCGGGGGGCTCTCTCAGGTTGAGAAAGGCGCGTCGCCGAACGCGCGGTCCACGCGCTCCGCGTAGGCCTCGCTCGAGAACCGCGCCGCGACGTCCGCCCGCGCCGCCGCGCCGAGCCGCGCGCGGAGATCCGCGTCGTCGGCGAGACGGAGGATCGCCCGCGCGAGGGCGTCGGCGTCGCCGGGGGGCGAGAGCAGCCCCGTCGCGCCGTCGCGGATCTGCTCCGACGGGCCTCCGAGCGACGACGCGACGACCGGGAGCCCGGTCGCCATCGCCTCCCCCACCACCAGACCGAACGGCTCCGCCGAGCGCGAGCAGTGGACGGCCGCGTCCGCTCCGCGGAGGAGGCGCGCCACGTCGTCGCGGCGGCCGAGGAACGACGTGCGCTCCGCGATCCCGAGCGCCGCGGCCTGCGCGCGGAGCGCGGCGGCGAACCCGGGGGCTGCATCGGGCGCGTCGCCTCCGATCAGGAGGAACCGCGCGTCCGGGACGCTTCGCGCGACGGCGGCCGCCGCGTCGAGGAACACGTCCTGACCCTTCCAGCGCAGGAGCGTTCCCGTCATCGCCACCGCAAACGTGCCGGGGAGGAGTCCGAGCTCCGCCCGGACGGCGGCGCGCTCGACGGGCGAGGGCGGCCGGAAGCCGGCGACGTCCACCGGCGCCCACGTCACGCGGATCCGGTCCTCGGGGACGCCGAGGCGCGCGACGTCGTCGGCCACGTGACGCGAGTCCGCGAGGAACATCGAGACGCGCCGCGCGAACCAGCGCGTGTCGGCGGAGTGCCACTCGTAGCCGCGCTGCGAGACGACGCACGGAAGCCGCAGCCGCACGGCGGCCGCGACCGCGCCGTAGCTCGCGGCGATCCCGTTGTTCGCATGGACGAACCGTGCCCCCGTCTCGCGCGCGACGGTCTTCACGGCGCTCCACGCGGGATGGTGGCGGCGGACGTGGCGGATGGCTCCTGCGATCGTGCGGAGAAGCGCCGGACCGCGCGGCGGCGAGGGATCGGGCATCGGAACCGTGCGCACGCTCGCGAGCGGCGCCTCGACGTCGCGGAGGTGGCGCTCCTGGTCCGCGTGGCGCACGATCACGTGCGCGGCCCACTTCCCTTCCGGAAGCGCGCGGAGCAGGCGGCCCAGCGCGACGACAGATCCGCCGAACCCGAACGAGCTGTCCGCGCAGACGAACGGAACGCCGTCAGCGCCGCGAGAGGACATCGTCGTAGACCGCCGCCGTGGCCCGCGCGTGCGCCGCCGCGGAGAACCGCTCCGCCACCCGTTCGCGCCCGCGTCCGCCCATCGCCGCGCGGAGCGCCGGGTCGCGGAGGAGCCGCACGAGGCGCGCGGCGATCGCGTCCGCGTCCTGCGGCGCCACGAGGAAGCCCGTCTCCCCCTCGACGACCTGCTCCGCGGGCCCGCCCGCGGAACTCGCGACCACGGGGAGCCGCGCGGCCATCGCCTCCCCGACCACCATCCCGAACGGCTCGGCCTCGAGGGACGCGTGGACGCACGCGTCGAGGGCGGAGAGCACGCGAGGGACGTCGCTCCGGTGACCCGTGAAACGCACGCGGTCCGCGATGCCGAGCCGCTCGGCCTGCGCGCGGAGCTCGGCGCCGTAGCCGGGTTCGAAGTGCTCGTCGCCCCCGCCGATCACGAGCGCGACGGCGTCCGGGACCTCGCGCATCACGGCCGCCGCGGCGTCGAGGAACACCGACTGGCCCTTCCATCGCTGGAGGCAGCCGAGGATGCCGAACGCCGGCGCGCCGCCGGGGATGCCGAACTCGCGCCGCGCGGCGGCCCGCGCGTCCGGGCCGGAACGCGCGTCGATGTCCTCCACGTCGATCGGCGCGTACGTGACCACGATCTTCCGGCGCGGGATGCCCGACGCGACGAGGTCCGCCGCCACGTGCTCCGAGTCGGCCATGAACGCCCGCACGCTCCGCGCCGCGAACCGCAGCGAGAGCGACTTCCACTCGTAGCCGCGCTGCTTCACGACGCACGGCACGCCTTCGCGCCGCGCCGCCCACCATCCGCCGAGGTTCGACGAGAGCGTGTTGTTCAGGTGGACGAGTCCGATTTCGCGTCCGCGGATCACCTCGCGGAGCGCGGCCGCGGCCGGCCCGTGGCGCGCGCGCTGGTACCGGAGGGCCGCGAACGCCCCGAGCGCGCGGAGGAGGAGCGGACGGCGCTCCGGAGATTCCGTCGGGAACGCGCCGATCACCGGCGCGCGGACGACGTCGAGCCCCTCGATCCCGAGGGAGCGGAGGTGGGTCTCCTGGATGTCGTGCTGCACGGAGACCACCGGCGCGTACCGCGGCGGCAGGTGGCGGAGGAGGCGTCCGAGGGCGACGGTGGACCCTCCGAGCCCCGGGCTCTGTTCGACGAAGAGGACGCGGACGGGTCGTTCGGTCACGGTTCGGTGCGGCTCGCGCACGTCGAGGAAGGCTGCACCCGGCGCCCGGGGAAGCGAAGAAACGGAGGTCGCGGAAGGCGCGTCAGCGTGCGACACGCGCGAGGAGCTCGAACGTGTCCGCGGCGTGCCGGTCGGACGCGAACCGCTCGACCGCGAGGCGCCGCCCGGCCTCCGCCATCGCGCGCGCCGCGTCGTCGTCGTCGAGGTGGGCCGCGATCGCCCGCGCGAGGTCGGCGGCGTCGCCCGCGCGGTGGAGCAGCCCCGTCTCGCCGTCGCGCACGTACTCGGCCGGCCCGCCCTGGTCTGCGGCGACCACCGGCCTTCCGAGGGCCATGGCCTCCGCGACGACGGTGCCGAACGGCTCCGGCGCGACCGATGCGTGCACCGCGACGTCCATGGCGCCGAGGAGCGCCGCCACGTCTTCGCGATGTCCGAGGAAGGACACGCGGCCGGCGACCCCGAGCTCCCGCGCGAGGGCTTCGAGGCGCGACGACCATGCGGTCGGCTCCCCCGTCGGGGTGCCGCCGATCACGAAGCCCCGGACGTCACGATCGCGCGCGATGCGAGCGAACGCTTCGAGGAACACGTGCTGGCCCTTCCACTCGAGGAGGCATCCGGCGATGCCGACCGCGCGCGCTCCGCCGAGACCGAGCGACGCGCGCGCGCGCCGGACGGCCTCCTCCGACGGAAGCCGGTCCACGTCCACCGCGCACCAGGTGGGCCGGACGCGCGCCGGCTCGACGCCCATCTCGATCAGTCCGGCGGACACGGACCGGCTGTCGGGCAGGAACAGGTCCACCGAGCGGGCGAGCGCCGCCACGCGTCGCGAACGCCACTCGAACCCGCGCTGCTTCACGACGACCGGAACGCCGAGTTCCGCGGCGTGGCGGATCGCCGCGCGGTTCACCGACACGCTGTTGTTGCAGAACACGGCGCCGAAGGAGCGCCCCGCGGTGATCCGCCGGAGCGACTCGGCGTAGCGGCGGTCCTCGACCGCGGCCTCGCGCACGGCGCGGAGCCGCGACGCGACCGCCCATGCGGCGCGGCGGAGGGCCCCCTCCGGCGGAGCGGGTCGCTCGGGGCCGCGGGGAACGACGTGCGTCTCGGCCCAGCCGAGCCCCTGGCGCGCGAGCCACGCGCGCTGCGTCTCGTGCGAGAGCACGACCACCGGCTCCCAGAGCGTCCGGTCCGCGCGGGCGAGCAGGCGGCCGAGTCCGACGGTGGACCCGCCGAACCCCGTGG
>JAJVHW010000081.1 GCA_022072415.1 Planctomycetota bacterium
GCGGGAAGACGGCCGACGCGGTCCGCGCGCTGATCGCGGACCGGGCGGGACCCGTGCGGATCGCGGCAGCGCGGGCGATGGCGTCCGTCGGCGACCGCGCGTCGGCGCCGCTCCTGCACGAGATGCTCACGTCGAAGGAGGCGGTCGTCCGCGCGGAGGCGGTCGAGGCGATCGCGGCGGTGCTCGGCGCGGAGTCCGTCGGCACGGCGTCGGCGGTGGCGCTGGGCGACGGGGCGGCGGAGCCCCGCGTCGCGGCGGTGCGCGTCCTCGGGAGGTATCCGTCAGCCGATGGGCTCCCGCGCGTCGAGAGGTGCCTCCGCGACGAGTCGTGGTCGCTCCGCGTCGCGTCCGCGGAGGCCATGGCGGAGCACGGGATCGGCGACGAGCCCGCCCGGGCCGCCGCGAAGGCGCTCGTCGAGGCCCTCGCGCGCGAGGACCGCCGGCGGGTGAAGCTCGCACTCGGCGAGGCGCTCTGGGGGCTCACCGGGATCGACTTCGGGCCCGAGCCCGACCGCTGGAAGAAGTGGCAGGCGGAAGCGCTGGCGGGATTCCGTCCGCCGCCGAGGCGACCGGTCCGCGCGCAGCACGGGGCGGCGGGGTCCACGAGCGGCGGCATCCTCGACCTGCCGATCGACAGTGAGCACGTGTGCTTCGTCCTCGACGCGAGCTCGTCCATGAACGACGCCGTGCGGTTCGGCGCGGAGACGACCAAGCGGGCGGCGCTGCTCGCCGCGTTCGGGAAGGTCCTCCAGGGTCTCCCGAAGCCGAGCTGGATCAACCTGATCCCGTTCGGCACCGAGCCGATGCCCATGAAGCCGCGCCTCTTCGAGGCGACCGAGGGCGGGCGGTCCGCGGCCGTGAAGTACCTCGGGAAGGTCGCGTTCGACGGCCGCACGAACATCCACGACGCCCTGATGCTCGCCCTCGCGGACGACGACGCGGACACCGTCGTGCTGCTCACCGACGGCGCACCCAGCGCGGGGCGGAGCACGTCGCGCACGGGGATCCTCGACGCGATCCGCGACGCGAACCGGTGGCGGCTCGCCCGGATCCACGCCGTCGAGCTCGGCGCCGCGAACACGGGGGCGCGCTGGAAGGGCTTCATGGAGGAGATCGCGCGTGCCACCGGCGGCGTGCACCTGTCGCGCTGAGCCGCGCGGCGCGCCGCGCGGCCGTTCGCGTCGCCGATCGCTTCGCGCGAACCGGTCATCGGAACATCTCCGGCGTCCCGCCCCGGGCGCCGGACCAACGCACACGACTCCGGCATGTCCGGCGCCGCAGGCGCCGGCCGGGGCCGACGGGGCGGATCCGCCGCGCGGGAGCGGCCGGGGAGGCGAGGAGAGACCATGAGGAACCGACGGAACCACGATCTCGCGCGGGGCGTTCGCCGCGCCGCGCTGCCGCTGCTGGTCGCGGCCGGGGCTCTGCTCGCCTCGGCGGGGGCCGCCGAGGCGAAGGAGAAGCCGAACCAGCCCGGAACGCCGGTCGAGTCCGGCGACTCGAGGCGGACGGAGAGCTTCCGCACGTCGGGCGAGACCCCGACGGATCCCACGCGGGAGCCCGAGGACGCGGAGGACCAGACGGAACCCGAACTCTGGGCCTACGACGACAGCTTCTGGACCATCGCCGCGTGGTGCAGCGTCAACGTGGTGAAGTACGTCGTGCTCGGCGCCTGCATCCAGGGGAGCGGGAACGCCGTGTCGAGCGATCCGGCCTCCACGGCCGTGGTGAAGGGCTCGGCGTGGGGCGCGACGGCCGTGACGGTCACGGTGCCGCAGAACGAGCGGCCCGGAGAGCCGTGCACGATCTACGCCGCGAACATGATCGACATGTCCACGGCGTACTCGCTCCTCGGCAACGGGACGAACGGCCTCTTCGCGAGGAGCGACGCCCGCGACCTGAAGGGCGGGCTGCACACGATGCGCGTCCTCGCGTCCACGAGCGTCACGCAGTCGGGGTCGACGACGACCTCGGGGAGCGCGACCGTGTCCTACAGCGGGACGAACACGACGCAGAGCGACCGGAAGACCACCGGCACGGGCGCATCGAGCCGGAACGGGGCCTCGAGCACGGAGTCGCTGACCGTCAACGCGACGACGTCGGAGACCAACGAGTACGCGTGGACCGCCGGCGCGAACGTCGTGGGCACCGCCACGAACTCGGCCGTCGTGAACGACGCCAAGGCCGGACGCACGGCGACGTGGAGCGCGGCGTCCTGGGAGGAGTCGAAGCTGACCGCCTGCTCGCTCGCGGTGGGGGTTCCGACCCGCGTGGATCTCTACGAGCAGGACACGGTGAACGTCCTCTACACGTCCTACGTACTCGGGGACTCCACCGGCACCGGAGGCGGCGGTGGAGACGGCGGCGGGGGCGGCACTCCCCCCGGCGAGGGGAGCGGCGGCGACACGACCGGCGGAGGCGCGCCTCCGGGCGGCTCGGGGAGCGGCAGCACGACCCCCGGCGGCACCGAGGTGCCGGAGGGCGCCGGCTCCGGTGGCGACGAGCCGCAGGAGCCCGAGGATCCGAACGCGCCCGAGCAGCCCCAGGAACCCGAGCGGCCCGAGGAGCCCGAGCAGCCGGCCGGGTCGGGTGTCCCGGAGCCGGATCCGGTCGGTCCCGGCGGGACGCCGTAGCCCTGCGCGGGTGTCCCGACGCGACACCGTGCCGACGTGCCGGGGGGCCGGTCGTCCGGTTCCCCGGCCTCGACCGTGATGCGCCGCGGGAGTGGCGCGAGTCGGCGCGATTCGGCGGGCGTGGACGACGCTAGCCTGGATCGTTCACGAGGCCTCGCGTCTGGCCGAGCCCGCGGGCGCGCTGCTTCATCGGAGCCCTTGACCGACTTGCCGAAGTCGCTCTGCGGTCTCCTCCTTGCATCGCATCCCGCGGATCTCGGCCAGGACAGACCGTCGCCGCTTGGACGACAGTGGATCGCCGTACGACATCGCCGCACGACATCGCCGCACGACATCGACGCACGACATCGACGTACGGTGCAGGCAGTCGCAGCGCTGGATGCCGTTCTCGCGCGAACCCTCGTGAATGATCCAGGCCAGAACGAGACGCAGGTCCGGCGCCCGAGCCGGGGAGGTCCTCATGACCGGTGGACAACGAGCCGCGCTCGCGCTGATCCTGATCGCGGGGCTTGCGCTCGGCGTCGCCGCCACGTGGAACGCGTCCGGTCCGGGAGACGGCCGCGGCGGCGATCCCGGAGACGAGACGGCGACCGGCGACGCACGCACCGACGCGTCGTCGACCTCGCAGCCGGCGACGGGCACATCGGGACGACCGCGGGCGAGCCGTCTGCCTCGCGCGGAACCCGCCGCACCGGATGCGACGCTGCGGCCGGGCGTCGGGGAGGCGCTCCCTGCGCCCCCCGCGCCACCGGACGCCGCGTCCGCGCCCGGAGCGCCGGCGCGCGGACCGGGAGAGCGCGCGTCGGCCGGCACGCCGTTCACCGTCCGCGCAGACGGGAGCGTCGGCACGCTCGAGGAGTTCTCCGCGCTCCTCGGGGGCGCGCCGCTCGTCGAGGTTCCGGGAACCGAACTGCGCTTCGGCGCGCATGTGAGGACCGCCGGGCGGGGGCTCATGACCGAGCGGGGGATCGTCCCGTGGTCGATCGCGCTCCGGTTGAACAAGCCGCACGCCGCGGCGCTCGAGTTCGCGGTCGAGGTCGTGCCTGCGGAGGCGGGCAGCGTGCGGACGCCGCGCGCGCGGCTCCGCGCGGGCGCGACGCTCGACACCGTAGACTACGCGCCGGTCCGCGCGGGCCAGGCGCAGGTCAGGATCACGCTCCTCGACGGGTCCGGCGCGCCGACGGGGCGGGTCGCCGTGGTGGACATCCTCGGCGCGTCGCTCTCCGACCAGTCCGAACCGATGATCTACGTGGCGAAGCTCCGGCCCGCCGACTGCGGAGCGGGACTCGACTCCGCGGACGCGCGCGGCGCCGACGGGTTCCCGGGGCATCCGCTCGGGAACTTCCGCGTCGGCCGGGGGACGTTCCGCGACGAGGCGACCCGGGCCACCGAGGTGGAGATCCGCGCCGACGATCCGTCCGGCGTGCTCGGGCCGCTGCCGCGCTCCGTCACCGTCGCGGCCGGCGAGACGGAGTCGCCGCCCTTCGAGATCCGCCTCACGGAACGGACCGGCGACGCCAGGCTGAAGCTCGCGTCAGGTGCGTCCACCTTCGAGTACCGGATCCGCTCCCTCACGCGATCGGCGCAGCCGATCCCGCCGGTCGTGGTGCCGCTCGGCGCCAGGGCCGTCTGCAAGGCGGACTGGGAGCGTCCGACGCGCGTCCGGAGTCCGGGGACCGCAGTCGTCGCGGACCCGACCGTGGCCTCCGCCGTCGTCGTGAGATCGCCGGACCACGCCTACGCGACCGTCGAGGCGGAGATCACGCCGCTCAAGGCGGGCACGACCACGGTGGCGCTCGCGTCCGTGCCCTTTCCTCCGGCGGTGGTCGCCGTCGAATGCGTACCCGCGGAGTCGCGATGCGTGGGCGGCCGGTTCACGCTGATCCGCCGGTCGGCGGGGCAGACGGGGGAGGTGCGCCTCTCGGCTCCCGCCGGCGGGAGACTGACCGTTGGCACCCTGCCGTCCGGAGTGCGAGCCTTCGCTTCGGCCGATGGCCGCGAGGTCACGCTGTCGATCGACGCGAATGCGGGCTCGGGAGACCTCGAGGTCCCGCTCCAGTTCGACGGTGCGTCCGCGGTACATGTTCAGGACCGGACGCGCGGCGGCACGGTGCGGAACTACGTGATCGACGCGAGGTGACGAAGACGGAGGGGGATGCCATGACTTGCGGGAGACATCACTCGGACCTGCGCGCCCGGTTCGTCGCGGCGGTCGTGTCGGTCGCGGCGATCCTGTCGGCTGCGGCTGGGGTCGGCGCGTGCGGCCCCGGCGGCGGACCGCCGGGACAGTCCGGCTCCGATCCCGCGTCGGCGTGGAAGAGCGCCGGCCTGGAGTTCCGGGTGCTCGACGCGGCCGGCGTCGCGGTTGCTCCCGACTCGATCGGGATCGTCGAGCCGTCCACGTCGAAGATCCGCTGGGCGTGGCGCTCCGGCGGGGATCCGGCGGTGGACCGCGCGCCCGAGGTCGGAGACGACATCTACGTCTGCCACGAGGACCACGGCGTCGCGAAGGCGCGGATCGACGCGATCCCGTTCCGCGGGGAGATCCGGCTGCCTCCGTCCGCCGGGCGGCACCGGTTCCGGGTGGTCGTGGACGGGGCCGTGCCCGAGAAGCCGACGCAGGTGGACGTGACGTTCCGGCTGCCGGGGAAGTTCATCCCCGTCGAGGCGACGGCCGACTTCACGCGGCCGATCTGGATCGTCCGCCGCATGCACACCGCGCCCGACGGAACCGTGGAGGTCCGTGTGCCGCAGGGCCTCGAGGTCACCGCGAGTCTGGAGCCGTTCGGCCAGGTGGCGGATCCGCCGACCGCCGTCGCCCGCGGCGCGGGAGAGACCGTCATCCGCCTGACGCGCTACCGGCGGGTCTCCGTGACGCTTCCGGCCGACTCCGGCGACACGTGCATCCTGGCCCTTCCGGACCGCCTTGCGCTGCGCGCGATGCCGACTGGGCTTCGGGCCGGCGCGGAGCTCTCGCTCGGAGTGAACGTGCCGCCGCGCTTCCTGCCGCAGACCGGTGCCGCCGGCCTTCTCCGCGACGTTCCCCCCGTGCCGACCGCGGTCTTCATGCGGTCCGGCGGATTCGTGCACTTCGCCGTGCTCGGGCCGGGCCGGGAGTCGCTCGATCTCTCCGGTCCGCCTTCGCCGCTGCCCGTGCGGGAGATTCCGCTCCTCGACGGATCCCCGATCCCGCCGGGGACGCTCCTGCTGCCCGGGCGGCACGACCTGGTCACCTGTGCGGAGGCCTCCCGCGCCGCCGCGACGGAGCGCGGCGTGCCCGTGGTGCTCGGCGGAGAGAACGGCTGGTCCGTGGTGCTGCTCCCGCCGTGCGACACCGTCACGCTCTGGCACCCCGACCGCGGCCTCGCGCACGCGGCGTGGGACGGCACGTCGCGCATCTCCGGAACGACCGGACCGTGCTCGATCCGATTCTCCGCTCCCGGCCGGAAGGTCGCCGGCTCGGCGACGCGGGGAGACGTGCCCGCGCCGTTCTCCGGCACGTTCAGCGTGTGGGAGGACGTGAGCGACCGAGCCACGTGGTTCGTGAAGCCGGGCACTCCCGGACTCCTCCGCCAGGCGAAGGACGTCGTCGAGCACGTGATCCCCGGACTCCCGCCGGGCGCGTACTGCGTGGACTTCGACGTGACGGAGCCCGGCAACCCGGCGAAGCGCACGGGAACCCGCCCCCGCCGGATCAAGCTGGACCCTGCCGCCCCGCGCGCCGAGATCGACGTGGATCACCCCGGGGACTGAACCCGGAGCATTCACGAGGCTTCACGCATGGCCGAGCCCGCGGGCGCGCTGCTGCGTCGGAGCCCTTGAACGACGTGCCGAAGTCGCTCTGCGGTCTCCTCCTTGCATCGCATCCCGCGGATCCCTGCCAGGACAGTCCGTCGCCGGGCGACCGTCGGCGGAATCGACGTACAGTCTCGACGTACAGTGCAGGCAATCCGCGAGTTGGCAGGCAGTCCGCGAGTTGGCAGGCAGTCCGCGAGTTGAATGCCGTTCTCGCGCGAACCCTCGCGAATGATCCGGGTGAACGCGGAGGATCCGGGCACCCGAACATCCCGCTCGCGGCGTGGCGCGACACCCTCTCAGCCGATCGTCACCAGCGGCGCGCCCTTCGCGACGGCGGTGCCGGCGGTGACGTGAAGCTCCGTGACCGTGCCGTCGGCGTCGGCGCGGACCTCGTTCTGCATCTTCATCGCCTCGAGGATGAGCAGCGGCTGGCCCTTCGCGACGGCGTCGCCCTTCGCCACGCGCACCTCGCGGACGATCCCCGGCATCACCGACCGGAGGACGCCGCCGCCCTTCCGGCCGCCGCGCTCGCCGAGCGCCTCCGCGAGGAGGGTGTCGCGCTCGTCGGCGACCGACGCGCGCCACGTCTCGGCGCCGAGGGTGAGCGTGAGCTCGTCGTTCGGCCCGGACGCGACGACGGGCACCGACTGGGTGCCGATCAGCAGCGACCACGACCCGCTGTCGCGGATCGCGACGAGCTCCACCGGGACGGGCTCGCCGTCGCGGACGGCGAAGATGCGCCCGTCGCGTTCGAGGATCTCGACGACCGTCTTCTCGCCGTCCAGCTCCACGAAGTACTTCATGAGCGGTCTCCGAGCAGCCGCGCGCGTCCCGCCGCGACCCAGGGAGGAAGGCCGCCGGCCGACGGTCCGTCGCTCACCCGGTCGGCGCGGAGGACCGCGTTCCGCGCGCGCTCCCGGTGGACGAGCGCCGCCGCCACCGCCGCCGCGAACCGGTGCCGCCCCGGCCCGTGGCCGACGATCTCCGCGAGGTGCCGGTCGAGGTACGACGTGTCGTACCGCCCGGCCTCCACCTCCGGACGCCGGAGGAGCCGCAGCGTGAACGGGATCGTGGTGCGGATGCCGGCGACCACGAACTCGCGCAGCGCCTCGCGGGCGCGCGCGAGCGCCTCCGCGCGGTCGGAGCCCCAGACCACGAGCTTCCCGATCATCGAGTCGTAGAAGAGCGTGACCTCCTGCCCTTCCCAGAGCGCCGCGTCGAGGCGGACGCCCGGCCCGCCGGGGAGCTCCAGGTGCTCGATCACGCCGGCCGACGGGAAGAAGCCCTGCTCGGGGTCCTCGGCGCAGATGCGGACCTCGATCGCGTGGCCGACGGGGCGGAGCGACTCCTGCCGCCACGAGATCGGCGCGCCCGCCGCCACGCGGAGCTGCTCCCGCACGATGTCCACGCCGTAGACCATCTCGGTCACCGTGTGCTCCACCTGGAGCCTCGTGTTCATCTCGAGGAAGTAGAACCGACCCTCCTGGTCCACGAGGAACTCGACCGTCCCCGCGTTCACGTAACCGACCGCCGCGGCGCCGCGGAGCGCCGCCGCCGCCATCTCGCGGCGGGTCTCCTCCGGGAGCCACGACGAGGGCGCCTCCTCGACGATCTTCTGGTGCCGGCGCTGGAGCGAACACTCGCGCTCGCCCAGGTGGACGCCGTTCCCGTGGTGGTCGAGCAGCACCTGGATCTCGATGTGCCGCGGCTCGAGCACGCACTTCTCGACGTAGATCTCGCCGTTCCCGAAGGACGACACGGCCTCCGCCGCGGCGCGCTCGTACGCGGACTCCACGTCCCCGCTCCGCTCGACCTTGCGGATGCCCTTCCCGCCGCCGCCCGCGACGGCCTTCAGCATGACGGGGTAGCCGATCCCGTCGGCGACCTCGCGCGCGTGCCCCGCGTCGCGGCACGGATCGAGCGTCCCGGGCACGACGGGCACCCCGGCCGTCGCCATCGCGCGTCGCGCGACGATCTTCCCGCCCATGACGCGCATCGCCGCGCCGGACGGCCCGATGAACGTGATCCCGGCACGCTCGCAGGCGTCGGCGAACTCCGCGTTCTGCGAGAGGAACCCGTACCCGGGATGCACCGCGTCGGCGCCGCTCGCGCGGCACGCGTCGAGGATCTTCGGAATGCTCAGGTAGCTCTCCGCCGCCGTGCGCCCGCCGAGCGCGACCGCCTGATCGGCCATGCGGACGTGGGGCTCCCGGCGGTCCGGGTCGGAGTAGACGGCGACCGTCTGCACGCCCTCCGCGCGGCATGCGCGGAGGATGCGCACCGCGATCTCCCCGCGGTTCGCGATGAGGACGCGCGAGACCCTCCGCGGCGCGCTCACAGCGGGATGTTCCCGTGCTTGCGCGGCGGGTTGCGGTCGCGCTTGGTCCGCAGCACCTCGAGCGCGCGGCAGAGGCGAAGGCGCGTGGACGAGGGCTGGATCACGTCGTCCACGTACCCGTGCTCGGCGGCGTTGTACGGGTTCGCGAACTTCTCGCGGTACTCCGCCACGAGCGCCGCCTCCGCCGCCTTCGGGTCCTTCGCCGCCGCGATCTCCCGCTTGAAGATGATCTCGACCGCGCCCTTGGCGCCCATCACCGCGATCTCCGCGGTCGGCCATGCCAGATTGAGGTCGCCGCGGATGTGCTTGCTCGACATCACGTCGTACGCGCCGCCGTACGCCTTCCGCGTGATGACGGTGAGCTTCGGCACCGTCGCCTCGCAGTAGGCGTAGAGCAGCTTCGCGCCGTGGCGGATGATCCCGTTCCACTCCTGGTCGGTCCCCGGGAGGAAGCCCGGGACGTCCTCGAACGTGACGAGGGGCACGTTGAACGCGTCGCAGAACCGCACGAACCGCGCGCCCTTCACCGACGCGTTGATGTCGAGCACGCCCGCGAGCACCGCCGGCTGGTTCGCCACGATCCCGACCGCGCGCCCGCCGAGCCGCGCGAACCCGACCACGATGTTCTGCGCGAACTCCTCGTGCACCTCGAGGAACGACCCGCGGTCGGCGACGGAGCGGATCACGTCGCGGATGTCGTACGGCTGGTCCGGGTTCGGCGGGATGATCCCGTCGAGCGACGCGTCGGCGCGGTCGGCCGGGTCGTCGCAGGGCGCGACGGGCGGGTCCTCGGTGTTGTTCGAGGGGAGGTAGGAGAGGAGCCTCCGCAGGAGCGCGAGGCACGCCTGGTCGTTCGGAGCCGTGAAGTGGGCGACGCCGGACTTCCCCGCGTGCGCGTGCGCGCCGCCGAGGTCCTCGCTCGTCACGGTCTCGTGCGTGACGGTCTTCACCACGTTCGGCCCCGTCACGAACATGTACGACGTCTGGTCCACCATCGCCACGAAGTCGGTGATGGCGGGGGAGTAGACCGCGCCGCCGGCGCAGGGCCCCATCACGGCCGAGAGCTGCGGGATCACGCCGGACGCGAGCGTGTTGCGGAGGAAGATCTCCGCATAGCCGCCCAGCGAGACGACGCCCTCCTGGATGCGCGCGCCGCCCGAGTCGTTGAGCCCGATCACCGGCGCGCCGACCTTCAGCGCCTGGTCCATCAGGCGGCAGATCTTCTCCGCGTACGCGCCGGAGAGGCTGCCTCCGAACACCGTGAAGTCCTGGCTGAAGACGAAGACCGTGCGGCCGTCCACCTTGCCGGTGCCGGTCACCACGCCGTCGCCGAGCACGCGCTTCTCCGCCATGCCGAAGTCGGAGCAGCGGTGGGTGACGAACGCGCCGTTCTCGACGAACGAGCCCTCGTCCACGAAGAGCTCGATCCGCTCGCGTGCGGTGAGCTTCCCCTTCTCGTGCTGCTTCTTCACCGCGTCGGCGCCGCCGCCCTCGAGCGACAGCGCGCGCATGCGCCGGAGGCGCGCTTCCGGAGTCTCGCTCACTGCGCGCACCCCTCCGCCGCGGGGCGGGTCTCGACGAGCTCGATCAGCACGCCGGCCGTGGAGGCGGGGTGCAGGAACACGATCGGGAGCCCGGCCGCGCCGATCGTCGGCTCCTCGTTCACGAAGCGCACGCCCTTCGCCTTGAGGCGCGCCACGTCCGCGCGGATGTCCGGCGTGCGGAAGCACAGGTGGTGGAGCCCCGGCCGGTTCTTCGCGAGGAAGCGCCCGACCGGCGTGTCGGGCCCGAGGGGCTCGGTCAGCTCCACGACGGCGTTCCCGCAGTCGAGCTTGACGACCTTCACGCCCTGGTCCGCCACCTCGGTGCGCTTCACCACCGGGAGCCCGAAGAGGTCCGAGAGGAGCCTCGCCGCGCCGTCGGCGTCCGGCGTGGCGATGTTCACGTGGTCGAGCTGCATGGGGGGGCGATTGTCCCCCGGGCGGGCCCGGCGCGAAGGCACAAACCGGGTGGCTCGGTCAGCGAGCGGAGGCGACCTCCGAAGCCGTGATGGTCGCGAGACCCTCGCGCTCGGCCAGCGATCCGACCGCGTGGAGCCGCGACACGACCGGCGCGCCGCGGCCGAGGTCGGCGGCGAACTCGAACGACCGCTCGTGGCCGTCCACGGTTCGGGTGCGGAGCACGATCAGCCGCGGGCCCGCGGCCTCCGCCGGGAGCTTCGTGACCTGGTAGACGGAGCGCCATGCGCCGGTGCGGCCGACGAGACGGATCGGCACTTCGATGGGAGGCTCGCCGCACCCGAAGACGCAGCCCGCCATCGACGGTTCCCGAACGGGCAACCGCCACAGTCCCGGGAGTCCGAGCATCGCGCGCGGATCGTCGATCACCGTCGCCTCGTGCGGCCCCGCGCCACGCGGATCCGCGTCCGAGACAGGGCTTGCGGCGCTCGGCGCCGGGCCGCGATCCGCCCGGGCGGCGCGGACGAGGTCGTCGACCTGCTTCACGTGCGGTCCCCTCACGACTTCGGCCGTCATGAGCTCCGGCAGGTCCGGTCCCTCCAGCACGAGAAGCGTCAGGCTGTCCGGCGCCACGAGCAGGTCCATCTGCGGCGCGTTGTCGGGGAGGAGCGCGCCGCGACCGACCGTCGCGCCCCGGGCAGACAGCCGGACGTGACTCGCGTCCGGGAACGGGAACGTGATGCGGCCTTCGATGTCGGCGATGACCTGCTCGGATCGGTGCCGGAGCGCGCTCCCGAAGAGCTGTCCCGCGGGTTCGATCCGCACCGTGCGGAAGGCCGCGGGCTTGCCGTCGGGGCGAAGCAGACGGATCGTCTTCGACAGCGGCGCGCGTGAGGGCAGCTCGCCCGCCGATTGGGGCGCGGAGAGCGCCCGGAGGAACGCGACGAGGTCCGAGCTGCGCTCGCGCGGGATGCGGACGCCGGCGAGCGCGGGATCGGAGTCGCCGCCGATCTTCGATGCCGACGCGTAGTACTCGACCACGGCTTCCAGGCTTCCGAGCGAGCCGTCGTGCATCCACGACCGCCGGCTCGCCACGTCGCGGAGAGACGGCGTCTTCATCAGGAAGCGGTCGCCCCAGAGCCGCGTCGCCGCCGCTCGGCCGCGATCGAGTCCGCCGCCGATCACCGCGACCCCGGACGCGTGGAACCGGCCGTCGGTGAGCACCGCGCGCCCGTCGGCGTCGAGGTCGAGCGGGTGGCACGAGACGCACTGCCCCTCGCCGCGGAACACCTCGAGCCCGCGCAGTTCCGCGTCACCCAGCGCGTCCCGATCGCCCGCGAGGTGCCGATCGACGCGGTTCCGACCCGTGCGGAGCGACAGCGTGAACGCCTCGAGCGCATCCACGATGCGGTCGCTCGTCACGTCCGGAGACCCGAAGGCGGCATGGAAGCCGGGTGCGTAGCGTTCGTCGCTCCCCACGCGCAGGTCCACGGGGACGGGGAAGTCGAGCTCGTCGCGGGAGAACGATCCATAGGATGCCGACACCCTCGCCGCCGCAGCGTCGTCGCGTCGCGCCCCCTTGGGCCGGTCGGGAAGCTCCGGCCGCGCGAACTCGCGGCGCGCCGCGGCGACCAGCGCGTCCCGCGTCCTTCCGACGCGGTGGAGGATCAGTTCCCGCACCGTCGCGAACTCACCGTCGCGGTGGAATCCCGCGCCGCGGTCGCCGGCGGAGAGGTCGGTGACGGGCTGGCTGTGCCGCAGCACGGTTCCGTCCGACGCGATCGAGCGCGGCCGCGGGTCGCTCCACCCGTGCTTCGCGTCGTGGCAGGAACTGCACGACTCCTTGCCGTCGCGGCTCGCCGCGGGGTCGTGGAAGAGCCTCCGCCCGAGTTCGACGAGGGCCTCCGGTGGTGCCGAGGGCGGCAAGGGCGGTGGGGGCGGTGGGGGCGACGGCGTCGCGTCGTCCTCGGCCCGCGCGGCGCCCGCTGCGACGGTCACGGCGGTCAGCACGAAGACGGCGAGCGGGTGGCGCATGGTTCCTCCGCCCTGCGTTCGCAACCGCCGGGCCGAATTCCGGCGAGCGCGGCGGACGCCGCGGCGTTTCCGCCACGACCCGGTCCCGGCGCGCAGGGTCACCCCATCGGCCGCCCCGGCCCGTCGGCGAGGAGGAAGGCCGAGCCGGTTCGATAGACTCCCGCCGCCGGGGCGGAGCGGCCCCGCGGAGTTCGACCCTGCACGCACCAGCGACCCCACCGAACCGGACCCGGCGTCTCGCGACGACCTGGATCGTCTGCGCCGTCGTGGCCTGCGCGGCCGGCCTCCCGGCCTGCGCGGCGTCGCGCGGCGCGGTGCTCCCGTGGCTGTCGGACGAGGCGCTCCTCGTTCCGATCGCGATGCGGCACGCGGATCCGTCGCTCTTCGCGGGGGACCGCTGGCTCGACGCGACGGCGCCCATCTTCTCGACCTGGTACTCCGCGCTGCTCTCCGCGGCGACGCGGCTCGCGGGGGAGCCGACGGCGGCGCTCGCGGCGCTCTCGCTCCTCCGGTCGGTCGTGCACCTCGCCGGGATCTGGCGACTCGCGGCCGCATGGACGGGCGGGCGCGCCGCCGAACCCGCCGGGTTCGCCGCGGCGCTGGCGTCGGCGGTGCTCCCCGAGGTCGCCGTGCGGACGGACTGGGGTCCCGGCGCGGGGACGGCCCTTCCTCGCGACGTCGTCCTCGCCGCACTCCCCTGGGCGGCGCTCCTGCTCCTCGGGGACGGCACGCGCGCGCCCGCGCTCCGGCGGACGGGCGTCGTCTTCGCCGCTCTCGGAGTCGCGGCCAACGTGCATCCGCTCACAGCGGCGCACGTCGCGCTCCTCGTCGGCTCGGGCGCGCTCGTCCTTCATGCGGAGTTCCGGCGGCCTGCGTCGATGGCCGTCGCCGCCGCGGGCTTCGCCGCAGGAGCGGCGCCGTATCTCGTCCGCTTCGCAGGGCTCGAACGCGGAGAGGGCGTCGCGGACCGCGTGGTGTGGACGTGGCACCTCCAGACGATGGCCGGCGAGATCCCGACCGAGGTGGCCGCGAAGATGGAGGCTCCGCTGCTGGCGGCGGTCGCGGCGGCGCTCGGCTGGCGCGCTGCGTCCCGCGGGGGAGCGCCCGCGTCGCGCACCGCATCGTCGCTCGTGTGGTTCGCGGTCGTGATCGCCGCGGTCGGGGGAATCCTCCCGCACGCCGCGGAGTGGACGTCTCAACTCCTCCTCGGACGGTTTCACCGGATCGCGTCGATCCTTGCGCTCGCATGGGTCGTCGCCGCGGCGGCGCGCCTCGCGGCGCAGGATCGCCGCGCGGCTGCGGCCCTCTGCGCGTCGTCGCTGCTGGTCGCTTCCGCGTCGCCGTTCGTCACGTCGAGGATCGCCGGCGGGAAGGCTCGTCCGCTCGCCACGATCCCGGCGCGCATGCTCGAACGGAGGCTCGGCATCTCGTCGGGCCGTCCGTGGCCCGCCGACCTGCCGCACCGCGACGGCGCCGCGGATCCCTCCGCGCCCGGGGAGCGCCCGGCGTTCCTCGCCGTCTGCGCCTTCGCCGCGAAGGAGACCTCGCCCGGCGACTCGTTCCTCGTCCCCCCCGAGACGTGGGCGCCGTTCCGCGCGCACGCAGCCCGCGGAGCCGCAGTGACGAGGAAGGAGGGCGGCGCGGCGCTGTCCTACCTCGGAGCGCGGGGGATGGACTGGTATCGCGACTACCGCGACGCGGTCGCCTGCTACAAGGACGGCGACGCGGCCGCGTGGCGCGCGCTCGCGGCGAAGCACCGCGCGACGTGGGCCGTGACCGACCGCGGCACCGCCGCGCCGCCGTGGCCGGTGGCGTTCGAGTCCGGCCCGTACCGCGTGCTGCGCGTCCCGGAGGAGTGACGACTTGACCGCGAACCCGCTCGTCCGCGTGCGCCGCGCCGTCCCCGCGGACGCGGCTCAGATCGCCGCGTTCAACGGGGCCCTCGCCCTGGAGAGCGAGGACCACCGGCTCGATCCCGAGACCGTGCTCCGGGGCGTGCGCGCCCTCCTCGAGGACGCCTCGAAGGGCTTCTACGTCGTCGCCGAGTCCGCGGGACGGCTCGTGGGGCAGTCGCTCGTCACGTACGAGTGGAGCGACTGGCGGAACGGGATGATGTGGTGGTTCGGGAGCGTCTACGTGGACCCGCAGTTCCGCGGATACGGCGTGTTCAAGTCGATCCACGACCGCATCGTGGACGAGGCCCGCGCCGCAGGGGTCGTGCAGCTCCGGCTCTACGTCTGGAAGACGAACGACCGGGCGAAGACGACCTACTCGCGCCTCGGCTGGACGGACGCGGGCTACGACGTGCTGGAACGCGAGCCCTGAGAGGGTGTCGCGAACTGAACCCCGGTGCCGGTCACGCGACGTGCGAGGTTCTAACCTGCGGGAGACCTCTTGCGGTTCGATGCACGTCGCGCGCCCGCTTCGCGGCCCGTCCGCGGAGCCTTCCGGCTGCGTTGCGCGGCCTCGACGACTCGCTCCGTAGAGTCGCCTTCGTCCGCGCGCCTTGCCGGCAGGCTCCGCGGGGGGGCCGACGCTCGGGGTTCACTTCGCGACACCCTCAGAGTCACCGCTTCTCGGGCGGCGGCGGGACGACGAAGCCGCCGCGATCCTGCACCCACACGTCCTGGAAGCCGTTGCCGTCGATGCGACCCTCCTCGAAGTCGTTCCCCGACGACTCGAAGCCGATCCAACGGCCGTTCGGCGTGATCGACGGCGTGCGCGAGTCGGCGCGGGACTCGCCTGCCGCGCCGGTGCCGACCTCGATCGTCATGCCGGTCGAGAGGTCGAACAGGTAGATGTCCCGGTGGAAGAACTGCGCCTCGTTGGGGCGCACGGAACTCCCGGCGGCGGAGAAGACCACGTGCCGTCCGCTGCCGGAGAGGAAGGACTGCGACGGCGCGGGGCCGAACGCGGGGAAGCCGCCTTCCGGATCGCGGCTCGCCCAGGTGATCGCGCCGGTCGTGCGGTTCTTCACGTAGATGTCGACCTGGCCATCGGCGTCCTCCGGATCGATCCCCGCGGCAGTCTCGAACGACACCAGGTTCCCGTCGTCGGAGATCGTCGG
Source organism: Planctomycetota bacterium (assembly GCA_022072415.1). Classification (GTDB taxonomy): domain Bacteria; phylum Planctomycetota; class JAJSAM01; order JAJSAM01; family JAJVHW01; genus JAJVHW01. Next base: position 15,829 of record JAJVHW010000081.1, read on the forward strand.
GTTGAACGCCTCGAACGTCGTGCCTTCCGCCGTGACCGAGACGAGCTCCGTCGTCCGCGGCACCCCGAAGTCGCGGACATAGACCTTGTACTGCGTCGCCGGCGGCGCGTTCGGCGTGAGCACGATCGTCGAGTGGAACGCGCACTCCCTGCCGAAGAAGGAGAGCGACGGATGCCCGCTGAAGCCGAACGCGACGTCGGCCGTCTGCCCGTCGGATCGCACGGTGGCCCGGCGGCGGAAGACGGTGCCGTCGAACGAGTAGTAGGCGACCCAGATCTGCTGATCGAAGAAGCTCGTGTAGTCGGGGTCCTCGTCCAGGTAGTCCGCGTACGACACGAATGCGACGTCGCGCCCCTCGCCCGAGATCGCAGGATCGGATGCGCCGGCGAACGTGAACGTGCCGAACTCCCCGAACGGCTGCACCGTCGGGTCCGACATCGCGGTCGTCGTGCCGAAGAGGCGGTCGCGCAGGAACACGTCGCCCATGCCGTTGGCGTCGCCGGGGACGGCGTCCGTCGCCGTGGACTCGAACGCGATGAACCTCGCCTGGGAGCTCAGCGTGGGGTTCGCGGACTGCTGCGGATCGCCGCGGAAGTCCAGCATGAGCTCCGCGCCGCCGCTCGTGAGGCTGACCCGCTCCACCAGGACGTCGTTCACGATGCTCGCCACGAAGATGTCGGACCCGCCGTTCGTGTCGCCGGCGACGAGGTTCGTCGCCGCCGACGCGAACACCATCGCCTCGCCGTCCTCCTCGAGGACGCGCTTTCCGGACGGAAGCAGCGACGCCGCGTCGGCGTCTCCGCCCGACTGCGTGAGGCTGATCCGAGGCAGGCTGACGCGGCGCGTGCCGCCGCCGCAGCCCGTCGTGTCGTCGCCCGCGGACGCCCGGCGGTCGCGCTCCACCCGCACGACCGAACGCGCGGCTCCGTACGTGCAGAGCGCGTCGAAGCCGTCGCAGAAGAGGTCGCTCCCGGTGCCGCCGTCGATGCGCACGGCGCCGCCGAAGCCGCAACCGTCCGCGCGGAGCTCGTCGTCCCCCGCGCCGGACTCGACCGCCAGCGCGCCGCCGAACGTGCAGGCCTCGAAGTGCAGGAAGTCGTCGCCGCGGCCGAGGGAGAGCGTCGCGCGCGGTCCCGTCGCAACGACGCCCGTGCAGGTGACGCGCGAGGAGCCTCCGCGGGATCCGCCGATCCGGAACGGCCCTTCGACGCGAGACTCCCGCAGGCTCACCTCGTCGAGGCCTGCGCGCCCGGTCTCGACGGTGAGTCCGCGTCCGTAGAAGCCGGTCGTCTCCGCAAGGAACGTGTCGTTCCCGGAGCCGCCCTCGACCCGCGCTCCCTCGCCGAAGTCGCCTGCGAAGATCGCCAGCCGGTGCGTGCCGCCGGGCCCCGGGTACGCGGCGAGACGTCCGCCCGCGAACACGTTCCGGAACTCGACGTCGTCGTCGACGCTCCCGCCGCGCCAGGTGACGCCTCCGGCGTCGAGGTCGAGGTTCGTCAGCCGGACACGGTTCGTACGGTCGGCCGCGCCCTCGGCCACCACGAAACCCGCGAGGAACTGCGTCCCGGACACGTCGAACGAGACGGGCGACACGGCGTCCGTCGCGCGGAGCCGCAGGTTCCCGGAGAAGAGGCAATCGGTCAGCACGACGCTGCCGCCGCCGCGGGGCAGTCGCACGTCGAGCCCGCCGCCGAACGACGCGTCGTCGATCGTGACGACCGCCGCGCCCGGTCCCATGTCGATCCGCGAGGGGCCCCGGATGTCCGCATCGGCGTCCCAGTCGACGACGTCGTCGCCATCGCCGAGGGCGATGCGGACGCCCTGCTGCGCGCGGAGGATCACGGCGGACGAGCCGCCGTTCACGGTCGTCGCGCCGACGGGCGAGATCGAGATCTCGTCGGCCGCGCCGCCCGGCCGGATGCGGACGGAGTCCGCGTCGGCGGTTCCGGCGATGCGGATGACGCCCTTCCGGTCCAGCTCCGCCGTGACGTCGCCCGCGAACGCAGGCGGGGCGCCGACCGATGCAAGCACCGCGATCGCGCACATGCCGCCTCTGCGTCGTCTCCTCATCGACCATCCTCGCCGCCGCGCTGCGACCCGCGGCCCGCGGATCCTCGCGCCCCGAGTCCGCGGGCGCAAGGCGCTGGCCCGGATCTTTGAGGAGGATTCGCGCGAGAGCGGCATCCAGCTCCGCGACTGCCTGCATCGTACGTCGATACCGTACGGCGCTTCCGTACGTCGATCTCGTACGGCGATTCCGCGGTCGTCCGCGCGGCGACGGCCAGGCGCGAACCCTCGTGAAGGATCCGGGCTAGTCGGACGCCGGACGCCACGGGCCGAACGCGCCCTCCAGCGTGCGGCAGATCTCGCCGAGGGTCGCGAGCGACTTCACGGCGGCGAGGACGGCGGGGAAGAGGTTCGCTTCGGTGCGCGCGGCGGCGGCGAGGGCGTCGAGCGACGCGCGGACGGCGACGGCGTCGCGCCCGGCGCGGAACGCGCGGAGCGACGCGGCGACGGC
>JAJVHW010000076.1 GCA_022072415.1 Planctomycetota bacterium
CTCCTGCATCCCGCCCCGGGGTATGGTGGTCGTGCGTCGAGGAGGGGTGCAGCGGAGGCCTCGCTACGCTCGGCCTCCGCTGCACCCCTCCTCGACGGGGATGCGACAACTACGCTGACACCTGGGGGGTCCCGCGTCTCCCCGCCGGTGGAGTTGCATGCCTTCGGATGGCACTCGATCGTCGCGTTCCGGCGCGGATCGAGTCCGTGGCAATGGTGGCTCGCCACGGGGACGAACGACCACGGCCATACGATGGTCATCGGCGAGTCCGGACCGTCCGCGGTCTGTTCCATGCGCATGCCGTTTCCCGGTCAGGTCGTGGACCTCGCAGCCCTTCCCGACGGCGACGTGACCGCGATCGCCCACACCGCCGAGACGGGATTCGAGATGCGGCTCGTGAACAACCGCGACCAATCGGATGTCCGCACGTGGAGTCTCGGCGCTGACAAGCCGCTTTCCGTCGTCGCCCTGCAGAGCAGCCGCGTGCTCACAAGCACCCGGGGCGGAGTCGTGAGGATGTGGATCGTCCGCTGACGCAGCCGGCGGATCGTTCCGGCCTGCCGAACCGAGACGACCTTCGAGACTTCACCCTCCGTACGGTGCGCCCGGCCCCGCAACCCGCAGGTTGGCTACACTGTTCACCGCATGCAGCGACAAGGGCGCGTGGCTCTGGTCGCTGCACAAGGGACGCGCCTCCTTGGATGTATCTGTCCGGCTGACCTGTTGTGTGTAACGAAAATCTGTCCGCTTTCTGATGACGTCCATGGCTGACGTCTCCGCCGCTTCACACCTGTCCTGGACCGGAGGAGAGACACATGAGGGATTACAGGCAGGCGCCGTCCGGAGGGCCGGGCTCCGGCTCGCTACGCTCGCCTCCGCCCGGCCCTCCGGACGGCGAGCGGCGGCGGCCGGGCCCCCGCCCGGGCCGGGCGCGGACCCGCCGCGAGTACACGCCGGCGGAGCTTCCCGTGTCCTCGGTCGCCGGCGCGCTCCTGTCGGTGCTTGTAGCGTCTTCATGCGCCGGACCGATGACGGCGGGTCCGCCTGAACCAGCGGCTGCTCAGTGTCCGGTCATCGAGGCGAGTCAGTTCGCCGCCGAAGCGGACGTCGACGGGCGCCGCCCTGGTGCCCTTCACGTGCCGGTCCATGAGCCGCGGCCGGCCATTCTCGACGAACTCCTCGAATGGCTCGCGGCGACCGACGCGCAGCGCAGCCAGGCCGCGGACTGGGTGGCCGCTCGGCTTCCATTGTTCGTCCGAGCGGGGTGGTCGCACGCGGCCGCGCCCGAGTGCGTGGGCAAGATGCCGAGATTCGTCCACCGAGCCACTGGGCTGGGATTCGTGTTGCTGCCGGGGCGACGCGAGTTCGTGGTCGGCTCACGGAGTGACGAGAAAGATCGATGGGACAGTGAGTGGCGGAGGGGTGCGTTCATCAGACCTTTTCTGATTGCCGAGCACGAGACGACTCAGCGGGCATGGCAGGCTTTTCTGCCCCTGCCCGACTGGATGCAGATCCCTCCAGACCAGGACTGCGAGCCCGGTCCATTCGCGATTCCCGTGCCCGCCGGCTTCCGGCAAGCCGGGGGAGATCTGCCCGTCACCCGCTGCCCGACGAAGCTCGAGTGGTGCCGCTTGGCAGGACTGCGCCTGCCTTCCGCGGAGGAGTGGGAGTTCGCCTGCAGGGCGGAGACGCATTGGAACCCGCCGGGGCGGGATCCGTGGTCGTGGGGCCGCGACGTTGACAGCGCGCCCCTGTACGCCAACCTCCTCGACCGGGAAGCGACAGGCGATCCGACCCTGATGAAGTACACGGAGAGCTTCGGCACGAGCGACATCGTGGCGATCGACGCAAGTGATGGGTTTGCCTACCTCGCGCCCGTAGGTTCCAAGCGGCCGAACGGGTTCGGGCTGTACGACATGCACGGGAACGTAGATGAAATCGTGGCGTCGCCCTCGCACTACTTCATGACGCGATGGAAGAACGGGTACCCGGAACTCGGAACCTCGGTCAAGGGGGGGAGCTGCGTCACCGGCGCAAGATGGGCACGCACGGCGGCCACGAGTGGAGCCGTCGCGAACGGCGTCGCAACGGGGTTTCGGGCGGCGGCGACAGTTCCTGACTGAGTGAGCGAGCCGCCCGCGCCAGTGCGTTGCACTCCGGAGCAACGTGACGCCTTCTACGAGGCCGTGCGCTGCCGCGTCCCGGACGCTCTGCTCCGCGCAGAGGGAGCCCGTGCGCGGCGCCGCGCGGAGCGCGAGGCGATCCACGCGGAACTCGAGGAACGAGGACTCATCCGAAGAGCCCGAGGCGGGGCGCCGTCAGCCCGGCAGAAAGCGGACACATTTTCGTGATCACTACAGGGATCAGTCACGGGAAGGAAGTGGCCGTAGGGCCCAAGCTCTGCAGGTTCACGTCGGCTGTCACCGTGAAATCGCGAGTAGTCGAGGCCGCCGCCAACGGGCGACCATTCGGACCGGCCGATGTCGCCGACGGAATCGCGTGTATCCACAGCCTGACGGGGGTGAACTACAAGGTCGTCGATGCCGCGAAGCGAGAAGTCGACAAAGAGTCCTTCGACAGGACGCCGAAGGGCGCTCCACGAGTTCTGATTTCTGACATTGACGGGGAAACGGAAACTGTCGTCAAGTACTCCGCGGACGTCCCGCACTGCGGGGCGTCGTCGATCATCACAGACGAGACTGTTCGTGAGATTCCCGCGGGGCATCCGGCGGACACACCGCCATTTGATCCCGAGACGCGGTCTCGGATCTCGGAGGTGCTTCGCCACATCCTGTTCCGCGCCCCAGTTCCCGATCGGGTGACGAACTGGCCGTTCTCTCTGGCGCCAGTCTCTCCCGGGGGAGCTTTCGGCGCGTCTGCGCGCACGGCTTCGAGCGGAGTGCGTCAGTCTGGCGCCGTCGCGCTCGCGAATCACTGGCGGACGCATGGCGCCGGACCTGAGCACGTCGGATCGTTCAGGGCGGATTCGACTCCACCGATGGGGAACGATGCCCTGGACATGGCGATAGATGAAACGTCATTGCGTGCCGACGGGCAACGCGTACGACACGGACGATGATGGGCTGGAGCAGCCGATGCCGTGGAGTGGTGCCATTCGCGCTCATTCCGGTGGTGGCGTCCTGCTGCGTCAGTGTGACGTCGCCGCCGCCCAGGGTCTGGATCGCTGGAGGCAGCGAGTGCGGTGCTGTCGCTCGTGCTCCATTCAGCGACGCAGTAATGGGTGAGTATGAGTGCGTGCGGTCGAATTCGACCTTCCTGCAATCGGCTCCGCCTCCCATTGATCCTGGGTCACGAGTGTTGCTGGTGTCCTTCGCCGACAGGGCACGCGGAGTCTGGCGCTTTCACTGCTATAGGGCCGTGCGTCTGACCGAAGTCGGAGGCATGGCGTGGGCGGAGTGCATCTGGGAGGAAACAGTTCCATGCCAGGATGGGCCGTACCTGCCGCCCGAAGTGGAGTTCGATCCGCCCCCGTTTGAGTCGCGCTGAACCGCGTCTCCGACCACGAGGCCGCGCATGACTGCGGCTGCTTGGGAGATTGCGTCGGACACCAGTCGCGGCAGCCGGTGTGCGGTGCTTGCCGCATGTTTTCCGGGAGCGTCAGTCCCCGAGCCGCCGCGGGTGGGTGATCCACACCAAGCCGACCCCGGCGCAGGCGCCGGCGACCGAGCCGAGCACGAGGCCCCAGCCGGGGGCCATGTGCGAGTCGGGCCAGTAGTGCGCGCCGACGTGCATCCCCGCGAACGCTCCGGCGAAGCCGAGCATCATCGCCCAGAGGAGGAGCTTGGGGCCCATGGGAGGAGTGTCGTCGCGGGGCGGGAGCGGAGAGGAGGAATCGGGGGACGCGGCGATCTCGGGCGAGCCGGGCGCGTGAGACCTTGGCCTTGCGGGGTCAGCGGAACTCCAGCGGGCCGGCGCAGCGGCGGCGCACGGCTTCGGCGTCTTCGCGCCGGTCGAGCTGGTCGAGGATCCATGCGTGGACGAGCCCGACCTCGAAGCGATGGCGCCTGACGAGATCGGCTCCATCCAGGTCGTTCATCGCGCCGGAGGACCCGCTCCGCCGCAACGGGGTCTCGACCAGCGCGGTCGCCGGGCCGATCACGTGCAGCGCGGCCCGCATCGCCGCCTCGCGGCCGCTCGGATGCGGCAGGTCGGCGATCATGTGCGCAGCGAGGGCGCGCAGGAGTCCGCGCTCCGCGGGTGTTCGCGCTCCGGCGCCCCCGTCGAGCACCCGCTCCAGAGTCGCCTCCGCATCCGGCGCACCGGCGGCGAACGAGAGGGCGATCTCGAGCGCCCGCGCTTCGCTCGATCCACGGAGGCGGCCGGCGACGGCCGCGAAGTCCGCCCGGGCCTGCGCAGCTTCGCCGAGTCCCGCCCGCGCCCAGAGCCCGCAGAGGCCCGCGCGGGCCGGCGCATCCTCGTCGGTCGTCTCGTGGTTGGCGGAGTCGATGATCTCCTTCGCGCGCCGGTGAAGGCCGAGCAGCAGAGCGCACCGGATCGGGTCCCAGTTCCGTCGCCCGGACACCTCGGCGGCGAGAGAGCACTCCGACAGGAGGGCGTCGAGCTCGTCCGGCCCGGGCCGCCGGGACGGGTCGCTGACGAACGCAGCGATCAGGGTGAACAGGGCGTCGTCGTTCGCGCGATGCAGTGCGCGAGCCGCCAGCGCCGATCGCACCGCGCGATCCGGCGTCCCGTGCTGCGAGATCTCGTGGATCGCGTCGTTCGAGAGCACGACCGACAGGAACTCGGCGTGCGTCATGTTTCGCAGGTGCCCCATCGCCGTCGAGGCGCCGAACCGGCGCGCGTACTCCTCGTCCGACAGCACCGCGCCGTCGTTGCTGGGATCGAAGTTGATCCGGTTCGTGCCGTCATCCCAGCGGACAAAGACGTGTTTCGGCACGAAGACAGCGTGCAGCGGCAGGTTCAGGCGCTCCGCGACCGCGAGGAAGACCGCCGTCCATCCGACGCAGTTCCCGGCCCTCGCGCGGAGCACGTTGTCCATGTCGCTCGGGTCCAGTCCGGCAAGGAACCGCTGCGTATCCGGGACGATCTCGGCCTGCATGCGTTCCAGCGTCTCGCGCGGCGATCGCGCGCCTCGGATGCGCTCCGCGACCTGCGCGGCGAGGCGATCCAGCGAAGCGAGCCGCTCCCGGAACTCGGATTCCTCGACTCCGGCGACCGCCAGAGTCGCCGCGCCGATGTCGAGACCGGACGTCGCCCGCTCCAGCACATCCTCGACGGTTCGCACGCGGAGCCTCGGGTCGGACTCGATGCGGGCGTGCGATGCTGCGCGCCGGACCTCCCAGTCGGACCGCAGACGCTCCGGGTGACTGCGCAACCAGGCGTCATAGCTCGCGAACACGGCGCGCGCCTCCTCGGCGATGCGCTTCTCGTCCCGTCGGTGCGGCCGCTCCTCCATGCGGGCGTAGGCGGCCCGATACGCATCCGCTCGCGCCGGGTCCGAGTTCGCCACCACCCGGGCCGCAGCAAGAACAGCGAGCCGCGCCCACGGCCCGGGCCGCCACGCGCGATCTCCGCACGCACGCAACAGCATGTCGCGCACCGCAGAGGGTGCATGGTCGTCGCCGCACGCGGTGATGGCGACGCCGGCCCACAGGTGAGTCGTGTCCCACGGTGACTCGAGCAGCGAGCGAAGCGACTCCGGCGTACGCGCTCCGCAGCGGTGGATTCGAAGCAGGATCGATTCCATGACGGTGTCGGAGTCGGACGTCCGCGCACTCTCGGCGAGGCGGGGCACGATCCATCCGTTTCCGGGACGGCAGAGTACGACCAGGGCGGGGACGCGCGTCTCGACGTGGAGTTCCGGGTCGGTCGCGATGTCGAGCAGGGCGCGATCGACCTCGGGGTTCGGGCTTGCGCGAAGGTGGCGTTCGACGGCGCTTCCCTCGTCCTCCGAGACTTCAACCAGAGTGGACCGCGATCGGTCGAGCGTCCCGTCCCGTTCGAGCAGCGCGCGCACGAACGCCGGGCCGACGCGAGGGCCGAGGCGGGCGAGGCAGGCGTCTGCGGGAGACGGCGCGGGCCGTGCGCCGACGGAAGCGGAGATTCCGACACCGTCGAATACCGATCGACGGACGTCTTCGGCGTCGGCCGCGGACGCGGCAGGCATCGCATGTCGCGCCCACACTCCATGCGGCGCCGCGCGCAGCCACCTCCACTGCGCGACCGCGGCCGCGACCGTCAGTACGGCGAGCGCGAGCACCGTGAGTGGACGGCCGGCGAATGCGCGCGACGGCGCGGGGGCGCGCGGGGGCTTTCTCCACGGGGACCGACTCGCCGTCACGCGCCGGAGTGTCGCCGACCGGAGGCTCCGGTTTCAAGAGGGGCGCGGCTACGCTGGTGCGATGCACACCCACATGTCTCGGGCTCCTCGCATCGCGACGCTCCTGTTCGCCGCCGCGGCCGCGCTTGCGGCGCCGGCCGGATGCGGGAGTTTGCCGAAGGACCTCGGAGGACTCGGGCGCGGCGGCGCGGCGGGGCTCGACGACGGGACCATCGCCGACGGGCTCCGCGAGGCGTTGCGCATCGGCACGGAGCGCGCGACGGGGAAGACGTCGGCGGTCGACGGGTTCCTCGGGAACCGGCTGATCCGGATCGTGATGCCCGACGAGCTCGACAAGATGGCGTCGGCCCTGCGGAAGATCGGGATGTCGCGGCAGGTGGACGAACTCGAGGTGTCGATGAACCGCGCGGCGGAGAAGGCGTCGGCGGAGGCGGTCGCCGTGTTCTGGGAGGCGGTGCAGGGGCTCACGATCGACGACGCGCGCCGTGTGCTCCAGGGCGGGAAGCACTCCGCGACGAACCTGCTGAAGTCCCGCACGACGGAGCCGCTCACGTCGCGCTTCAAGCCGATCGTCACGCGCAAGATGGACGAGGTGGGGCTCTCGCGGCTCTGGAACGACCTCGCCGGCACCTACAACTCGCTCCCGCTCGGGCAGAAGCCCGCGGTGCGGCTCGAGGACTACGTCACGGACAAGGCGCTCTCCGGTGTGTTCACGATGCTCGCGAAGGAAGAGGAGCGGATCCGCGCGGACCCCATGGCGCGGACGACGGAACTCCTCCAGCGCGTCTTCCGGTGACGGGGGCCCCGGCTTCGGCCGGGAAGTCCTCGGCGCGCGGTTCTGCCCGCGAGCGCGGGAGGTCGGCGCGTGGTCGCAGCTCCCGATGTCGTGCGTCAGTCGAGGCCGCGGACGTCACGCAGCACCCGCGAGAGCGGCACGGCGCGGATCCGGTCGGCCATCGGGAACGTGGCGTTGCCGCCGTGGATGACGTCGAGCGAGTCCAGGCGGAGGTCGGCCATCGCGATGCGCATGGACGCGGTCACGGTCGGCGACGACGTGCGCTTGAACTCGAAGCCGAGCCTCCGGCGCCCGTCGGCGACGAGCAGGTCGAGCTCGGCCCCCTGGTGCGTGGCCCAGAACCAGCACTGGTCGCGCCGCGCGCCGAGCCGGCGGACGACCGCCTCGATCCCGAACCACTCCCACGACGGCCCGGCCGCGGGGTGGCCGTCGAGGTCCTCGCGCGTGCGGATGTCGTGGAGCGCATGGAGCAGACCGGTGTCGCCGACGTAGACCTTCGGCGACTTCACCTGCCGCTTCCCGAGGTTCTCGTGCCACGCAGGAAGCTGCCGCACGACGAAGGTCGCGGTGAGGAGGTCGAGCCAACGACGGAGCGTGGTGGATCTCGCCAGGCACGACAAGTCCGCGCAGACGCTCGAGGGTCGCGAGCGGATCGGACAGCGCGGCGCGGTCGCGGCCGGACTCGAGGTCGAACCAGCGCGTCGGTCCCGCGGCAGACGCGGCGACCTGCCGGGCGAGCGTGGTCTTCCCCCTCCGGCGCGCACCGAGGATCGCGGGGACGGGGTTCGCGCGGAGGATCGCCCGCACGGCGCGCACATGGCCGGGGCGGGGGACGTCTGGCTGCGGCACGGCGGGAGCACACCATGAAGATTGAATGTCACGAGTTCGGAACTCATGGAGTGAGGAGGGTCCAGGGCGGGGCCGCGGCACGGGCCCGCCCCGCGCGCCGGGCGGAGCCCGGCCGCCCGACGTCCGGGCCCGCCGCGGGCGGGACGTTCATTCTGATTGGCACTGCCGTTGCGCCCTGCCCCCTGCGCACGACGGCGCGGTGTCGAGACGGATGGACATCCGGGCTCGGCCGGGCGTCGCGGTGCGGAGGAGGCGTCCGATGTTCGAGCCCATGCAGCCCGGAATGGCGGCGGCGGTCACTTGCGCCGCGTCGGTGGTCCTCGGATTCCTCGGCGGCTGGGCCGTGCGTGCCCGCAGGAAGCGGCAGCCGGGGAGCTACGTCGTGTCGATCCCCGTCTGGGCCGACCCGCGCGGGAGCGGCGGCGCGCCGACGCCGAAGGCCGATGCGTACATCCACCGCACGCTCGTCACGCTCCGCGAGGAGAACGTCACGCTGGCCTCGAAGCTCCGGAAGGCGGAGTCCGACGTGCGCGAGCTCGCCGACCGGCTGGGCCGCCGGGTGACGGGGATGCGGAACCTCGAGGCGCACGTGAAGTCGCTCGAGCCGCTGGCGGACCAGGTGAAGCAGCGCGACGGGTGGCTCGCGGAGGCGCGCGCCGCGGCCGCCGCCGCAACCGCCGAGCGCGACCGTCTGCGCGCGGAGGTGGACTGGCGCGAGTTCGTGATCCGCGACATGGAGCCGCTGGCGGCGCGCGTGGCGGAGCTCGAGGCGCTCCTCGGCGACAGGTGTCCGCCGCCGGCGCCGCGCGCGAAGTCCGAGCCCGCAACGGCGAAGGAGCCCGCGACCGCGGAGGCCCCTGTGCTGTCGCTCCAGCTCGAGCCGTTCGATCCGGCGTCCCGCGCGGCGCTGGAAGGCGTGGCGCCGGGCGTTCTCGTCGCGGCCTGACGAGACCTGGATCACTCCGCCCCGCTCCCGCGGCGCGCGGCCCGTCCGAGGCTTCACGGCCCACCGACTCGCGAGCGGTACGATCGGTCTTCCGATGGAAGGCGTCGTCAAGATCCTGTTCGCGCTCGCCCCGGTCGCGTGGACGGCCGCGGCCGCCGGCTACTTCGGGGTGTTCCTCCGCGACGACCCGGGCACCGCCCGCTGGGCGCGGCGGCTCCTCGTGGCCGCGATCCTCGTCCACCTCGGCGTGTTCGCCGCCCGCGCGGCGGCAGGCTTCCAGCCCATCGCGTCCGGCGCGCTCGTCGCGTCGGGGATGGGGCTCTTCTGCGGGATCGTCTACCTCTGGCTCGAGCGCCGGATCGCGCGCGGCTCGGCCGGGGTGTTCGCGGCCGGCTCGGCCGCGCTGCTGGTGGTCGGCTCGCACGCGCTCGGCGATCCGCTGGCCGTCCCCGGGAAGGCGTTCCCGCAGGGCGGCGGCGCCGTGCACATCATCGTGGCCGCGGCGGGATACGCGGGCCTGCTGCTCGCGGCGGTCTTCGGCGGGCTCCTGCTCGCGCAGCGCCGCGCGCTCCGCAAGCGCACGTTCGGCCTCTTCTGGGAGCGCGTGCCGAGCCTCGAACTGCTCGACGCGTTCACCGCGGGCTCGCTCCTCGCCGCAGCGGTGTTCCTGACGGGCACGATCGGCCTCGGACACATGCTCCGCCGGGCGGCGGAGTCGCCGGGGCCGTACGCGGACCCGAAGATCGTCGTCACGAACGTGCTCTGGGCGCTCACGCTGTCGGTCGCGCTGCTCCGGCGCTACCGGCGGATCGGCGCGGGCGGGGCGGCGGCGTCGGCCATCGCGCTCTTCGCGCTGGCGCTCGCGAACCTCGTCGTCGTGAACCGCATCTCTCCGCTCCACGGGGACGTGTGATGGAGATCCTCGTCGCCGGGATCTCGCACCGCACGGCGCCGCTCGACCTCCGCGAGCGCGTCGCGCTCGGGCCCGACGAGGTCCCGCCCGCGCTGGCCCGGCTCCTCGGCGAGGGGGCGTTCACGGAGGGGCTCCTGCTCTCGACGTGCAACCGCACCGAGGTGTACGCGCGGCCGAAGTCCGACGGCCCGTCGGCGGCGGGGGCGTCGGCGAAGGGGGCGCAGGTGGCGTCGGACTTCCTCGCGTCGCTCCGGCCGGCCCTCGCCGAGGAGGTCCGCCCGCGGCTCTACGTGCGCGAAGGCGACGAGGCGCTCCGCCACATCTTCCGCGTGGCTGCGGGGCTCGACTCGATGGTGGTCGGCGAGGGCGAGATCGCCCGGCAGATGAGCGACGCGTACACGATCGCGTGCCGCGCCGGAACCGCGGGACCCGCGCTCCACCGCGTGGTGCCCCGCGCGCTGCAGGTCGGGAAGCGCATCCGCTCGGAGACGGGCCTCTCGCGCGGCGCCGCGAGCGTCGCCGGAGCCGCGATGTCGCTCGCCGAGCGCGTGTTCCGCGACGCGTCCTCGTGCACGGTCCTCGCGGTGGGCGCGGGGGAGACGGTGGAGACGGCGCTCCGCGTGCTCCGCCCGTCCGGCGGGCGCCTGGTCGTCGCGAACCGCACTCCGGCGCGCGCGGAGCGCCTGGCCGCGGAGTACGGCGGAACGGCCCGCACGCTCGCCGACATCCCGTCGCTCCTCGCGGCCGCGGACATCGTGGTCGCCGCGACGTCGTCGCCCGTGCCGCTCGTCCGCCGCGCGGACCTCGCCGCCGCCGCGCGCCATCGCGCGCGGCCGATGCTGGTGCTCGACCTCGGCGTGCCCCGCGACGTCGAACCCTCGGCCCGGGACGTCGAGAACGTCTACCTCCACGACGTGGACGACCTCCGCGCGATCGCCGACCGCGGCGCGGCGCAGCGCGCGTCGGAGGTGCCGAAGGCCGAGGCGATCGTGTCCCTCGCCGTCGCCGAGTTCGCGCGGAGGCGCCGCCACATGGAGGCGGAGCCCGCGATCAAGGCGCTGCTCGAAGGGCTCCTCGCGCTCCGCGCCGACGTGCTGTCCGAGGAGGACCCGAGGTCGCCGGACGCGAAGCTCGCGGCGGAGCGCGCGACCGGCCGCCTCGTGGACAAGGTGATCCGCCGCCTCGCGCCGCCGCTGAAGGACGGCACGCTGACCTCGCGGGAGCTCCTCGACGCGTTCGGGATCGACGCGGCGAAGCTCCGGCGGAACGACGAAGGAGAGGACGTCGGATGAAGCTCCGGATCGGAACGCGGGGGTCGGCGCTGGCTCTCGCGCAGAGCCGGTGGGTCGCGGCGCGCGTCGCCGAGAGGACCGGCGCGGAGGTCGAGATCGTGATCGTGCGCACGTCGGGGGACCGCGTGCAGGACGTGGCGCTCCGCACGTTCGGCGGCGTCGGCGTGTTCACGAAGGAGATCGACGAGGGGCAGCGCGCGGGCGCGTTCGAGATCTCCGTCCACAGCCTGAAGGACCTGCCGACCCAGGGGCGCCAGGGGCTCCTCCTCGCCGCGGTTCCCGAGCGGGCGCCCGTCGAGGACTGCCTCGTCTCCGCCGGGTCGGTTCCGCTCGACGCGCTGCCGGCGGGGGCGCGCGTCGGAACCGGGAGTCCGCGGCGCCGCGCGCAGCTCCTCGCGCTGCGGAAGGACCTCGCGCCGGAGGAGATTCGCGGGAACGTGGACACGCGGATCCGCAAGGTGCGCGACGGCGAGGTGGCGGCCACGTTCCTCGCGCGGGCCGGGCTCGTGCGGCTGTCGCTGACGCACGAGATCGCGGAGGTGCTGACGCTCGACCGCATGCTCCCGGCGGCCGGCCAGGGGGCGCTCGCGATCGTCGTCACCGAAGGCGCGCACGACGCGTTCTCCGCGGTGCGCGCGATCGAGGACCGCACGGCGCGCGCCGAGACGGACGCGGAGAGAGCCGTGCTCTCGACGCTCGGCGGCGGGTGCCATCTGCCGCTCGGATGCATCGCGCGCGCGGGGGCCGACGGGCGCATGCGCGTGCGCGCGCGCGTCGTCGCCGAGGACGGCGTGCGCCGCCTCGAACTCGAGGAGACGTGCGACGTGGACGCCGCGGCGGCCGCCGGGCGCCGGCTCGGCGACCGGCTCGTCGAGGCGGGCGCGAGGGAGCTCCTGCCCCGCGCATGAGCGACGCGCGCCGCGTGGCGATCGTGAAGAGCGCGGGGCGCGCCGATGCGTTCGCCGATGCCGTGCGCGGGGCGGGGTTCGTGCCGGTGCTCGTGTCGCCGTTCCGCTGCGATCCGGTCGAGGGGAGCGACGAGGCGCTGCGCGCGGCGCTCGCGGGTGCGACGTGGATCGCAGTGACCTCGCCGCACGCGGCGGCGGCGATGGAGCAGGTGCGCGACGATGCGCGGCGGCTCCGGATCGCGGCCGTCGGCGCGGGGACGGCATCGGCGCTCCAGGCATCGGGGTACCGCCCCGTCATCGTCGGCGACATGGGGGGCGAGGCGCTCGCGCGTAAGATGGTTGCCGCGGGCGCGGGGCGCGGCGACGTAGTGGTGCATCCGTGCGGGCGTCCGTCGCGTCCGGAACTCGGACAGGCGCTCGTCGCCGAGGGCGCGGACGTGCGTGCGGTCGAGGTCTACGAGATGGTCCCCGACCCTGCGGGCGAGCGTGCGGCGGCCGGGGTGTTCGCCTGCGTCGTCGTCGGCAGTCCGCGGCTCGCGGAGCGCGCGGCGGAGATCTTCCCCTCGCGACCGCCCGCGGTGGCCGTGGGCCGGACCACCGCCGCGGCGCTCCGCGACGTCGGCTGGCAGCCCGCGGCCGTCGCCGCGACGCCGTCGCCGCCGGATGTGGCCGAGGCGGTGCGTGCCGCAGTCGGTCGCGGTTCGTAGCGACGCACGTCACGCCCGGCCGCGAGCGAGGCGGATAGCGTCACGGGCACGGAGCGATCGACGCTCCGGCCCGCCCGGCGCGAGGCACCACGCAGGGACCGCTCGCCGGGCAGCGAGGGAGGTTCCCATGCGTCCGAGCAGATGGTTCCGAAGGGTCCTGCCGACGGCGGCGCTTGCCGCGGCCGTCCACGGCGGAGGGGTGTCCGCGAGCGAGCCGCTCACGGCCCCCGGGTGGACATTCGAGTCGCTCGGCCCCGGCGGCGACTGGAACTCGCTCGCGGTGGACCCGTCGGGCGCGGCGCACGCCGCCTGGTTCGACGAGGACGACCTGATCTACGCGACGAACGCGTCGGGCAAGTGGGTCGGCGAGGTCGTGACGACGCCGCCCGAGGGCTACGGCGGGACGTACTCGGCCGCGATCGCCGTGGACGGCGAAGGGCTCATCCACATCGCCTACGACGGCACGGGCCGGCTGATGCACGCGTCCGGCGGCCCCGGGGCGTGGACGCACTCCACGGTGGACGATCCGGGCTTCGACATCGGCGACGACGTGTCGATGGACCTCGACGGCGCGGGAGCGGTTCACATCGCCTACCTCGACCGCCAGAACGGCCGGCTCCGGTACGCGACGAACGCCGGGGGAACCTGGTCCGTGACGCCCCTCGGGAACGGCGGATACATGGCCTCCATCGACGTGGACGGCGACGGCGCGGTCCACATCGCGCACTCCGACTGGCGCGGCGGGAACCGGTGCCTCTACACGAGCGACCGGAGCGGCTCGTGGATGACGGACATCCTCGGCGCGTCGGCGGGATACCGCGCGTCGGTCCGCGCGGCCGGCGACGGGAACATCCACGTCGCGTGGTACGACGGCCGGGTGCTGCACGCGCGGAACGCCGGCGAGGGATGGTCCACGGTAGAGGTGGACGGCGCCGTGCAGACGGCGTCGAACACGTCCATGGCCGTGGACTCGCACGGGAAGGTCCACATCACCTACGGCGAGTACGGTGAGGGCGACCTGCGCTACGCGACCAACGCGTCCGGCGCCTGGGTGTGGTTCCCTGTGGAGACCGACGGCGACAAGGGCTTCTCGTCGTCGCTCGCGATCGACGGCGACGGGATGCTCCACGTCCTCTACACCGACCGCGACGCCTACCGCCAGCGGTATGCGACGACCCGCCGCACGGCCGCCTGCAAGGCGGTCGCCGCGCGCGACGGGTGGATCCGCGAGACGGCCGAAGGCGCCGGGAGCGGGCGCGCGCGGAACTCCGCGGCCGCGACCCTGGCCGCGGGCGACGACGCGGCGAACTGCCAGGTGCGCGGGTTCCTGTCGTTCGACACCCGTCGCATCCCCGAAGGCGCGGTGATCGCCGGGGCGCGGCTCCGCCTCACCCGGAAGCCGGCCGGCGGAGGCGACCCGTTCGAGTCGCTCGGGAGGCTCGTGGTGGACGTGGGCGGCCCGCTGTTCGGGTCGTCGCCGAACCTGAAGCCGGAGGACTTCGACGCGGAGGCCGCGGTCGAGTCCGCGGCGGAACTCGTCGCGGGCAACGCGCCGGGCGTGTTCGAGGCGCGGCTCGACGCGCAGGCGGCGGCGCAGATCGCCGGAGGCGGAGGGGTCGTCCAGTTCCGCATCCGGTTCGAGACCCCGACCGACGCCGACGGCACGGCCGACCGCGTGCTCTTCTTCAGCGGCAGCGGCAAGCCGGCGTCGCGGCGCCCGTCGCTCGAAGTGATCTACCGGCTGCCCTGATCCGTCAGCGGTAGTCCTTCGACGCGTCGCGGAGGAACGCGCGCTCCTCGTCGTCGAGCGACGCGATGCCGTCGCGGTGGATCTTCTCGAGGAGCGCATCGACGCGCTCCTGCGACGACGTGGACCGCGTCGGCGCCGCACGCGCGCGCTGCGGCGCCGACGCACGGCTCCCGCCGAGCCCGAACGTCGCGCCGCGCCGGTGCGCGGCCGCGCCGTATGCCGCGCCGCCGACGGCCATCCACAGGGAGGGGGACGCGACCGTCGTGACCCGCAGCGCTCCGAGGACGCCGATGCCGACGCAGACGGCCGCGAGGACCCAGACGGGGACCGGGATGAACCAGATCGTGACCGCGCGCCCGGGCTCGCGCAGCGCGGCGAACACGAGGCACGCCATGGCGAGTCCGGACGTTCCCGACGCGACGGACGTGTCCGCCGTCGCGGCGCCGGTCGCCTCGGCGGCGACGTGCGCCAGAAGTCCCGCGGCATGCGCGAGCGCGAGGAACGCCCACAACCCGCGCGGGCCGGTCCACTCCTCGACGACGCGCCCGAACACCCACAGCGCGACCATCTCCCAGAGCAGCCCCCACGGGCCTCGCGACACGAGGAGCATCGTCACGGGCGTCCACAGGCGGCCCTCGCGGAGCGCATCGACCGAGAACTCGGAAGGCGTCGCGAGGTCGATCCGGGCCCACCCGCGCGCTGCGCCGATCGCGACGAACCCGGCGACGCACGCGAGGATCACCCGCAGCAGCGGCGAGTGCCGGACCGTCGGACCGAACAGCCCCGGCCCCGGGCGGTCGCGCATGTACTGGCGGTCGGCGCTTCCCATCGCGCGGCCGATGCTACCCGGTCAGGAACGGCCGTCGCGAGGGGGCGGGGACGGATCGTCCTCGATCACGCGGCTCGGGATGCCGCGGCGGTCGGCGTCGTCGGCGAGCGCCTCGTCGATCTCGTCACCTTCGCCGAAGTCGGCATCCGATTCGTCCGCAGCGTCGTCGAGGTCGTCGTCGAGAGCGTCTTCGAGGGCGTCGTCGAGAGCGGCGTCGTCCGGCTCGCCGCCCACCGCACCGCGCGTCTCGAACTCGTACTCCGCGACCTCCACGTCCTCAGGGTCGTCGGGGTCGTAGCCCTGTTCGCGGAGGAAGCGGCGCCTGCGCCGTGTCGCCCGCTCGACCATCTCCGCCTGCGCGGGGGTCAGCGCGCCGCCGAGGTCCTCGATCGCCTCCGCGAGGTCGAAGACGTCGTCGTCGCAGTCGTACGAGAGGTCCTCGGCCCAGACGTGGGCATCGAGGGCGGCGGAGAACGTCGGGAGGAGCGACGGGTCCCCGAACGAAGCGAGCATCGGCGCCCAGCCGCGGTCGCGCTCGAACAGGGGCAGGAGCTTCGGAAGGGCCGCAGGCCCCAGCCGCACCAGCTCGTCGGCCGCGATCTCCGCCGTGACGGGACCGCCATCCGACGCGACGCCGACGAGGAGGTCGATCGTGCGCTCGTCGGGAAACATGTCGCAGAGGAGGATCATCGACACGCACTGCGCGCGGACCCACGTCGCGTCGTCGGCGGGAGCGATGTCCTCGCGCTCCCCGCTCGCGATGCCCTCGATGACGTCCCGCGCGTCCTCGCCGGACGCGACGATCTCCCTGAGCAGCGCCTTCGACGGCTTCGTCCCTGCCTGCGCGAGTCGTCGCGCCCACTTCGGGTCGCGGCGCGCGGTCAAAGCGGGAACGCGCCTTCGGCGGTCTTGCCTTCCTCGAAGTACGGACGCACCTCGGCGAGCTGTTCGCGGAGCTCGGGGCGAATGGTCCCCGTCACGTCCTCGATCAGCGTGTCGAGCGCGGGCGGCGGCGCCTTCTCGGCCTCCTGGATCTCGCGGGTGACGAGCGCGTTCTGGCGCTCGATCTCGGCGAACTCCTGCTCCTTCGACCAGAGCCCGCGCAGCACGAGGTGGGCGCGGAAGCGTTCGATCGGGTCGCGCTTCTCCCACGCGGCCACGTCGCGCTCGTCGCGGTAGCGCGACGGGTCGTCGGAGCTGCTGTGGCCGTGCCGCCGGTAGGTGACGGCCTCGATGAACGTCGGCCCGCCGCCGGACCTCGCGCGGTCCACGGCCTCGCGCGTCGCGCGGACCACGGCGAGGACGTCGTTCCCGTCCACGCGCACCCCGGGCATGCCGTAGCCGCGGGCCTTCACGGCGATCGTGGGGGACGCGGTCTGCGCCGACGTGGGCACCGAGATCGCCCAGCCGTTGTTCTGGCAGAAGATGACCGCGGGGCACTTCCACACGCCCGCGAACGTGAGCGCCACGTGGAAGTCGGGTTCGCTCGTGCCGCCGTCGCCGATGTAGGCGAGGACGACCTCCTTCGCGCCGCGGATCTGGATCGCGCGCGCCGCGCCGACGCCCTGCGGCACCTGCGTGCCGATCGGCGACGAGAGCGACACGTGGTTCGCCGCGCGGAAGCTGAAGTGCATGGGCTGCTGGTGGCCCTTCTCCTCGTCGTGCGAGTTGCCCATCAACTGCGCGATGTAGCGCGAGACCGGCATCCCGCGCATGAGCGCGGCGCCGCCCTCGCGGAGCGCCGGGAAGCACCAGTCCTTCTCCGTGAGGCAGAAGGCGCTGCCGACCGTGGCGGCCTCCTGTCCGGTGGACGTGCCGTAGAACGCGATCCGCCCCTGCCGCTGGAGCTTCAGGCAGCGGTCGTCCAGCGTGCGGATCAGCACCATCGCGCGGTAGAGCCGGAGGAGCTCCTCGTCGGAGAGGCGGGGGTCGAGCGCGGGGTCGGCGGCGCCGTCGTCGCGGAGGACGCGGAGGAGCCCCAGGTCGGCGCGGGTGGTCTCGGGCTTCGCGGTGGCGGGCACGGATCACATCTCCAGGAGGAGCCGCTTGGGGTCGGTGAGCAGCGAGATCACGTGGTTCATCCACCGCGCGCCGGTCGCGCCGTCGTTCATGCGGTGGTCGATCGACACCGAGAGGTACATGATGTCGCGGATCTCGATCTTCCCGTCCACGACCCACGGCTTCTGCTTGATCGCGTGGACGCCCATGATCGCGGCCTCGGGGTAGTTGATGACCGGCGTGGCGAAGAGCCCGCCGATGTTCCCCGCGTTCGTGATCGTGAACGTGCCGTCCTTCAGGTCGTCGAGCTTCGACTTGCCCTCGCGCGCGTCCTTCGCCAGGCGCTCGATCTCGATCGCGAGCTCGAGGATCGAGCGGCGGTCGGCGTGCTTCACCACGGGCACGATGAGCCCCTGGTCGGTGTCCACCGCGATCCCGAAGTTGAACTCGTGGCGGACGACGAACTCCTGCCGGGCGTCGTCGGTGAGGCCGTTCAGCGTCGGGAACTGCTTCATCGCGGAGACGACGGCCTTCATCAGGAACGGCAGGAACGTGAGCTTCGCGCCGCGGGCGGCGGCGGCGTCCTTCATGTCCTTCCGCAGCTTCACGAGTTCCGTCGCGTCGAGCTCGTCCACGTACGTGAAGTGCGCGGCCGTGGACTTCGAGGCGTGCATCCGTTCGCTGATCTTCTTGCGGAGTCCGCGGATGGGGATGCGCGTCTCGCGCTGGCCGGGCGCGATCGGGGCGTGCGCGACGGGAGCCGGGACGTGCGCGGGCGCCGGGGCGGCGGCGATCTGCTCGGAGAGCGAGGGGGCGGCGACGGGTGCCGCGGCCGGGGCGGGCGCGGACCTTCCGGCGGCGGCGCGCTCGACGTCTTCCGGCG
>JAJVHW010000084.1 GCA_022072415.1 Planctomycetota bacterium
CGCGCTCGCGGTGACGGATGCGTCGATCCCCGCGTCGGAGCGGGCCGCGCTGCTCCGGATCCTGGGCGCGGCGAACCCCGCCGCGGTCGCGGGCCTGCTGGACCGGCTCCTCGCCCCGGGCGAGGACGCGGCGATCCAGTCGGCCGCGCTTGCGGCCGCCGAGTCCGCGGCGAAGGCGGGGCACGGCGTGCCCTCCCGTGTCCGCGAACTCGCGATGTCGCCCGACGTCGCGCCGGAGTCCGCCGCCGCCGCGCTTCGCGCCCTGCTCGCGGCGGGCGGTTCCGACGCCGCCGGGGCAGCCGACCGCATGCTCGACTCGCCGGATCCCGCGATCCGTTCCCGGGCCGCCGTCGCCCTTGCCGGGGCGACGGAGAAGTCGCTCCTCCCGCAGATGCACCGTGCGCTCCGCGACGTCCCGGAGTCCCACGCCGGACCGCTCATGAACGCGATCGCGACGGCGAAGGACAAGCCGTGGTCCGCGATCCAGATCACGGGCGAGCCGGACACGATCCGCGGCGGCGACCTCGGCACCGCATGGGCCGCGAAGCAGCCGGAGATGGGTCTCGTGACGATCGAACTCGGCTACGCCGAGGCCGTGCTCATCGAGCGCATCCGCATCCACGAGACGCTCTGCCCCGGCGGCGTCGTCGAGATCGCGTGGCGCGACGGTGGGCACGACGGCGGGCACGACGGCGTGCGCGACGGCGTGGGCGACTGGCGCCCGCTCTGGTCGGGACGCGCCGACTCCGGGTCCGCGCCGCGGTGGTTCGAAGCGGAGCCGTCGGTCTCGGTCGTCGCGCGCGAGATCCGGCTCACCATCGACACCGCCGTTGCCCAGGGGTGGGAGGAGATCGACGCCGTGGAACTCGTCGGCGGCGGCGGCCGCCAGTGGGCGTCATCGGCCCGCGCGTCGTCGTCCTACGCCGACTGACCCCTCGGGTCAGGAGTGGAAGATGATGAACGTGATCCCGACGAAGAGCGGGATCAGGATCGCCACGCTGTAGAGCATGTAGCCGAAGAAGCTCGGCATCTTCACGCCGGAGGAGTCGGCGATCGCCTTCACCATGAAGTTCGGGCCGTTCCCGATGTAGGTGTTGGCGCCCATGAACACCGCGCCGACCGAGATCGCGATGAGCAGGTCCTCGCCGCCAGGGGCCTTGATGAGCGTCTCGAGGTTGTCGGTGTTCACCAGCCCGGGCGTGACCGCGTTGATCTTCGCCGCGGCGACCGAGCAGAAGGTCAGGTACGTCGGAGCGTTGTCGAGGAAGCTCGAGAGCGCGCCTGTCACCCAGAAGAAGCCGCGCTGCCCGTCGATCGGCAGGTCCTTCCCGTGCAGCTCGAGGTACTTGAGCGCCGGGATCATCGTCACGAAGATGCCGGCGAACAGCACCGCCACCTCGACGATCGGCCCCCACGAGAACGAGTTCTTCGTGCGCACGTCCTTCGACGTGATCGCGAGCGAGGCCACGGTCAGGACCGCCATGATCACGATGCGGGCCCAGTCGAGCATGTGCGGGTTCGCGTCCTTGAAGGTCACGGTCGTCCCGAACGCCACGGTGGCTACGACGCCGAGCAGCAGCACCAGGTTCGCGCCGCCCTCCACGCGGATCGGCCGGAACTCCGTCAGGTCGAGCCGGAGCGCCTCCCGCGTCTCCTTCTTCACGGCCAGCGAGTCCCAGACGAAGTAGATCAGCAGCAGCGCGATGTTCACGCCCGCCCACTCCGGGACGAGGTGCAGCGTCCAGTCGAACGGCACGCCGCGCAGGTACCCGAGGAAGAGCGGCGGATCGCCGAGCGGCGTCAGGAGGCCGCCGCAGTTGCTCACGATGAAGATGAAGAAGACCACCGTGTGGACGACGTGCTTCCGCTGGCTGTTCGTGCGGAGCAGCGGGCGGATGAGGAGCATCGAGGCGCCGGTCGTGCCGATGAAGCTCGCGATCACGGCTCCGATGGCGAGGAAGGCGGCGTTCACCTTCGGCGTCGCGCGCAGGTCGCCGTCCACGAAGATGCCGCCGGAGATCACGAAGAGCGAGCCGAGCAGCGCGATGAACGCGATGTACTCCATGCCCGCGTGCTGGAGGAGGTGCCCGTCGGTCCGGAAGACCCACCAGAGCACGGGCGCGGACAGGACGGCCGCGATGATGCCCTTGTTCTTGTTGTGCTCCCACCAGTGCCCCGCCGCGAGGGGCAGGACCGCGATGCAGAGCAGAAGGATCGCGAACGGGGCGATCCAGGCGGGGGCGACGTCGATCGGGGGCATGCTCGGGCTCCTCCAGGGGCGGAAGCTGCCGAGGGTATCCACGGCCCTGCCGCGTCGGCACCGGAATCGCCCGATGCGCGGCTGCGGCGTCGGGGAATTCCGGATCCGCCGCGATCCGCACGCGAGGGCAGGCTCAGGGGCGCCGCAACTCCAGCAGGAGCGCGCGACCGTCGCGGAAGATCTCCGCCCGCACCGGGCCCCCCGCAAGCCGCTCGGCGGCCGCGCGCACGACCGGATCGGAGCCGGAGCCGCCGTCGCACGCCTCCCAGATCGCGTCCACGCCCGTCTCGAGTTCCTCGTCCTCGTTCCGCCGCGTGCGCACGATCGGGGGCTTCTCGAACACGACCCAGACCCGTCCGTCCTCCGACAGCGCGGCGCGCAGGTCGGCCACGGTCGCCGCGACGGGGCGCCCGGCCACGACCTCAGCGCCGAAGGGCCATCCGCAGGGCTGCGGCACACCGAACTGCGAGTAGTCGAGCCGGTCGCGCACGGCGACCCAGGCGGCGGTCGTCAGGTGCCGCACCGACCCGGCGACCGGGCTCGTGAGGAGCAGATGCGATGCGACGGCTTCGCCGTGCACGAACACGCGGCGCGGCGGGGGGGCCGCGTCGGGAGAGGCGACGAGCGCGCCCGCGCGGTAGCTCCGCGAAGTCAGGTCCGCGGGGAACCGCGC
This sequence comes from Planctomycetota bacterium, assembly GCA_022072415.1. Taxonomy (GTDB): domain Bacteria; phylum Planctomycetota; class JAJSAM01; order JAJSAM01; family JAJVHW01; genus JAJVHW01. The sequence continues at coordinate 2,934 of JAJVHW010000084.1, forward strand.
CCGATCGGACCACGCCTGCGCGACGCCGGCCCCGAGGAGCGCGGCGACCACGGCGCCGCCCGCCCACGCCGCGATCCGGGTCGGGCCGCGCCGGTCCTCCCGCGCGGGAGCCGCGAGCGCCGCCACGAGACCGCAGAGCAGGGTCGCCGCCGCGGCGTGGACGTACCGGTCCGCGAACACGGTGACCCATGCGACGGACACGATCCACAGCGCGGCGAGCGCGACGCATCCCGACGCCAGCAGCGCCGCGCGGCGGCGGAGGCGCGAGGGGTCCTCCGTGCGCTCCCGTGAGAGCGCCAGCCGCACGACGGCCGCGGCGAACAGGACGGCCAGCGCGGCGATCCACCAGCGTTCGAAGCGCCCCTGCCGCACGTCGAGACCGAGCGTGCGCACGAGGACCTCGATCGGCGTCTTCCGCGGATTGAAGTACGGGGCCCAGCCGAAGCCGTCGCGGAGCGCGGGACCGGTGATCTGCTGCGACTTCCAGAGCATCCACAGCGCCGGCGCCGCGACCGCCGCGCCGGCCGACGCGGCGGCGGCCGCACCGCGGATCGACGCGAAGCCGGGGAGGAGGACGAGAGGGAGCAGCGCGAACGCGGCGGGGGGGAACGTGCCGACGGCGAGCCCGCACACGGCGCCGAGGAGGAGCCCGCGGCGGACGTCCAGGCGGTCCCAACCGAGCGCGAGGCCCCACGCGAGGAGCGTCCAGAGCGCTGCGGGCGTGTAGTGATGCACCTCCACGGACCAGCGGACGTGGAAGGGCGAGAGCGCGACGAGCGCCGCCGCCGCGAGCGCCGCCCGCGGCCCCGCGGCACGCCGCACGACCCACGCGACCGCGAGCGCGAGCAGGACGCCGGCGATCACCGACCATCCGCGGAGCGCGAGCGTGCTCCCGGTCCCCGCGAGCTGGAGCCACAGCTTGTGCGGCGCCACGAGGAACGGCGACTTCAGGTTGTCGAGCCAGGGCAGCCGCTCGAGGAAGTCGCCCCAGGGGATCATCGCGATGCGCGTGCGGCCGATGTCGTCGTACCAGAGTCCGGACCGCCCGGCGACGGCGATCCGCACGAACGCTCCGACCGCGAGCAGCGTCCCGAGGGCCAGCCGGTACGCCGAGGGCCTCACGGCGCCTTCGGCGCGTCGTAGCGCCCGCGGCGCATCCGCCACCCGATGCGCACGAGGTCCCGGAACATCCCGAGCGAGTCCCGGACGACCCGCACGCGCGACGCGGGATCGTCGGTCCACGCCACCGGCACCTCGACCACCGTCAGGCCGCGGCGGATCGCGATGGCGAGGATCTCCACGTCGAAGCAGAAGCCGTCGATCGACGAGGCGGGGAAGACGGCGCGGGCGACGTCGCCGCGGAAGCCCTTGAATCCGCACTGGGTGTCGATGAAGCCGGGCGCGATGAGCGCGCCGCGGAGCGTCATGAACCACCAGCCCATCGCGCGGCGGTACCACGGCTGGGGCACGATCCGCTTCGCGCCGGCGATCTCCCGGCTCGCGATCGCGACGTGCGCGCCCCGGTCGAGCGCGTCGCGCAGGCGGTCCCATTCGGCGATCGGCGTGCTCTGGTCCGCGTCGGTGAAGAGCACCCAGCGCCCGCGGGACTCCGCCACGCCGCGGCGCACCGCGGCGCCCTTGCCCATGTTCCGCGGCTGGCGGACGAGCCGCGCGCACGGCGCGTCGGCGGCGTGCGCCGCGACGACCTCCGCCGTGCGGTCGCGGGAACCGTCGTCCACGACGAGGATCTCGGCGCGCAGTCCGCGGTCGCGCACGAACGCGCCGAGTTCCGCCATCGCGCGTCCGATCCGCGCCTCCTCGTTGTACGCGGGCACGATGATCGACAGCTCGGGCGCTGCGTCGTCGGCGGCCGGGGCGGCGGGCATCGGGGACTGTGTATCCCCGCCGCGCCGCCGCGGCCAGTTCAGCGGTTCCGGAGCTTCGCCGCGGCGGCGGACGCGGCGAGGAGCAGGGCGGCGACGGCGGAGCACGTGGGGCCGGTCGGCGTGTCGAGCCGCCAGCTCAGGATGAAGCCCGCGGCGGCGGCGGCGATCCCGATCGACGCCGAGATCGCGAGCACGGAGGCGCCCGTCGCGCCGAGCAGCGTCGCCGAGGCGGCGGGCATCACGAGGAACGAGAACACGAAGAGCGTTCCGGTGGCGTGCACGCCGCTCGCGACGGCGAGCGCGAGCGACGCGAAGAACGCGGCGTCCCAGAGGCCCGCGCGCACTCCGAGCGCGGCCGCCGAGTCGCGGTCGAACGTGACCCACACGAGGCGCCGCGAGCCTCCGGCGTGGAGGACGACCACGGGGACGAGCGCCGCGGCGATCCTCCCGAGGTCGTGGCCGTGGATCGCGAGCATGTTGCCTTCGACGAGGTGCCGGATCTCGTCGAGCCCCTGCGGGATCTGCTGGACGACGAGGACGGATCCGGAGGCGCAGACCGCGAACACGACCCCCGCGACGGTGTCCAGCCCCAGCCGCGACCAGCGGGGCGCGAGAGCGAGCGCGGCAACGGCGAGGCCCTCCATCGCGAGAGCGGCGACGTCGTGGTCTCCGAGGAGCGGAACGCCCGCGCAGACGAAGGACAGCGCGATCCCGAACGCCGCGGCCTGCGGCAGCGCCGCGCCGACGACGACCATGCGGCGCGCCACGACGTGGACGCCGACGAGGGCGCACGCCGCGGCCACGAGCAGGCTCGCCGCGAACGCAGGCCAGAACAGATCCAGCGTGTCGAGGAACTCGCTCACGCCATGCGCTCCGCGCGGATGACCCGTCGGCCGTCGATCGTGTCCACGCGGACCGCGCAGCCCCAGACGGCGGCAAGGCGCTCCGACGTGAGGATGTCCGCCGCCGGACCGAACGTGACCCGCCCGTCGCCGACCAGCCCCACGGCATCCGCCTCGTCGGCCACGAGCCCGAGCGAGTGGGTCACGACCAGCACGGCGAACCCGCGCTCGCTCCGGAGCCGCCGGATCAGGGCGAGGAGCTCCTGCTCCGCGCGCAGGTCCATGCCGTTCGTCGGTTCGTCGAGGACGAGCGCCGTCGGCGAAGCGGCGAGCGCGCGAGCGATGAGCACCCGCTGCCGCTGGCCGCCGGAGAGTTCACGGAACGACCGGCGCGCTACGGCGTCCATGCCCGTCGCGGCGAGCGCGGCCCGCGCAGCGTCCCGCCGTTCGCGCGCGGAACTGAACGGCATCCACGCGTCCGGCCGCGCGGCCATCGCCGCGACCTCCTCCGCCGAGAAGCGGAGGAGCGGGTCCAGCGCCTCGCGCTGGGGGACGTACCCGGCCCGCCAGGCGGAGGAGCGCACCACCGTCCCCGCGAGGGGGCGCGAGAGGCCGAGCGCGGCGCGGAGCAGCGTCGTCTTGCCGCAGCCGTTCGGCCCCACGACTCCCGTCCATCCGCCGGACGCGAGAGAGAACGACACGTCGCGGAGGACCGGCGTCCGCCCCCAGCCGACGGACGCGCGGTCGAAGCGGAGGAGCGGCTCCGGCGTCACTTCGCTTCCGCGGGATGCTGCGCCAGCGCGTCGCGGAGCGCGCGGACGTTCCCGTCCCATGCTGCGAAGAGGTCATCCGCGCCGTCGCGCGCCCCCGGCTGATGGGCGAGCAGCACGGCCACTCCGCCCGCGGACTCCGCCACGGACCGCGCCGTCGCCGCCGGCTGGCACGCGGAGTGGACGACGACCCGGACCCCGTCGCGCTTCATCGCCGCGACGACGCCCGCCAGGTGCTTCGGCGAGGGCTCCACGCCGGGCTTCGGCTCGATGTTCGCCGCCTCGCGCATCGCGAACCGGTCGAGCAGGTACCGGAAGTTCCCGTGGTACGCGACGACGCCGCGGCCCGCGTGGGGGAGGAGGTCCTTCGCCCATCCGCCCAGCTTCGACGCGATGCCCCGCTCCGCGGCCCACGCCGCGAGCGTGCCCTCGGAGAGCTTCCGTTCGAGTCGTTCCACCGACTGCTCCGCGAGCACCGCTTCGCCGAACATCGCGACGTCCACGCGGCGGCGGAACGCGTCGCGCCGCGCGCGGAACCCGTCGGCGAGGTGCGGAGCCGCGGCGGCGAACGCCTCGGCGACCGTGCCCGCCACGACCTTCGCGCGCACCGGATCGCACATGTAGTGCGGGTTCCCTGCCGCGTGGATGTCGCCGTGCGACCGGTCCACGGGGCCGACGGGCACGTCGAGCGGGGAGATGCCGACGGAGCAGTCCACGTAGCCCGGCTTCCCATGCTGGATGCGCGGGTTGCGGGAGTCCGTGCGGAGGAGCGGCTCGTAGCCGACCTCGAGTTCCATCCCCGTCACGAGGAGGACGTCGGCCTCGGCCGCCGCGCGGACGAAGCTCGGCCGGGCCTCGAGGTAGTGTGGATCTTCCGGCCCCTTCATGAGGCAGGTGACGGCGACGTCGTCGCCGCCGACCTCCCTCGCGACGTCGCGGAGGTCGGTCGTCGTGGCGAGCACGCGCAGCGAAGGCTCCGCGGCCTGTCCGCCCGCGGCGGCGAGCGCGAGCACCGCCGCGGCGAGGATGCGTCCGATGGATCTCATGGCCGCCCCCTAGAACCGGTGCGCGCCGTGCGCGCCCAGATTGAACTCGAGCTGGAGCCAGATCGACGTGACGTCGCCGTCCATGGACTCCGCGTCGTCGCGGTTGACCTGCAGGCGGACCTTCGCGAACTCGCTCGTCCAGTGGGTCAGCGCCAGCGACACGCGCGTGCGGTCGTCGAGCCCGGGCGTGCGGCCCCCGAAGTCGCCGCCGAAGGAGTCGTAGCGCGCGCCGACCGTCCAGTTGCGCGTGAAGCCCCACGTGCCCTGGGCGTACCAGCCGCCGTCGCGGAGTTCGTCGACGCCGACCCCGTCGTCGAACTCGTAGATCCGGCGGAGCATCTCGCCGCGGAGCGAGAGGAACGGGAACCCGTGCTGCGCGTCGGCCGGCCTCCACTTGAGCGTCGCGTCCGCGCCGAAGACGCGGGCGTCGCCGCCGACGGACGCGCCCGACGGGCCGAACGCCGCGGATGCGCCGAGGAGGAGCGGCGTCTGCTCGTCGATGTCCGCCGACCATGCGGCGCGCGCGGTGTGGGCGAGATCGCCGAACGACCGCACCTCGCGCTCGACGAAGCGGCCGGCCGGCGGCGCGTCCTCGTCGGTGCCGAGGAACGAGACGACCGTCTCGCCGTTCGCGTTCTGCAGCGCATACGTGAGTTCGAGCGGGAGCCCGTCTGCGAGCCACGACACCTGCGCGCCCGGCCCGCGCATCCCGTCGCCGCCGAGGATGCGCGTGCTGACGACCGGCGCGTCCACGAAGTCCCACTGGTGCGGGTGCTGGAGGTTGTGGCGGCCGATCGGCGAGAGGAACTGCCCCGCCTTCACCTGGAAGCCGCCGCCGAGCTGCGTCGTCTGCGCCCACACCTCTTCGAGCTCGACCTCGGTCTCGCCCTCCGGCGAGATGAGCGCGAGCAGGTTCATCTGCGCGGTGAAGTACGGGTCCACGGCGCCCGTGAGGATCAGCTCGGAGTTCTGCAGCGTGAAGCCGCGCTTCTGCGGATCGTGCCCGCTCTGCTGGAGCTCCTGGATCTCGGACTCGGTGCCGGTGGACGTGCCGCCCGTGACCAGCGCGTTCAGAGACACGTCCACCAGACGGAACGCGGACGGAGTGGACGACGCCTGCGGAAGCCGGGTCTTCACGTCGCGAAGCTCGGCGGCGAGGTCGTCCATCCGGTCCTGGAGTTCGCTCGACGGCGCGCCGCCGCGGGAGGCGGCGCCGGACAGGTCGCTCCGCAGCCGATCCATCTCGGCACGGTGGCGGGATTCCTGCTCGGCAAGGGCCTGCCGGAGCTTCTCTTCGAACTCGCGGCGGAGGGCGGCGTCGTCGGCGAACGCGGGGGCGGCGATCGAGGCCGAGAGGGCGGCGCAGAGGACGGCCGCTCCGGGCCGTCGGGGGAATCGGGCGTGCATGGGGTCTCCTTCGAAAGGCGCGGACGGGCCGCGACCGCGACGTGCGGCGGCGGCAAGGCGGGGACGGGGGGCCGTCAGACCGCCGGAGGCGCGCGCGGCGACGCGGAGGCGCGCCGCTCGAAGGAGGTGAGGAACGTGAGGACCGGGAACGATGGATCGTCCGGCTTCTCGATCCCGACGTGCATGACCGGCGCAGCGAGCGCCGCGCCTGCCCCGCGCGACGACGTCCACGCGAAGCAGAGACCGCAGCCGCCGACGTCGTGCGCGGCGAAGATCGCCGGGCCGTCATGCGCGTCGTGGCAGTCGTGTGCGTCGTGGCCCTGGCCGCAGAGGTGCGCGGCACCGACGAGCGCCATCGCGAGCACGGCGAACGCGAGCAGCAACCCGACGACGCGGACCCGTCCGGTCCGGGCGTCCGCGCTTCGCAGCGAACGGAGCAGAGCTCGTATCACGTCGTCATACTGCCCCGTCGTGCGTTGCCGTGCAAGAGGGAATCGCCGCGCGACCGGCGCGGTCGGCGAACATCACGGATCGATGTCCCGACGCGCGCTCGCCGCCGCCGCCGCCCTCGTCCTGGCCGCCGCGCTGCTCGCGCGGACGGCGTGCCGGGGCGACGACGCACAGGTCGCCGGGCCCCCCGCTCCGGCGGGGTCGCGGGACGCGCGTCCGGAACCGACGCGACCGCAGCGGCCGAGGGTGGAGCGCGCGGAGCCCGAGGCGTCAGGCGGCGCGTCCCCGCACGCCGTCGCGCAGGTCGGCGAGCTTCGCATCGTCGTCGTCGATGCGGACGCCGGGACTCCGGTCAGGACGGACCTGCGGCTCTGGCGGCTCGGCGTGCCCGAGGACGCGGAGTTCACCGCGGGGGACGTGCTCGCGGGCGAGTCGGCGTCCGATGCCGAGCCGGTGTTCCGCGACCTCGTACCCGGCACCTACCGCGTGCAGCTCGACGGGCAGCGCAGGGACGCGGAGGATCCGCCCGCGTTCGGCGTCGCGGCGGGGGAGGTCATGCAGGCCGTCCGGTTCGCCGCGCCGCGGTCGTTCGAGATGTCGTTCTTCGCGTTCGACGAGGAGGGGCGCGCGTTGACGGAGGCGTCGTCGAAGTCCGGCCGCCGCCGGACCAGCGAGATGCACCCCGGCGTCCCGACGTGGGCGAATCCGCGGCAGTCGAAGTCTGCCGAGACCGTCGGGGTCGGCGGCGGCGGACGATTCGCTACGTCGTCCGGCACCGTCGCGAGGGACCGCGCGCGCGTCCGTCCGTCCGGCGCCTTCGACCTCGGCACGCAGGCGGAGTCCGGGCGCACGTCGTCGTCGCGCCATGCGTGGAGCTTCACGTTCGAGGGGCGGCTCGCGGCGCAGCTCGACGTCCGGAGCGAGGACGCGGGGCGCGGCGACTACGTCGCGGTCGTGCCGCTTCTCGCGAACGTCCCCAGGTTCGACGAACACGTGTTCCTCCCCGACGGGCGGCGCGCGGTCGAGGCGGGAGCGAAGATCGAGGCGTGCGTGATCCCGGTGCTGCGGACGGAGGGCGGCGCGGATCCGCTCGGCTGGACCGCGCCCTTCCGCGTGACCTGTGCGCTCGACGGCTACGAGCGGCTCGAAGTCACCGTGGCACGGGACACGGCGACGATCCCCGACTGGACGATGAAGGCCGCCGCCCGGTAGCGCGAACGGCGAACGGCCCGCGTGAACGCGGGGCGCTTGATCCGCCACTCGGGGATACGGACGCCGCGAGGCGCGTCGTCCGTCCACCCCGGCGGCGGGTGGGGTCCGCCACTGGGGGATACGGACGCCGCGAGACGCGTCGTCCGTCCACCCCGGCGGCGGGTGGTGTCCGCCGCTCGGGGATGCGGACGCCGCGAGGCGCGTCGTCCGTCCACCCCGGCGGCGGGTGGGGGTCCGCTCTCACTCCACCCGGAACGACACGCCCTGCGCGAGCGGGAGGGCCGTGCCCCAGTTGACCGTGCAGGTCTGCCGGCGCATGTACTGCTTCCATGCGTCGGAGCCGGACTCGCGGCCGCCGCCGGTCTCCTTCTCGCCGCCGAACGCGCCGCCGATCTCGGCGCCGCTGGTGCCGATGTTCACGTTGGCGATGCCGCAGTCGCTGCCGGCAGGGGAGAGGAACGTCTCCGCCCGCCGCACGCTGTCGGTGAAGACCGCCGACGAGAGCCCCTGCGGCACGTCGTTCTGCGCGCGGATCGCGTCGTCGAGCGTCGCCGTCTCGAAGACGTAGAGGATCGGCGCGAACACCTCCTCGCGGCTCGGCGCGAAGCCGAGCGGCGCGCGCACGATCGTCGGCTCGACGTAGAACCCCGGCCGGTCGAGGACGCGCCCGCCGCAGAGGACTTCGCCGCCCTGCCGCCGGATCTCGTCGAGCGCGCGGCGGAAGCCCGCCACGGCGTCGGCGTCGATGAGCGGTCCGCAGAGCGTCGCATCGTCGAGAGGGTCGCCGATCCGCACCTTCGCGTAGGCGGCGACGAGGGACTCCGTGAACCGCTTCGCGATCGCGGGATGCAGGAAGAGCCGCCGCGTCGTCGTGCAGCGCTGTCCGGCCGTGCCCACGGCGCCGAAGAGCACCGCCGAGAGCGCGAGCGAGAGGTCGGCGTCGTCCATGACGATGATCGCGTTGTTCCCGCCGAGTTCGAGGAGCGACCGCCCGAACCGCGCGGCCACGCGAGGCCCGACGATCCGCCCCATGCGCGTGGACCCCGTCGCGGAGACGAGCGCGATGCGCGGGTCGTCGAGCATCGGCTCGCCCACGTCCGGCACGTCGCCGATCACGCAGTTCATGATCCCGCGGCGCCCGTTCCGTTCGAGCACGCGGTCCACGATGCGGTTCACGGCCACGGCGCAGAGCGGCGTCTTCTCCGACGGCTTCCAGAGCGTCACGTCGCCGCACACGGCCGCGATGAACGCGTTCCACGCCCACACCGCGACCGGGAAGTTGAACGCCGTGATGCAGCCGACGGTCCCGAGCGGGTGCCACTGCTCGAACATCCGGTGCTGCGGCCGCTCGCTGTGCATCGAGAGCCCGTAGAGCTGGCGCGAGAGCCCGCACGCGAAGTCGGCGATGTCGATCATCTCCTGAACTTCGCCGCGGCCCTCGGTCAGGATCTTCCCGCACTCGAGCGAGACGAGCGCGCCGAGGTCGTCCTTCACGCGGCGGAGCTCGTCGCCGAGCTGGCGCACGAGTTCGCCGCGCACGGGCGCGGGGACCGAGCGCCACTCGCGGAACGCCGCCTCGCCCGAGCGGACCGCGCGCTCGTAGTCCTCGCGCGTCGCACGGGAGACGGACGCGATCGGGGCGCCGTCGCGCGGCGCGAACGAGGCGAGGGGCGGCTTCGGCGACGCGGAGGAGAACGAGCCGACGTAGAGGCCGGGGTTCACGCCGTCGGGGTCGATCCCGAGGCGCCGGAGGAGGGCGGGGAGGTCGTGCATCGGCCCATTCTGTCACGGAGCCGCGGGAGTCGGCGGCGGGAAGGGACGGTAGGATGCGGAGCGTGACGGCGATGCGAAGGACGGTCACGGGACTCGCGGCCTGCGCGTGCGCGCTGGCCGGTTCCCCGTCATCGGCCGCGCCCGACGAGGTGTCGGCGGCCGTGTCCGCGCTGATCGACGCCATCGCGGCGAAGGACGCCGCGGCGCGGAAGGGGCCCCTCGCGGCGCTTGCGAAGGCGCGGATCCCGGCCGTGCAGGCGCTGATGGACCGGCTCCGCGACGTGCGTCCGTCGGACCCTTCGTTCCGCCACGTGGTGGATGCGCTCGCCGCCGTGGACCCGGCCCAGGCCGTGGCCGACATCGAGTCGGAGCGGTCCCGGTGGGTCGCGTTCGGATGGCGCGAGGGCGGCGACGACGCCGAGGCGCGCCGGAAGGCGGGGGAGGTCGCGGAGCGGATGATCGCCGACCTCCGGAGCGCGCGACCCGCCGCCGACCGCCGGGAGGCGCCGCTCGAACCGGCGGTGCTGGCCGATCCGGCGCTCGTCCCCCCCGAGGCCGAGCGCGACATCGCGGACCACCTGCCGTCGGAGTGGATGTGGGGCGACTACGCCGTGAAGGCGTCGCCGTCGAAGCTCCAGATCGACACCGCAGGCGACGGTTCGTTCGCGACGGCCGTGGCGGCGGGGAAGCCGGCGACGGTCGAGGCCGGACCGAAGACGGGCCGCCGCCGCGTGCTCGTCCACCGCCGATTCGACCGGTGGATCGCCGCGCCGACGTCGCTCCTCCGCGGCTCGATGGACGGGCTCCCGGTGGAGTTCCTCGACGCGCAGATGGACGGCGACTTCGGCAGCGACGACGACCTCGTGCGATTCGGGAAGTCGGGCGCGTTCCGCCGCATCGGCGACGGCAACGTCGCGTGGTCCGGCACGGGGTTCCTCCGCTGGAAGATCCGACCGAAGTCCGGCGGCGCGGCGATCGAATGGGAGGCGGAGCCGCTCGCGTCGTGGACGACCGACGCGCAACGCGAGGCGGTCGCGGCGGCGAATGCGTGGCGGCAGGCCGCGGGGCTCGTCCCGCAGCGTCAGGACCGCACGCGGAGCGAGGCGTGCCGGCTCCACCACGAGTACTGGCGCATCAACGGGTTCACCGACCATCGCGAGTCGAAGGAGGCGAAGGGCTACACGCCCGAGGGCGCCGAGGCCGGGCGTTCGAGCAGCGTGATCGAGCGGGGGAGCGGACCCGCGTCGTTCGTCCAGTGGATCGGCGCGACGATCCTCCACAGGTCGAGCCTCGTCGCCCGCGCCGACGACGGGACCGGCTTCTGGGCGGGTCCCGGCGGCCAGCTCCTCTGGGGCGGCGAGACGCAGCCGGACGCCGCGCGCGGGCCGACTCTGGTCCCGGCGCCCGGGCAGGGCGACGTGCCGACGAACCTCATGGCGGAGGCGCCGGTCCCCGCGAGGGACCCGAGTTTCTACGGGACGACGCGCGGGTACCCCGTCTCGGTGACGTTCTCCGGGCTCGATCGGTTCGTCGGCGCGAAGAAGGTGCGCCTCGAACTGCACGCCGGGGATTCCGCGGCGCCGCTCCGCGGCGAACTCTTCTCCGCGGAGACGCCGTACGTGCCGGGCACGTACTACTTCGACACGCAGGGCGCCGTGTTCACCGCCGACAAGCCGCTCGACCGCGGCGCGACGTACACCGCGCGGCTGCGCTGCGAGACGATGAAGGGCCCGGTGGATCTGTCCTGGCGGTTCCGCACGCAGTAGTGGACGGCGCCGCGGACTCCAAACGGCCCGGCTGTAGCCGGTACTTCTGACAGCGCTCTCGAACCTTCCGCGCCGCTCCGGTGGACTCCCGACAGCGCCTCGCGGATTCGTCAGCGATCGTCAGGAGTCTCGCCTTCAGGCGGGCCGTTTCCTCGCCCGACTCCGGGAGCGGCGGGTCGTGTGCCTTCCGTCGGCCCGGGGTCGCCGGACGTGCTCCCGCACGTCGGCGCCGATGCGGCGACCTGGTCCGCCAATGCCCGCCGGACCACGATCAGGATCGACCCCGACACCAGCACGAGGATCAGCGCGTCGAATGCGGGGAGGATCGCCGGGATCGCGATGAAACCGGCTGCGGTCGGCGACCAGAGCAGCGCCGCCGCGCGCACCGTGAGCACGGCCGTGACGAGCATGACGGCGACGTAGATCCAGAAGAGGACCAGCATCGCCGCGTCGGCGTGCTCGATGAGGGCCACGGCGAAGAGGATCGGGGAGGCGACTCCTCCCACGACGAACCGCACGGCCAGCCCCTGCAACATCCTGTGTCGCAGCGCGATCAGGCGCTCGAGAGTCGGGACGTCGCGTCGCGGCTTCCCGTCGTGTCGGCGCGGAGGCGGCACGTTCTCCGCCGTCAACGCCTCACTCCCCGCACCGCTGCACCAGCCCCGTCGGCGGCCTCCCGCCGGACGTGAACCACGACCGCCAGCGCCGCTCGTAGTCCTCGAGCGCGCAGCCGAGGGTCTTCTCCCAGAGCGGCTGCGACTGCTTCGCCGTGCCCATCGTCATCAGCAGCTTCTCGAACTCGCCGGTCTCGTGCAGGTGCTCCGCGACGTACGTGAGCTTCGACACGCACTCGCCGGGGATCGCGCCCCAGCGGTCCACGCCGGCGATCGCCCGCGAGAGCGGGGGGTCGGTGCGCGACGCGACCTCGCGGCGGAGCGCCTCGCGGTCCGCGTCGGGATCGACGAGCGGCACGCCGTCCTCGCTCTTCTTCGCGGGACGGTCGCTCGTGCCGCCCTTCACGCCCTTCGCGGAGGACACCACGTTCGGCATCTCGATCTGCAGAACGTACGTGTAGAGCCAGTTCAGGTGCCCGAGCGTCAGCGACGGCTGCACCTCGAAGCCCGTGCCGAGCTCGCCCTCAAGCTGCGTGCACCACACGTGGAAGAGCGACTGGCGGCGGACCGTCTCCGGGCCGGGGACGGCCTCGAACACGGTGGCCTCCCGCCGCACGAAGAACCCGTTCGCGCGCGCCGTCGCGGCGTCGAAGTAGAGGAGCGCCTTCGACGCGTCCGCCGCCGACACCGCCTTCGCGAAGGCGTCCGAGGGAAGGAAGACGAGCGTGACGTCGCGCTTCGGCTTCACGAACGCGAGGTCGCCCTTCCGGATGAACCGCGAGACCGCCGCGGTGCGGATCGTGTCGAGCAGCACCTTCCGGAGCTGGTCCTCGGTCGCCTCCACGGCGTGGAGCGTGACGTTCCCGATCCGCGCGAACGACCCCTCCCGCCCGGCCGCCGCGGCGAGGATCGGGTGCGCGCTCTTCCCGGACTCCGGCGTGAGGTGGAGCGACTTCGCGTCGGCGACCGCCTTCGCGATCTTCGCGCGGCGGTCGCGCACCGTCGCCGTCTCGCGGTCGAGCCATCCCTCGGCGGTCTTCTCGTGCCCGAGCGCGTCGTGCGCGGCGTCGTCGTCGGAGTCGATGCGCAGGATGGCCCGGGCGAGCGATTTCCGCACGTCCGCGTCCGGCGTCGCGAGTCCCTTCGCGAGTTCCGCCGCGGCCTTCTTCAGCGCCGACGCCGCCTCCGGGCACGGCTTCCGCTTCGCGCCCTCGGCGACGGAGTTCGCGGCCTTCTCCGCCTCGGCCACCTGCGGCGCCGGCGCGCGGAGCGACGCCAGGACCGACGCGACCTCGGCCGCGTCGTCCTTCCGGCCCTTCGCCGCGAGCTGCGCCGCGACCTTCGCGAGGCGCCCGGTGACACCCGGGTCCGCGACAGGGTCCGCAGGCGCCGCGACCGCGAGCGCGGGGAGCAGGACGAGCAGGGCCGCAAGCCTCGGGAGCATCATCCCGCCGAGACTATCTCGCATCGCCGCCCCCCGGTCGTTGCCTCCCGGACGGGGGCGTCGGTAGCCTCGGCTCCTTTGGCACTTCGCCGGGCGGCGAAGTCCTCCGGAGACCCCCCGACCATGAGCAGCCCCAACGCCGATCCGAACTTCCTCTCCTCCGCGCGGCACGCCGTCGCCGTCGTCGGCGGCGCGTGCTCCGGCGCGGAGTGCGCGGAGATCCTCGCCGCCGCGGGGTGCTACGTGACCGTGTTCGACCAGAACCCGAAGCCGTTCGGGAAGATCGAGGACGGGCTCCCGCGCTGGCACGACAAGCAGCGGCAGCAGGAGTACGTGAAGATCGCGGCGAAGCTCGCGAAGCCCGGGATCGACTTCGTCCCGAAGACCGCGATCGGCCGCGACGTGACGCTCGCCGACCTGCGTTCGTGGGGCTACTCGGCGGTCGTGCTCGCCTGCGGCGCATGGAGGGACCGGCCCGTCGGCGTGCCCGGGGCCGACGCGGCCGCCGGGCGCGGGCTCGTCTACCAGAACCCCTTCATCTACTGGTTCAACCACCACGAGGAGTCCGGCTACTCGGGCACGCGCTACCGCCCCGTGGACGGCGCGCTCGTGATCGGCGGCGGGCTCGCGTCGATCGACTGCGTGAAGGCGCTCATGCTCGAGACCGTGGCGGAGAAGCTCCGGGCGCGCGGCGAGCACGTGGACGTCGTCGAGATGGAGCACGGCGGCATCGCGAAGGCGCTCCAGACCCGCGGACTCGCGCTCGGGGACCTCGGGCTCCGCGGCGCGACGCTCCTCTACCGCCGGAGCGCCCGCGAGATGCCCATCGCCGCGTTCAAGGACGGGGCCGACGAGGCGTCGAAGCAGAACACGATGAACGTCCGCGAGAAGCTCATGAAGAACGTGCAGGACAAGTACCTGTGCGGCTTCCGCGGGAACGTGATCCCGAAGGAGATCGTGCTCGGCGCCGACGGGAACGTCTGCGGGCTCCGCGTCGTGCAGTCGCGGACCGAGGGGCGGAACGTCGTCGAGGTGCCGGGCACCGAGGAAGTGATCCCGACCACGATGATCGTGTCGTCGATCGGGTCGATCCCCGAGCCGATCCCCGGCCTCCCGATGAAGGGCGAGTTCTACCAGTTCAGCGACTGGAACCTCGGCCGCTTCGCCGAGTTCCCGGAGCTCTTCGGCGTGGGGAACGTCGTGACGGGGCAGGGCAACATCGCGATCTCCCGCCGCCACGCGAAGACGGTGAGCGACGAACTCGTCGCGAAGTACCTCGGCGTCGGCTCGGGGCCCCTCGACGGCACCGCGGGCGGTCCCGCGGCGGCCGAGGACCGCGGCGCCGCGGCCGCCGCCGCGGTGCTGGCGCACCTCGCGCGGTTCCCGAAGCTCGAGCCGTCGAAGCTCTCCGAGATCGCCGGCAAGGTCCGCGGCTGCTGGAGCCGTTCGGGCTACGCGGGCGACCTCGCCGCGTGGGTCGCGAAGAACTGACTCGATGAAGCGGGACGCCGCGCCGCGCTGGACGCTCCCGCTCGCGGGGCTGGCGGCCGCGGCCGTGTTCGCGGCGTTCGCCGTGCGGTGGGCCGGCGCGCCCGGGCCGTGGGACACCGACTCCTACCGCTGCGCGGAGCTCGCGGCGGGCGC
>JAJVHW010000091.1 GCA_022072415.1 Planctomycetota bacterium
CACGCCGACGCGGAGGCGGTCGCGACGGCCGCGTGCGACGCCGCGCCGCGCTCGGCGGCGGCGAGGTCGGTCCGGGCCCGCACGCGCGAGCTTCGCGGCGACGGGGACGCCGCACGCGCCGATCACGAGGCAGCGCTCCTCCTTGCGCCGCGGGACCCCGCCGTCCTGGCTCGGGCGGGCGTGTCGCTCCTCGCCTCCGACCCGCGCCGCGGGGAGACGCTGCTCGAGACGGCGGTCGCGCTGGACCCGGGCCATGAACCCGCGTGGCACGGACTCCTCGCCGCGGCGCACTCCCGGGGCGGGCTGTCCGCGTTCCGCGAGCGGCTCCGTCGTGTGCCGGGCACTCTCCGGGGCGTCGCCGCGAGGTCGTTCGTCGAGGGGGCGGCCGCCGATCTCGCGGGCGATGCGGATGATGCGGCCGCGTGCTACGCGCGGGCTCTCGCCGCGTCGCCGCGCCACGTCGGCGCAGCGAACAACCTCGCGTGGATCCTCGCGGTCCGCAACGGCCGGCCGCGCGACGCGCTCCCCCACGCGGAGCTGGCCGCCTCGCTCGCTCCCCGGTCGCCGGAGGCTCTCGACACCCTCGGATGGACGCGCTTCCTCCTCGGCGAGCCCGAAGCGGCCGAAGCGCTGCTCGCGCGCGCGCGACGCCTCGCACCCGACCGCGCCACGGTCGCGCTCCGACACGGCCGCTCGCTGCTCGGGTGCGGTCGCCGGGGCGAGGCACGGGCCGCGTTCCGCGACGCGGCGCGGCTCGACCCGCGGATCGCCGAGACCGGCGAGTTCCTCGAAGCGGCCGCGAAGGCCGCACTGGAGATCCACAGATGATCCGCCGCGCTTCTTCCCCGATCGACCTGCTCGCCCTCTTCGCCCTGTTCGCCGCTGCCGTTCCCGCCGCGGCGGATCCCTACGTCGTCGTGCGCGACGACCGGGCCGCGTTCGCCGCCCTGCTCGACGTGGACCCGCTCTCCTCCGTGACCGACACGGGCGGAGCGTTCGCGGCGGATCCTGCGGCGGCGGCCGGACTCGCGTCCGTGTCGCGTTCCGGATTCGTCGCAGGGCAGGCGTTCGCATACACGGTCCACGACATCGACTTCTCGAACGCGCCCACCGGGGTCATCGCGCCCGGGGTTCCGGGGAACGACATCGCCGACCTCGACGCGCTGAACGTGGAGACGCCGGCCGCGCAGGGCGGCGCGACCGGATCCGGGAGCTTCGGATTCGACGGGTCCGGCGGAGGCGGCAGCACGCGGAATGCCCTCCTCGTGGACTTCACGACCACGCCGGGCGGCCTCGGCGTCGGCCACTTCGGCCTCGACCTGATCGACTTCGAGGCGAGCACGGGGTTCGTCCCGGCGTGGATCCGGCTCTACAGCGCCGGCGTCCTCGTGTTCTCGCAGACGTTCGGCTGGGATCCGCAGACCGGGAACGACCAGGTGCACTTCCTCGGAGTCGTCGCCGTCGCGCAGCAGGGCGGCGCGAGGTTCACGCAGGCGGTGATCGTGGTCGGCGACGACAACGGCGTGACCGGCTTCGGGGAGTCCTGGGCCGCGGACCGCCTGACGTTCGGCGCCGCCGTCCACAACCCGGAGCCGGGCACGTTCGCGCTGTTCGGGTCGGGGCTCGCTGCGCTCGCCGCCCTCTGCGCCCGGCGGCGCGCCGCCCGTCGCGGCCGTGGTGTCGGACCGAGAAACTGCGATACCGTCGCATGAACGGCACAATCCGGACACCGTGCCGTTTCCGGCTCAAGGAGGATCCGGACGTGTCCCGATACGCCATGTGTACGGGTCCGCCTGCCTCCGGCGGGGAATACACATGGCACGAGTCCAATCCGCGCGGCAAGCCTCCGCCGGCGCCCTTGCGGCGCCGGATCGCGGTCGCACGTCGTTTGACGGTGCGTCCCCGTCGCCCGCCGAAGCGTCGGTGATCGACCGCAAGCCGAGGTACGAGGTGGAAGTCCTCGTCGGCTCCGGGGCGCAGGGGCACGTCTACCGCGCGTTCGACCGGGACCTCTCCCGCTTCGTCGCGATGAAGGTGCTCCGCTCCGAGCTCGCGTCGGACCCGGAACGCGTCGCCCAGTTCTTCGCCGAGGCGAGGCGGACCGGCGCGCTCGAGCACGCGTGCATCCCTGCGGTGTACGAAGTCGGGCACATGGCGTCCGGCGAGCCGTTCTTCACGATGCGCTTCATCGAGGGACGCACACTCTTCGACGTCCTCGACGCGCTCCGGCACGGCGACCGCGAGGCCGCGGAGACGTGGTCGGTGACGAAGCTCGCGCAGCTCGTCCTGCGCATCGCCCACACGGCCGAATACGCCCACAGCCACGGGCTGATCCATCGCGACCTCAAGCCCTCGAACGTCGCCCTCGCGGCGCACGACGAGGTGCTCGTGCTCGACTGGGGGCTCTCGAAGCGGGTGGAGACGCGGGCGAAGCCGCGCCGCATGCGTTCGGTCCACCTCGACGCCACCGTCGCGGGCGAGGTGAAGGGCACGCCGCTCTACATGGCCCCGGAGCAGGCATGCGGCGAGGTGGACCGCCTCGAGCGCCGGACCGACGTCTTCGCGCTCGGCGCGCTCCTCTACGAGTGCCTCTGCCTGCAGCCTCCCTACGAAGGGACGACCGTCCCGGAGGTCGTGCGGAACGCGAGGAACCACCGGATCACGCCGCCTTCGGTGCGGAACCCGGACCGGGAGATCCCCAAGGCCCTCGAAGAGACCGCGATGAAGGCGCTCTCCCGAAGCCCCGAGGACCGCCACGCCACGGCGGCCGCGTTCGCGGACGACATCCAGCGCTGGCTGGACGGCTCCCGGGACCGCGGCGCGCGGCAGCGCGAGGCCGCGTCCCTGACCCACGTCGCCATCGAGCTCGTGAAGAAGGCGCAGGAGTTCCGCGCCGAGGCGGGCGCGGCGTCGGCGGAGGCGAGCGCGTACCTCGCCAAGGCCGAGCCGTGGTGGCCGACGGACCGCAAGGCGAAGGCGTGGGATCTCGAGGACCTCGCCGTCCAGCGCCGCGGGATGGCCGAGCAGGCGGAGGCGCGCGCGGTCGAACTCGCGTCGAGCGCGCTGGCCCACGAACCGGGGCAGCCGACGGCGCGCGAGCTCCTCGCGCGGATCTACATGCGGATGTACCTCGACGCCGTCGAGCGCGAGGACGTCGGCCAGGCCGCGTGGCTCCGACGGATGGTCCGCATCTACGACGACGGCACGGTCGGAGCCTCGCTGCGCGACGACGGACGCCTCTCCGTCGCGGCGGAGCAGGACGACGCGCACGTGACCCTCCATCGCATGGAGGAACGCGGGCGCCGCCTCGTCCCCGTGTCCACGGTCTCGACGCAGCCGTCGCCGGCGCTCTGGGAGGCGATCCCGCACGGTCTCTACACCGCGCGGATCACGGCGGCGGGTTGCATTCCGGCGTCCGTCCCCATCCGCGTGCGCCCCGGGTCCGGCAAGGGCCTCGTCGTCCGGCTGCTGCCGAAGGCGGATCTCCCGGACGGCTTCGTCTACGTCCCGGCGGGCGCGTTCTCCGTCGGGCCGAAGCGCGCCCGGCAGGAGGTCACCCTTCCCGCATTCCTGATCCAGCGGTCGCCCGTCCTCCTCCGCGACTACGCGCTGTGGCTCGACGACCTCTGGAGCCGGGAGCCGGACGAGGCGCAGATCCACGTGCCGTGGACGCCGACGCACGGCCCGCTCCTCCACCAGTCCGGGAGCGGGTTCGTGTTCTGCCCGGCGGGGCCGCTCGCGGAGCACCCGGTCGAGGAGCACGAGGACCTCCCGGTCGTCGGCATCGCCCGGAGCTCCGCGGTGCAGTACGCCCGGTGGTGGTCCCTGCGCCACGGACTGACGGCGAGGCTTCCGACCGAGATGCAGTGGGAGAAGGCCGCGCGCGGGACCGACGGCCGGGAATACCCGTGGGGCAGCCGCTTCGACCCGACCTTCTGCAGCATGTTCCACTCCACGAAGGAGCGCGCCCGCCTGCGCCCCGTGGGCGCGTTCGCTGCCGACGAGAGCCCCTACGGGGCGATCGACATGGCGGGGAACGTGCACGAGTGGTGCCGGGACGAGACGCCGGACGAGCGCGAGGGCGTCGCCCGGGGCGGCGCATGGAACTGCCGGGCGGCGGACTGCCGCGTCACGTCGCGCTGGATGCTCGACCCGCAGACGCGGACCGGGACCCTCGGGTTCCGCATGTGCATCGAGATCCGCCGCGACAAGGAGGAGACGCCGTGACGCAGATGATCCCGGACGTCGCGCCCCGCATCGAAAGCCCGCCGGCCGCCCGGCGCCGCGCCCTCGTCGTGGACGACAGCGAGAGGGTGCGCGACTTCCTCCAGAGGCATCTCGCCGCGCGCGGATGGGACGTCACCGCCTGCGAGGACGGCGAGGGAGCGCTCGGCGCCGCGCGGAGCGCGGCGTACGACCTCGTCCTCACGGACCTCGGCATGCCGGGGATGGACGGAATCGCGCTCGTTCGCCAGCTCCGCGCCCTCCGCGAGAACCTGCCCGTCATCGTCGTCTCGGCCGCGTCGGACACCACGTCCGTGGAACGCGCGTTCCGTTGCGGCGCGGCGGACTACCTCCGGAAGCCGTTCGGGCTCGCGGACCTCGACCGCGCGATCCTGCGGGCGACGTCCCGCCGCGCGGGCGCCGCGGCGTCCGCGGATCCGCCGTCGGCGGCGCCGTCCGGATCGCGGTCGGGGGCCCTGTCCGGGGACCTGTCCGCCTCGATGTCCGCGCTCCTCGACGAGCGCGAAGTGCTCGCCATCGCGGGTCTCCTCGGTTCGGAGACCCCGGAGGCCGACTCGGGACCGGTGCGCGACCGCATGCACTGGGCGGGCGTGCTCGCGTCCGCGGTGGCGGACGAGGCGCGGCTCTCTCCTGCCGACGGGCGCCGCCTTCGCAGCGCGGCGCGGCTCCGGGCGCTGTCCCCCGCCGTGCTCCGCGCGCTCCGCGAGATCGGCGCCGCCGCCTCCATCGCGCTTCGCGCGAAGGAGCCGATGCCGGCGCGCGACGCCGCGCCGCACGACTCGGCGCGCCTCGGCGCGCTGGTGGAGGCCGTGGACTTCATCGCCGATCGCTGGTCGAAGTCCGCCGACGCGACGTCGGAGCGCCACCGCGAGGAACTGCTCGAGGCCGAGGGAGACGTGGACCCGCAGGCGGCCCGCATCGTCGCGGAGGCGGCGCGCCGCGTGGCCTACGGCACGCAGGCGTGACCGGCGTCCCGGGGAGGGCGCCGCGGACCGCGCAGATCACTCGGCGGACTTCACCGCGCGGTCTTCGCGCTTGCGCTCCTCGTGGTCGAGGTTCCGCTTCCGCAGCCGGATCGTCTGAGGCGTGACCTCGACGAGTTCGTCCTGCTCGATGAACTCGAGCGCCTCCTCCAGCGAGAACTTCCGCGGCGGCGTGAGGATGACGTTGTCGTCGGAGCCGGCCGCGCGGATGTTCGTGAGCTTCTTCCCCTTGCAGGGGTTCACGACGAGGTCGTTGTCGCGGCTGTTGAGCCCGCAGATCATGCCGCGGTAGACCTTCTCGCCGGGCCCGACGAAGAGCTGCCCGCGCTCCTGGAGCGAGTTGAGCGAGTAGGCGACGCTCTCCCCGTCCTCGAGGACGATCAGCACGCCGTTCAGGCGGCGGCGGCGCTTCGCCTGCTGCGGCCCGAACTTCTCGAACTGGTGGTAGAGGTTCCCCGCGCCGCGGGTGTCCGTGAGGAACTCGCTCCGGTAGCCGATGAGCCCGCGGGACGGGATCGTCCACTCCATCCGCGCCTGCGCCTGCTCGTCCACCTTGAGCGACACCATCTCGCCGCCGCGCTGCGCGAGCTTCTGGATCACCGCGCCCGTGGACGCGTCGGGGCAGAGCACGACCACCGTCTCGAACGGCTCGTGCGGGACGCCGTCGATGTCCTTCTCGATCACCTGCGGCTGGCTGATCCCGAGCTCGTAGCCCTCGCGGCGCATGCTCTCGATCAGCACCGAGAGGTGGAGCGTGCCGCGGCCGGAGACGACGAAGCTCTCGCGCCCCGGACCCGGCTCGATGCGGAGGCCGACGTTCGCGATGGCCTCGCGGTCGAGGCGGTCCTTGATCTGCCGGCTGGTGACGTACTTCCCCTCGCGGCCGGCGAACGGGCTCGTGTTCGCGGTGAACGTCATGGAGAGCGTCGGCTCGTCCACCGCGATCGCGGGGAGCGGGTCGGGGGTCTCGGCCGGGCAGATGGTGTCGCCCACCGTCGCCGAGCCGGCGCCGGAGAGCGCCACGATGTCCCCCGCCTCTGCGGCGTCGCAGTCGATCCGCTCGAGCCCGCGGAACGTCTGGAGCTTGGTGACCTTCACCGGCTCCTGCGTCCCGTCGAGCTTGCAGACGATCGCGTTCATCCCGCGCGCGATCCGTCCGCGGCGGATGCGCCCGATGCAGATGCGTCCGAGGAACGCCGAGTAGTCGAGCGTCGCCACCTGGAACTGGAGGGGCCCCGACGCGTCCTGCGACGGCGGCGGCGCGTGCTCGAGGATCATGTCGAAGAGCGGCGACAGGTTCGTCCCCGGCGCCTCCTCGAGCTCCCGCACGGCCCAGCCCTCGCGGGCGCAGGCGTAGACCACCGGGAAGTCGAGCTGCGCGTCCGTCGCGTCGAGCGCCACGAAGAGGTCGAACACCTCGTCGAGCACGACCGCCGTGCGGGCGTCCTTCCGGTCGATCTTGTTGATGCAGACGAGCGCCTTCTTGCCGAGCGAGAGTGCCTTGCTCAGCACGAACCGCGTCTGGGGCATCGGGCCCTCCGCGGCGTCCACGAGCAGCAGCACGGCGTCCACCATGTTGAGGACGCGCTCGACCTCGCTCCCGAAATCGGCGTGGCCGGGCGTGTCCACGATGTTGATGCGGACGCCCTTCCACTCGACGGCGGTGTTCTTCGCGAGGATCGTGATCCCGCGCTCCCGCTCCTGGTCGTTGCTGTCCATGACCCGTTCGGCCACGACCTGGTTGTCGCGGAAGAGCCCGGACTGGCGGAGCAGCCCGTCCACCAGGGTGGTCTTCCCGTGGTCTACGTGGGCGACGATGGCGATGTTGCGGATGTCGGGCATGGTGAATCGTCCGAGGATGCCCGGAAGTGCGGGAGCGCGCGACGAATCAAGGGGAGGGCACGCCGACGGCCGTGATGTACACGACCGCCTGGCTCTCGGGGATGCCGAGCACGCGGTTCATCTCGTCGTCGTAGTAGCCCCCGCATCCGGACGCGCCGAAGCCCTCGCGGAGCAGGGCCAGGGAGAGGCGTTCGCCGATGTGCCCCGCGTCGAGGCCGAGGTAGCGGTACGCGCGGTCGCCGTACCGCTGGACGGCGCGCGTGAGGTCCACGGTGTGGATCACCGCCGCCGCGGCGTCCACGAAGATCTCCTGCCCGAGTCCGAGATGGACGAGCGCGTCCGCGTGGTTCCCGCGGTGGAGCTGCACGAGCGAGCGCGCGACAGGGTCCCAGGCGTACGTGCCCGGCGGCATCCCGACGACGCGCACGCAGACGACGTACGTGCGCAGCAGGGACGGCGTGAAGAAGATCCGCGGTTCGTCGGGCTCGGCGTGTTCGAGCGCGCGCATCAGCGCGTCGCGCGGGAGCTCGCCGTGCCGGAAGCTCCGCGTGCTCCGCCGCATCGCGATCGTGGCGCCGACCGGAAGCTCGTCGGGCCAGGTCGTCGGCCCGCCTTCGTGCGCGTACGTCTCGCCGCCGGGCGGCGCGACGATCGCCGGCGGCGCCGGCGGGAGCACGACGCCCCCCTCGCGCGACGGCTCCAGCCGCGACGCGATCTGGAGCGCGGCCGCGAGGCGCCGCGGCTCGTTCTCCGGCACGCGGTCACCCACGGCGGCCGCGGCCTTCCGCCACTCCGTCGCGGGCGACGCGTGCTGGGGAACGAGCGGAAGCTCGGCGAAGGTCCCCTCGGACACGATCGGTGCGAGGACGAGCGGCCCCTCGTCCACCGGGTCGATCGAGAGCGCGCGCTCGACCGCCGGGTCCTCGAAGCTCGCGAGCGGGACGGCGCGGAGCGACTCGACGGGCGCGTACTCGACGAGGTTCCCGAGGACGTGCCCGGTGTCGAGGAGCGCGCGCCGGTAGCCGCGCTCGCGGTACCGCCAGGCGCTCCTGAACCACTCCGCGGTCAGGATCACGCAGACGTGCGCCGCCGCGAATGCGGGATGCTGGAACGCCGCCTGCACGAGCTGCGGCCACGGGTCGGTCTCCGCCGCACGGACCAGCGAGTGGTCGAGCACCTGGTAGTCGTAGACGCCCGGGTCGATCCCCGGGACGTCGCGCACGGCCACGTACAGCTCCGTCGGGTACATCGCGCCCGCCGACGGCGCCGCGCGGAAGTGGTGGAACGACCCGCCCATCCGCACGACGCGCGTGCATCCGTTCGTGTGCCAGAGGAGCCGGGAGAGCACGCCGAGGTCGATCGCCCCGCGCGGCCGCCGCGGGAACGGCGGATCGGCCCGCCCGTCGCGGGAGAGCGGCAACCCCTCCACCGGGAGGAGGATGCGCGGCCCGCCGTACCGCTTGAACGGGACGGGCTGGCGGTCCCAGACGAGTTGCGGGCGCGTCTCCGCCTCTCGGCGGAGCGACGCCTCGCTGTACTTCGTCTCCTCGTGGTACCGCTCGGCGATGGACGATTCGAAGGGTGCGAGCGTCATGGTTGCCGGAAGTGTCGCCGCCCGGAAGCCCCGCCCCGCGCGAAGACGGGGCATCAGGTCGCGCGGGACGCCGCGACCGCCAGCGCAGCCACGCACGCGGTCTCGACGCGGAGGATCCGCGGACCGAGCGACGCGGGCAGGAGGCCGGCGGCGGTGAGCGCATCCACTTCGTAGGGCAGGAATCCGCCCTCGGGCCCGATCGCGAGGAGGATGCGCGACGGCGGCGGCGGGAACTCGCACGCGGCGAGCGGACGCGCGGCGCCGGGGTGGAGCGCGAACGCGGACGCGCGGCCCTCTCCTTCGCGTCCCGCGACGAGGGCCGGGAGGCGGTCCTCGACGAACGGCTTGAAGAGCGGTTCCACGACGACCTCCGGCTCCCGGGTGCAGCGCGCCTGCATGAGGCCCTCGTGAAGCAGGGGACGGTGCTCTTCCGGCCGGAGCAGCGCCTGCGAGAGGTACGGCTTCGCGGTGCGCCACGTGCGGAACAGCACGATCCGGCGGACGCCCATCGCGGCGACGTCGGGGAGCAGGCGGCGGAGGGTCGCCGGACGAGGGACGGCGACGAGCAGGTCCACGCGGGGCCGCGGCGGCGGCGCGGGGTCGAACGCGCACTCGAATTCGCACGCGTCTGCATCCGAGCGGACGACCCGCCCCGTGCCGAGCGGCCCGTCGAGGAGGCCCACGCGGAGCGTCCGCCCGGCCTCCGCGCGCAGCACCTCGGCCACGTGCCGCGCGCGGGGCCCGGCGACGCGGAACGTGTCGCCGGACGCGCGGTCGGCCTCGGTGAGGAGGAGGAGGTTCATGGAACGTGGCCCGCCGGGGCGGAGGTGAGAGACTACGCGGCCCGCCATGAAGCGACGCGACGGATCGTTCGTCCCCTGGGCCGCGCAGCGGATCGCGAAGGCGTCCCGCGAGGACGCCGACGCGCCGATCTTCGGCGCCCCGCTGGCGAAGGCGCGCGCGCTCTCTCCCGCGGAGCGGAGGCTCGTCTCCGCGTTCCCGGACCGCGGCGCCGACCCGGCGGGACTGCAGAAGGCCCTCGCCCGCCTCCTCGACCGCTCCCTCGCGAACGGGCGGACGCCGCGGTTCGAGAACCAGCTCTTCTCCGGCGTCGCGGACCCGGCGATGGCCGGCGCGCTGCTCGGTCTCTTCTCGAACAACACCGTCTCGACCGGCGAGATCGCGCCGCTCGCGACCGAGATGGAGCGCGCGGTGCTCTCGTGGCTGCTCCGGCTCGTCCCGTGGGACGGGGCGCGCGCCGGCGGATCGGCGACGCCGGGCGGGAGCTTCAGCAACCTCCTCGCGATGTACCTCGCGCGGAAGGCCGCGGAGGCGCGCCACGGCGCCGACGCGATCCCGCGGCTCGCGTACTTCGTCTCCCGTGCGGGCCACTACTCGATCCCGAAGGGCGCGGACCTCGTGGGGCTCCCGCGCGGCGCGATGATCGAGGTGCCGACCGACGCCGAGGAGCGGATGCGTCCCGACCTGCTCGCCGACGCGGTGCGCGACGCGCGGAGACAGGGGCGGATCCCGTTCCTCGTGATCGCGACGTCGGGGACGACCGTCGCCGGAGCGCTCGACCCCGTCCGCGACATCGCCCGCGTCGCCGAATCGGAGCGGCTCTGGCTCCACGTGGACGCGGCATGGGGCTGCTTCGGACTCCTCGGACCCGACGCCGCGCGGTTCCGCGCGGGGCTCGAGCGCGCGGACAGCGTGACCTTCGACGAGCACAAGCACGGAGGCGCGCCCGTCGCGTGGAGCTGGCTCCTCGTGCGGAACGGGGCGGCCCTCGAGGAGCTCCGTCCGCCGACGGGCGGCGGCTACCTCTTCCACCGGAAGGACGCGGTGCGCGAGGAGGCGGACCTCGGACTCACGTCGCTCGCGTGCGGGAAGCCGTTCATGGCGCTCGCGTCGTGGCTCGCGTGGAAGTCGATGGGCGCGACCGGATGGAAGCGCCGCGTCGCGCACGCGGCGAAGCTCACGCGCCGCTTCCGCGACGGGATCGCCGCCTCGGACCGCTGGGAGCTCGCCCTCGAGCCGCAGACGTGGCTCGTCGTCTTCCGGCCGAAGGTCCCCGCCGTGACGAGCCGCGTCGCGCGCGACGCCGTGTCGCGCGACCTCCGGCGCAGGATCAACGCGTCCGGGCGGTGGATGATCAACCTCTGCCCGATGCCCGACGGTTACGCGTTCCGCGCGATCTTCACGAACCCGCTGATGACCGAGAGCCACGTGGACGAACTCCTCGCCCACCTCGCGCGCTCCGCCGGCGCGAGTTCGTAGCCCGCCGGGCCCGGCCGCGCGAAACTGCCGGGATGCACACGAACCTCCGCACCGTCGCCGAGGCGACGGAGTACCGCGCCACCTCCGCCCACGCCGACGTCATGCGGTTCATCGCCGCTCTGGCGCCGCTCACCGACCGGATGCACGTCTCGTCGATGGGATCGAGCGCCGAGGGCCGCGAGATCCCGGTGCTCGTCTTCTCCGAAGACCGCCGCTTCACGCCCGACGCCGCGCACGAGGCCGCGCGGACCGAGGGGCGTCCCGTGGTGATGATCGTCTGCAACATCCACGCGGGCGAGGTCGAGGGGAAGGAGGCCGCGCTCATGCTGGCCCGCGACATGACGGCGCCCGGCTCGGCGCTCGCGCGGCTCATGAGGGGCGCGACCGTGGTGATGGTCCCCCTCTACAACCCCGACGGGAACGACCGGATCGACCCGAAGCACCGCGCGCTCGACATGGTCCGCATGGACGGCCAGGTCGGCCCCGAGGGCGGCGTCGGCACGCGGTACACGGGCGAGGGGATCAACCTGAACCGCGACTACACGAAGCTCGAGGCCGTCGAGTCGCGGCTCATGATGGGCTGCTTCGGCGCGTGGAACCCCCACGTCTTCGTGGACTCCCACACGTCCGACGGCTCGCTCCACGCGTACCTGCTCACGTTCGACACGTCGCACACGCTCCTCTCCGGCCCGCAGGAGCCGATCCGCTACACGCGCGACGTGATGCTCCCGGCGATCGGACGCCTCCTCGAGAAGCGCACCGGCATGCGCACGTGGTTCTACGGGAACTTCCGCGACAACGACGATCCGGAGAGCGGCTGGGAGACGTATCCCGGCCTCCCCCGCTACGGCTCGCACTACCGCGGGCTCACGGGGCGGATGGACATCCTGCTCGAGGCGTACAGCTACGCGCCGTTCGACCGCCGCGTGGCCGTCACGTACGAGATCTTCGTGGAGATCCTCGACTACGCGGCGCGTCACGGGCGGGAGATCGTGGACACCTGCGACCGCGCGGCGGCCGACACCGTGGCGCGCGGGCGCGATCCCCAGCCCGACGACGTGGTGGGCGTCAACTACGGAGTCCCGTCGCGGAAGCCCGACGGCGAACTCCACTACGACTACCCCGCGTACCGGCTGATGGACGCCGAGATCGCGAGCTGGGACATGGAGACGCTCCGCGCCCGGAGGATCGAGGGCGGCACCGTCACGCGCTGGAAGAACACCTTCTACTGCCGGTTCGTGCCGGAGATCTCCGTGCGGCGGCCCCTCGGGTACGTCGTCCCGGCCGCGCGCACCGACGTGGTGGACCACCTCCGCGCGCACAACGTGGACGTGGAGCGGTGCGGGACGCGCGCAGGGGGCACGCGGCGCGTCGAGCGGTACGTCGTCCTCTCGAAGGAGTCCACGCACAGTCCGGACGTCGGCACGAAGCCGCGGCGGGAGACGGTGCTCTTCGTCCGGAGCGAGGCGGCTGAGGTCGCGGTGGACCCGCAGGACTGGCTCGTCCCGATGGACCAGCCGGCGGCGCACGTCGCGATCTACCTGCTGGAGCCCATGAGCGACGACGGGCTGGTCCGCTGGGGATGGTTCGACGCGCTGGCGCCCGGCGACGCGTACCCCGTGCTCCGACTCCCCGGCCGCGCGGGACTCGCGCCTCCGCCCCGAGCGAAGTACGAGTAGTTCTAGCCCGGATCATTCACGAGGGTTCGCGCGAGAACGGCATTCAACTCGCGGACTGCCTGCATTGTACGTCGATTCCGCCGACGGTCGCCCGGCGACAGACTGTCCTGGCCGAGATCCGCGGGATGCGATGCAAGGAGGAGACCGCAGAGCGACTTCGGCAAGTCGGTCAAGGGCTCCGACGCAGCAGCGCGCCCGCGGGCTCGGCCAGGCGCGAACCCTCGTGAATGATCCGGGCTATGAGAGCGCCGCGAGCACGGCGTCGTGGACGAGACCGTTCGTCGCGACGATGCCGCGGTTCCGCTCGAGCCGGCGCCCCGCGCCGAAGTCGAGCGCGCGCCCGTCGAGGTCGGTGACGCGGCCCCCCGCCTCCTCGAGGATCACGACGCCCGCGGCGTGGTCCCAGATCCACTCCGTGCGCCCGGGCTTCGTCGGCGTGCGGAGATAGAGGTCCGCGCCCCCGGTCGCGAGCAGCGCGTACTTCGCCTGGCTGTCCATCCGCACGGGCGCCGCCGACGTGCCGAGCCGCGCGGCGAGCGACTCCGACGCGCCCCGGTCCGAGTGCGCGGACTCCACGGACTCGGCGAGACGGATGTCCGCGGACCGGTTCACGCCGGACACGCGGACGCGCGCCGCGCCGCTCCCGTTCATCTCCTCCGCGACGGCGCCGCGGCCCCGCGCCGCCGAGAGGATCCGTCCCCCGGCGAGATTCGGGCATCCGAGGACGCCCGCGGTCACGCGTCCGTCCACGACGAGCGCCAGCGCGACCGCGTACTGCTCGCGGCGGAGGAACCCCTTCGTGCCGTCGATCGGGTCCAGCGTGAAGAACGCTCCGGACGCCCCGCCCGCGTGCGTCCCGCGGTCGATCGCCGCCAGCACGTCCTCCTCCGCGAGTTCCGCCCCGGCCCGGGCGACGGCCCGCACGACCGCGGCGCGGATCTCCGCGCGATCCCCGCCGCGCAGCGGGGACGCGTCCTCCTCCCCCATCAGCGGGATCGACGGCAGCGCCTCCGCGAGCGCGCGGGACACGATCGCCTGCGACGCGAGGTCGGCCACCGTGACGGGGCTCAGGTCGTCCTTCCGGACGGCGTCGGCGTCGGTCATCGCGGCCTGCACGGCCCGGCAGCACGCGGACGCCGCGCGGACCGCCACCGTCATGGCGCGGAGCGCCGTGTCGATCTGGTTGGACATGGCCTCCTTCTAGCGTCTCGCCGTGATCCCCGCGCTCTCAAGATGGGAGCCCGGGCTTGCCGACAAGCAATGGCGATGGCGAACGAGCCGGTGGCCCTGCTGTTCATGCCTCCCTGGGAGCCGATCCGGCTCCGCGCGGACAAGGCCGTCGTCATCGGGCGGAGCCCCTCCTGCGACCTGCCCGTGCCGTCGTCGCGGGTGAGCCGCCGTCACGCATGGGTCCACCGCGAGGGCCCGCACTACGTCGTCTCCGACCTCGGCAGCACGAACGGCACGTTCGTGAACGACCAGCGCGTCCACGGGTCGCGCCAGCTCAAGCCCGGCGACCGGATCGCCGTGGGCGAGCACGTGATCACGTTCTGCGTGATGGAGCCGACCGCGGGGACGATCACGGTCGGAGGCGACGCCGACGGGACCATGGTGTTCTCCGGCAGCCCCCTCGGCACCGACGCGCTCCAGGGCGACCTCCGGCAGATCCCCGTCTTCGCGCTGCTCCAGATGCTCGAGCTCGGGAAGAAGACGGGGCTCCTCGACATCGCCGCCGTGCCGCACCGCGCGCGGTTCTGGCTCGCGCAGGGAAGGCCTGTGCACGCGGAGTTCGGCGAGCACGTCGGGTTCGACGCCGCGCTGCGCATCGCGCGGATCGAGATGGGCCGATTCACGTTCGAGCCCGGCGGCACGACGCCGAGCACGTCGATCACCACCACGGTGGCCGAGCTCCTGCTCGAAGCGAGCCGCCGCCTCGACGAAGCGGCGAGGTGACGCGTGCCTCCGAGGGTCCTGCCGATCGTCGCGGCGACCGCGACGGCCGCAGTGCTCGCGATGATCGTGACCGCGGCGGTTCCCGCGGTCCGCTCGCCCGCCCCGCGTGACGCTCCGCCGCAGACGCTCCCGGACCTCGTCGCCGCGCCCGAGGGCCCGTGGCTCCCGCCGCCGGCCGCGCCGCTCCCCGACCTTCCCTCCCTCCGCGGCGGCACGGAGCGCGTCGGCGCGCACTTCCGCGTCGTCAGCCTCCCGGGAGGCGCCGACTGCTCGGCCGAGGCCCTCGCCGCCGCGGAGTCCGTGTGGCCGCTCTGCCGCGCGTGGTTCGGCGCGCCCGACTCGGTCCGCGAGAAGCCCACTGTGTGGATCCACTGGAGCGAGGCGTCGTACCACGAGGTGGAGCGCGCGCTCACCGGAGGCCGCCTCGCGCGGAACCTCGCGTTCGCGCACCTCGCGACCCGCTCGGCGCACGTCGTGCTGCAGGCCCGCATTCCCGACGAGGCGCGGAGCGCGATCGGCCTCCACGAAGTGACGCGGCGGCTCGTCGCGCACGAGTCGGTGCACCTCGCGCGCTACGTCACGTCGCCGAATGCGGGCAAGCACCCGCAGTGGCTCGCCGACGGACTCGCCCTCTGCATCTCCGACGAGGCATGCCGCGCCGCGGGCTGGTCGGTCGCGTTCGCCGAGTGCGCGGTGACGTCCACGCGGATCGCCGCGGCGCAGAAGGAGGCCCGCGCGGGCGAGCTCCCCGACTTCACCGAACTGCTCTCCGGGGAGACCGCGGACCTCGGCTTCCAGTCGCGGTACGGCGCGCGGCACCTCGCCGCCCGGATGCTGTTCGACGGACGGACCGGCGAGACCGTCCGCGCATACCTGCGGGCCCGCTTCGCGGAGCCCGACGGCCCCCACTGGCGCGCGCTCTTCGACGCGGGGCTCTCGGACCTCCTCACCGTCCGGACCCTCGCCGCGGCGCACTCCGAGTTCCCGAGATGGGTGCTGCGCTTCGAGCCGCGGTGGGACGACCCGGGCCTCTCGCTCGACACCGGCCGCGCCGGCCGGTGGATCCAGTGGGCGGGCGCCGCCGGACGCACCGCGTGGCGCATCCATCCTGCGCGGATCGTGACCGTCGCCGGAGAGGCGGAGTTCCTCTCCGGCGCGGAGTGCGCGCTCCGATTCGGCTCGCCGGGCCGACCCGTCGTCACCGTGCCGCTCCGCCGCCCGGCAGGCGCGGCGACGACGCGGTTCCGCGTGACGCTCGACGGATCCCGCCTCCGCGCCACCGTGGACGGAGCGCAGACGGTGGATGTCCCGTTCGACGGCCCGGCCTCGGCGGTCGGGCTCACGGCTCCGCCGGAGTGCCTCCTTGCGTGGAACGGCGTGGAGTTCTCCGCGTCAGCGCGGTGAGGGTCCGCCGCGCGCGTCGCGGGTCGGGTCCGGGGTCGGGTCCCGGATCGAGTCCCTGGTCGAGTCCGGGGGCGCGTCCGCCAGCGTCCACGCGGTGATCGCGAGCAGCGCCGCGCAGTCCGCGAGGTCGCCACGATCCACCTTGTCCAGCGTGTCGGCGTGCGTGTGGTGCACGTCGAAGTACCGGCTCATGTCCACCATGAGCCCCGCCACGGGCACGCCGAGGTTCTGCAGCGGTGCGATGTCGGCGCCGCCCCCGCCGTCGCGGAGCTGCAGCGGCCCGAGGGACGACGTGGCGGCGAGCGCGTCCGCGATCCGCGCGCGCGCGGCGCGGCTCCGCTCGTCGCCGGGCTTCGGCGCGGGCGACGTGAATCCCATGACGCGCGCCGTGCCCGAGTCCGCCTCGATGGCCGCGACGTGCCGCTCCGCCTCCTCCCGGTGCCGCGCCGCGTACGAGTGCGCGCCCGCGAGCCCGTTCTCCTCGTTCGTGAACAGCACGACGCGGATCGTCCGCCGCGGGCGGAGGCCGAGCTTCGCGACGAGCCGCGCGGCCTCGACGACGGCCACGCACCCTCCGCCGTCGTCCTGCGCGCCCTGCCCCACGTCCCACGAGTCGAGGTGCGCGCCGAGCAGCACGATCTCCTCCGGGAGCTCGCTCCCGCGGAGGTCGGCGACGACGTTCGCCGAGAGCGCTGGGTCCCGGAAGCGCGCCTCCATCGAGAGCCGCACGCGGACCGTCTCCCCGCCCGCGACGAGCCGGTGGATGCGCTCCGCGTCCTCGACGGACACGGCGGCGGCGGGGATCTTCGGCGCCGCCGGATCGTACGAGAGCATCCCCGTGTGCGGCGTGCGGAGGCTCGTCGCCGTCACCGACCGCACGAGGCACGCGACCGCGCCGAGCTTCGCCGCGCGGCTCGGCCCCGCCGCGCGGTACGCGACCGCCGGACCGTAGCCCGTCTCCTGGGTCGCCGCGTCGAACGCCGCCATCGGCCGGTCGAAGAGGACGATGCGCCCGCGGCAGCGCTCGCCGAGCGACTCGAGGTGGTCGAAGTCGCGGGCCACGACGACCTCCGCCTCGATCCCGCCCTCGGGCGTCCCCACGGAGTTCCCGAGTCCGAGCATCGCGAGCTCGAGGCGCCGCGGCGACGTCATCTCCGCGACTTCGCGGCCGCGCTCCCACGCGGGGACCGTCACCGGCTCCCGGGACACGACGAGCCCGTCCTTCGCGAGCCAGTCCGACGTCGCATCGATCGCCCGGTCCAGCGCCGCCGAACCCGAGAGGCGTGGCCCGATCCGGTCGCAGAGCTGCGCGAGCCGCTCCCACGCGACGCTCTCGCTCCGCGCCGCCGCGACGATCCGCCCGGCCGTCTCCGCGCGCCGCGCCGCCGGCGACGGCTCGCCGCCG
>JAJVHW010000098.1 GCA_022072415.1 Planctomycetota bacterium
CTCGAGCGGGCGGCGGAACATGAACGGCGCGGCGCACGGGCGGAGCCGCGACGTGAGGCTCGCGATGCGGCCGGCCCATCGCTGCATCCGCGTGCGGGCGTACACCAGGTCGGCCTGCAGCCCCGCGGCGCGGCCGGAGACGTCCGCGAGCGCGCGCTCGACCTCCGCGTTCATCGCGACGGCGGCGAACGGCGCGTCGAGCGCGGGGGCGATCTCGTCGGCGAATCCGTCGGCGACGAAGCGCCGCACGGTCACGAGCATGGGGTCGAGCGCCGCGCGCTTCGCGGGCGAGCCGGGAGCGAGGTCCCACCAGTACCCGCGGCAGAGCTCGCCCCAGCTCCCGTTCACGGCGAGATCGAACCCGGACTCCGCGGTGCGCTCCTGCGCGAGCATCGTGGCTGCGTACTCGAACACGTTCGCCTCGCCGTCGCCGAGCGCCGCCACGCGCTCGAAGTCGCGGAACTCGGGGACGCGGAAGTCCACGCCCATCTGCTGGTTGCGATGGTCGAGCCCGAGCGCGGCCGCGATGCGCCCGGCGACGACGGGGTCGGCGAGATCCGACCGCCCGTTCACGACGGTGGACGGACGGCAGCCGGTCTTCATCGCCGCCGCGAGGAGGTTCCGCGAATCGAGTCCGCCGGTGAGGTCGAACACGGGGTTCCGGAACGCGGCGAAGAGCGCGCGCTCCGCATCCACGACGCCGTCGGCGAGGTCCTCGACGCCCCGGCGCGGGCCGGCGTCGAAGCCGTGCTCCTCGATCCGCCACCAGCGCTCCTCGCGGGGCTCGCGCCCCGCGGTCATGCGGAGGATCGTCGCGGCCGGCGCCTTGCGGATGCCCGCCCACAGCGTGCGCTCTCCGAACACGGAGCCCGTCGCGAGGAGTTCGCGGACCGCGGTCCCGTCGAGCCCTGCACCCGTCACGGCCGCGAGCACCATCGACGACGTCGAGACGAGCGTCGCGCCGCCGTGGACGGTCCAGCACACGTGCAGTCCGCCGACGCGGTCGGTCACGAGCACCGCTTCCCGCCCGTCGCCCCGCGCGGCGAGGATCGCGAAGTAGCCGTCGAGCTCGCGGGCCTCCGCGTCGAACCGCGCGCCGCCTTCGAGGATCGCTTCGGCGACCGCGCGGAGCGCCGCGCCGTCGTGCCTCGCCCGGTGCACCCATGCGCCGACGGCCGCGGCGAGATCGGGGGTGCGGACGTTCCGCACGATCTCGGTCCCGCCCCCGTGCGCGGCGCGGAAACGGGCGACGCGGAGCCCCGCACCGGCGGCGCCCTGCGAGGACGGGCGGATCCCGTGGATCGCGCGGAACGCGGCGAGCCCGGCCTCGAGGAGCCCATCGGCGCGCGCGGGATCGGGTGCGAGGACGGCGAGGAGGTGCGCCATCAGCGCCCCCCCGCCGCGACGGCGCGGCGCCGGATCGCGTCGGCGTACGCGGCCTCGAGCGCCGCGGCCGTGTCGTCCCACGTGCGCCGGCCTCCGTGCGCCGCGACGGCCGCGCGGTCGAACGGCATCGCGAGCGCGTCGGTGATCGCGGACGCCATGGCGCCCGGGTCGTCCGGCGGGACGAGGCGGCCGGTGGCGCCGTCGGCGACGATCTCAGAGGTCCCGCCCACGTCGGTCGCGACCGCGGCGAGTCCGCACGCCTGCGCCTCGAGCACGACGTTCGGGCGCCCCTCGCTCCGCGACGCATGGACGAACAGGTCCGCCGCGCGCATCCAGTCGGCGACGCGCTCGTGCGGCTGCACTCCGGGGAACGTCACGTGCGCCGCGACGCCGAGAGATTCGGCGAGATCGCGGAGCGGACGCTCTTCGGACCCGGCGCCGATCAGCACCAGCCGCGCGGACGGCCGCGCGCGCCGCACCGTGGCGAACGCGCGGAGGAGCACGTCGTAGCCCTTCGCGGCGACGAAGTGCCCGATTCCGAGGAGAAGCTCGCCGTCGGACGGCGCGCCCACCGCGGCGCGCGCGGCGGCGCGGTCCCCTGCGCGGAACACCGCGGCATCGATCCCGTTCTCGACCACGCGGACGCGGTCCTCGTGCGCCCCGAGCTCCCTCGCGAGCGCCGCCAGCGTCCGCGACACCGGCAGCACGAGGTCGGCCTCACGCAGCGCCGCCGCGAGCCGCGCGCCGCGCCGACGTTCGCGCGCGAGGATCTGCTCGGTGCCGCGGAGCACGACGGCGGACACGCATCCGAGCTCCCGCGCGAGCGAGACCGCGGCCTCGCCGTCCGGGTACCCGAACTGCGCCTCGATCACGTCGGGCCGCGACGCGCGCACCGCGGCCGAGGCCGAGCGCGCGAGCAGACGTCCGTCGAAGCTCTTCCCGACACCCGGAACGTACACGTAGCGCGCCCGCCGCACGGGGACCGCGCCGCCGGTGTCCGCCGGGAGTCCGCGGAACCACGGCACCGCGTGAACCACGGTGACGTCGAGCCGCCGCGCGAGGGCCGCGACGCGCGCGACGACGAACGGCGCCTTCCAGTCGCCCTCGCGGAGGGGGTAGTGGTGCGAGAGCGCGGTGACGCGGAGGGTCACGCCGTCGCTCCCGCCGCCGCGCGGTCCGGTGCGGACGAGGGCGCGAGGTGCTTCCTCGCGAAGCCCTCGAACATGAGGATCCTCCAGAGCGCGTCCGACGCGTCGCGCGCGCCGCTCTGGTGCGCGTCCCAGAGCCGCCGCACGGCCGCGGCGTCGAACCACTCCGCGCTCCGCGCTCCGGGAGCGAGGAGGAGATCCGCCGCGTAGTCGTGCAGGTCGCCGCGGAGCCACTCGCGCACGGGCACGGCGAAGCCCTGCTTCGGGCGGTCGAGCATCGCGCGCGGAACGCGCGGCGCGAGCGCCTCCTTGAAGATCCACTTCCCCTCGCCGCCCCGGAGCTTCAGCGACGGGGGGACGGTGGCCGCGAGCTCGACGAACTCGTGGTCGAGGAGCGGCACGCGCACTTCGAGCGAGTTCGCCATCGCCGCGCGGTCGGTCTTGACGAGGATGTCCTCGGGGAGCCAGCTCGAGAAGTCGGCGAAGGCCGCGCGCGCGACCGGATCGCCGGTCCCGGAGCGGCGGAACGCGTCGGCGATCAGGCGCGCGGGATCGTGCCCCCCGGCGGCTTCGACGACGTCGCGGCGGACGACCTGCTCCCCGTGGAACCCCGCGAGCGACGCGACGCCCCGGAAGTACGCGGCGGCCGGGTCCGCCTCGGCCAGGCTCGCGAACGTGGACTTCGCGCGGAGGAACCGCGGGAGCGCGTCGCCCTTCGGCCACGCCGCCGCGAGTCCGCGGAAGAGCGGATTCCGGAGCGCCGCGGGGAGCATCCTGCGCAGCCGGTCCTCGGCCCGTTCGAACCGGTAGCGGCGGTAGCCGGCGAAGTTCTCGTCGCCTCCGTCGCCGGAGAGCGCGACGGTGACGTGCTGCCGGGCCATCCGGCTCACGTAGTACGTGGGCACGGCCGAGCTGTCTCCGAACGGCTCGTCGTAGTGCCAGGCGAGCGTCTCGACGACCTCCGCCGCCTTCGGCGTGACGACCATCTCGCGATGGTCGGCGCGCGCGAGCTTCGCCACCTCGCGGGCCGCGTCGCGCTCGTCGTAGGCCGACTCGCCGAACCCGATCGTGCAGGCGACGACGGGACGCGGCGAGATCGCCGCCATCGACGTCACGACCGCCGAACTGTCCACGCCGCCCGACAGGAACGCTCCGACCGGGACGTCGGCGACCATCTCGATCCGCACCGCTTCGTCCATCTTCTCGCGGATGCGCTCGGCCCACTCGGCGGCGGTCGGCCGCTCGTCCGGCGCGACGCGGAGCTCCCAGTAGCGGCGGACCTCGTGGCGGCCGTCGGCCTCGACGAGGAGCACGTGCGCGGGCGGGAGCTTCCGCATCGCGGCGAAGATCGTGCGCGGAGACGGCACGTACCGGAGCGCCGCGTAGTCCATCACGGCGGCCGGGTCGAGCGCGCGCGGCGTCGAGCCTTCCGCGAGCACCGCCTTCGCCTCGGACCCGAAGATGAGCCGGTTCCCGTCGATCGCCCAGTA
Source organism: Planctomycetota bacterium (assembly GCA_022072415.1). Taxonomy (GTDB): domain Bacteria; phylum Planctomycetota; class JAJSAM01; order JAJSAM01; family JAJVHW01; genus JAJVHW01. Next base: position 4,025 of record JAJVHW010000098.1, read on the forward strand.
GAGCGGCTTCACGCCCATCCGGTCCCGCGCGAGGAGCATCCGCCGCCGCCGGTGGTCGGCGATGGCGAACGCGAACTCGCCGCGCAGGCTCTCGGCCATGCGGTCGCCCTCCTCCTCGTAGAGGTGGACGAGCACCTCGGTGTCGGAGCGCGTGCGGAAGACGTGCCCCTTCGACTGGAGGCGCGTGCGCAGGACGTCGAAGTTGTAGATCTCTCCGTTGAACGTGACCTCGACCTCGCCGTCCTCGTTCGACATGGGCTGGCGCCCGCCTTCGAGGTCGATGATCGCGAGGCGGCGGTGCGCGAGTCCGAACGGACCGCGGAGCGAGAAGCCCTCTCCGTCGGGTCCGCGATGGATCATCGTGTCCGCCATGCGCCGGAGCGCGGCGGGGTCGGCGCCCTGCCCGTCGAAGCGGAAGATGCCCGCGATGCCGCACATGGTCCGGAGGGGTCCGCCTGGTCGGTTCCGAGTCGGGAGGAATCCGGCGGGTCACGCGCCCGCCGCGCTCACCTTCTCAGATCGGAATGCGGGGCCGCGAGGCTGAACCGGCGGAGGCTACTTCCAGCCCGGATTGAGCTCGGAGAGGGGGCGCGGGTCCTTCGGGCGCTGGAAGTCCGGCGGAACGGTCTCCCACTTCGTGTCTCGCCAGTGCGGGCCGGGCCCGGCCCTGGCGTCGCGCTCGATCGACGCATGCCCCGTGATCCGGGAGTTGCGCACGTGGACCCGCTCGGGCGTCCAGGTCTCGAACGCGCCGCTCCCCGCGAGGTCGAAGACGGTCTCGTCGATCACCGCGACCGCCTGCGCCCCCATGCGGATCGCGGTGCCGGGCCACCTTCCGAACCCGTCGGCGAACTCGCAGTTCCACGTCCAGAGGAACCCTCGGTCCGCGCGCACGGCGGTGGTGGACGAGCGCTGTTCGTCGAATCGGACGAAGCGCACGCCCAGGAAGGCCAGCCTCTGCGCGCCTTCGGGCCCGACGCCGCCCTTCGCGCAGTCGATCGTGAGGTCGCGGAAGACGAGCGTCCCCGCGCGCGGAAGCGATCCGATGCGGACCAGCGTCTCATCCCGCCCCTGCCCCTGGACGATCAGCAGCCCCGGCAGGGCATCCCCGAGCCGCAGTTCGGTCACGCCGTCGCCGAGCTTCACGATCGCGTTCGTCGCTCCCTTCGGAGCCCGCATCGATGCGGGGTCGATGGCGTGCATCCCCGGCACATCGCGGAAGGCGAAGTCCCAGTCGCCGCGGTCGTGCGGCAGCGCGAACGCGGCGGGATAGCGGTCCACGATCACCTCGAGCGCGCGCGCGCCCTGCGGCGGCGCGATCGACCACAGGAACGCGCACTGCGGCAGGTACGCGGCGCCGGGGGCGATCGGGTCGGACGCGGACGATGCGCGGACCGAGACGCCTTCGGGCGCGCCGTTCGGCGTGAGCGCCGGCAGCAGCGTGCTCGTGACGCGCTGAAACGTGCAGCCGTCGAATGCGTACGTGCGGCCCGGACCGTCCTCGGCGATCCACGCGAACGGCCCGGTGAACGTGCACTTCTCGAATCGCGCGACCGCGGCCGAGGTCTGGAGGATCCCTCCCGTCCCCGCCATCCGGCCGAAGCCCGCCTCGAACCGGCACTCGCGGGCGAGCACGAAGCACGCGTCGGCCGCAACGACGACCGGCGTCGGCCCCCCGCAGTCGAAGCCGATGAACCGGCACCGCTCGAACCGGAGCGCCGCGACCGCGCCGCGCGCGACGACGAGCGGCGAGCCGCCGCAGTCGATCGTCAGGTTGCGGAACGTGAGGCCCCGCACGTCGCGGAGCGCGGTGAAGCTCGCCGCGCGGACGAGCGTGACATCCATCCCCGCCCCCGCGACGACGAGATCGGCGGGCTGAGACCCGCCGCCCACCGCGGCGGCCGTGTCGAGTTCGTGGAACCCCGCCGGGAAGCGGATCTCCGCGCCCGTCCCCGCCTTCACGGCAGCCGCGATCTGCGCGCGGATCTCCGACGCGCCGCGCGTTCCGTCGATCGACGGACCGCCTTCGACGCGCGCGGAGTGCTCGGCCATGCGCGCGCCGTTCCCTGCGAGGTCCGTCGCCAGCGCGGGCGCCCGGAGCAGGCCGCGCAGCATCCGCAGCACGCCCCCCGCGGCGAGTTCCGCGGCGAGGTCTTCCTCGCGCTCGATCGCGTCGAGCGTCTGCCGCGCGGCGATGGCGTCGGCCCGCTCGGCCGCGAGGCGCGCGAACTCGCGCAGCTTCGCTGCGCGCCGCACCGCCTCCTCCCGCCGCGCGTCCGTCACAGGCCGCTCCGCGATCCGGTCGAGGATCTCCGCCGCGTCCGCGCCCTTCGGCGCCTCGCGCCCCCCGTTCCGTCCCACGTACGGCAGCGACGCGAGGTCGCGGGGCGTCTCCGGATCCTCCGGCCTCGCGCCGGCCTTCGCGGGCCTCGGATCCGCGACGGGCGCGTGCGGCGCGTTCGCGGCCGGCACGACGACCCGCTCCTCCCCGACCCCGCCGCCTCCCGCCACGGTGCCCGCGAGGAATCCTGCGGCCCCCGCCACGACCGCCACGCCGACGACGACCGCGACGACACCGCGCAACGTCACCTCCGCGAGGAGGATAGACGACTCTCCGACCGACGCCCTTCCCCTCTCAGCGCCGGAACTGCTTCGCCAGGGTCAGCCCCTGCCACGCGTAGTTCGAGCCGATGCCCTGGCCGTAGATCTTGTCGGGGACGCCGAGCAGGTACTCGTAGACGAGGCGGCCGACCTGCTGCCCGTGCTCGAGGAGGAACGGGGTCTCGTGGGCGCGGACTTCGAGCACGGCGGGCGTGCCGCTGGCGGGGTCGCCCTCGGACCAGCCGAAGCCGGGGTCGAAGAAGCCCGCGTAGTGGACGCGGAACTCCCCGAAGTTCGTGTCGTAGGCCACCATCTCGGCCGAGAGGTGCGGCGGCACGCGCACGAACTCCGCCGTGGCGAGGATGTAGAACTCGTCCGGGTAGAGGATGAGGCCGCGCGCGAGGGGTCCGGTGACGGGCTCCCAGAACTCCGCGGGGTCGTAGTGCCCGATCCGCGCGAGGTCGATCACCTCGCGGGCGTGACGCTTCGCCCGGTAGGCAACCGGGCTCCCGTCGCTCTTCCCGCGGAGGTCCACGGAGAAGCGCAGCCCGTCCTTGAACCGCGCGACGGTGTCGTCGTCGTGCCCCGCGCCGACGAGCCCCACCGCCTCGTGCGCCGCGCGGAGCGCCGTGTCCGACGCCTTCGGCGCGCCGCGGCGGAAGCGGAGCTGGTTCAGCCGCGTCCCCGTCCGCACGCGGACGCTGAAGGACCGCGGGCACACCTCGACGTAGAGCTTCCCCTCGTACCGCTGCGGCACCTTCTCGAACTCGCTCGCGCCGTCCACGATGAGCCGCGTGAAGATGTCGAGGCGTCCGGTGCTGCTCTTCGGCGTGGTGACGGCCGAGACGCCGCGCGGCAGGCGGAGCGACTCCTCGAGCTCGACGATGTACACGCAGCCCGTCTCGAGCACGGCGCCGCCGCCCGGTCCGTCGCCGTCGAGCCGGAGTTCGTACATGGCGAAGTCGGTCAGTTCCGCGGCGACGCTCCGCCCGTCGCCGGGGAGGAAGCTCGCGGGCACGCGCCACGCGCGGCGGCCGAGGCGGAGGTCGAGGCTCGCCGGCTGGACCTGGTCCTCGCCGATCTCCGACAGGGCGGTCACCGCGCCGGAACGCACGAGTTCGCGGACGGCCTGCGAGGGCAGGACGCCTTCGTCGCGGACTTGTTCGGGTTCGGCGCGGGCCATCCCCCCATTCTGCCGCGGGGCTCCGACGCCCGGCGTGCGAACCTCGCCCCATGCCACGACTGACGAAGATCTACACCCGCACAGGCGACGACGGCACGACCGCGCTCGGCGGCGGTCAGCGGCTCGCGAAGGACGCGGCCCGCGTGGAGGCCTACGGCACGGTGGACGAGACGAACTCCGCCCTCGGCGCCGCCCGCGCGGCCGGGTGCGAGCCGCAGCTCGACGCGATGCTCGCGCGCATCCAGAACGAGCTCTTCCACCTGGGGAGCGACCTCTGCATCCTCGAGTCGGACAAGGAGGAGACGCCGGTCCCGAAGATCGAGCCGCGCCACATCGCGCAGCTCGAGACGGACATCGACGCGCTGCAGGAGGATCTCGAGCCGCTCGCGAACTTCGTCCTCCCCGGCGGCGCCCCGTCGGCGGCGGCGCTCCACCTGGCCCGCACCATCTCGCGGCGCGCGGAGCGCATCACGGTGACCCTCGCCCGCGAGGAGCAGGTGGGCGCGCACGTCGTGTCGTACCTGAACCGCCTCTCCGACTTCCTGTTCGTGGCGGCCCGCTGGGAGAACCGGAGGAAGAGGCGTCCGGACACCCTGTGGGATTCCCGCGCCTGACGAGTGCGCGACAGGCGGCCGCGAAACCCGCGGGCCCCCGGCGGGTTCAAGGGGATGTCCGAAACGGAGGTCCCGATGAAGTTCCCGAAGCTCGTCCTTGCAGGTGCGGCCGCGGTGGCGGCGGCCGTGGTGATGTCGGTCGCGTCGCACGCGCAGGACGCCGGTCCGCAGCCGGCGAAGGAGAGAGACGGCCGCGGCAGGCGCGGCGCGATGATCGAGCGGTTCCGCGAGCGCGGCGGACGGCTCGGCGCGTTCATGAAGCACCGCGGCGCCCGCAAGGCGCGGATGTCCGCGTTCCGCGACGAGATGCAGGTCACCGACGCGCAGCGGCAGCTCTTCGTGGAGAAGGCCCGCGCGGCGCAGCCCGCGCTGGAGGCGGCGCGGAAGGACATGGCGGCGGCGATCGTGACCGCCCGCGCCGCGTTCGCCGCGGAGAAGGCGAAGCTCTCGTCCACCACGCCGGCGCCCGACGCGGCGGCGCGGAAGGCCGCGTTCGAGGCGATCCGCGCCCCCGTGAAGGCGGCGCGCGAGAAGGCGGAGGCCGCGCTCGCGCCGTTCGCGAAGGACCTCGTCGCCGCCCTCTCGCCCGAGCAGCGCGCCCGCATGGAGGGCTTCGCCGCGGGCCGCGGCCGGAAGCTCGACGACGCGCGTCTCCAGCGCGCCGCGATGCGGATGCTCCGGAACCCGATGGCCCTCGCCATCGCGGAAGCCGAGCTCGCGAAGTAGACGGTCGTGCACGAAGGGGGGGCGTCCTCCGCGCGGGGATGTCCCCCCTTGTCGTGCATACACGACGTGTGCGCCCGTCGAGTGTGCACGGCGTATGCGCGAAACGCCCCCGCCCGCCGCGTCGTCGGTGACCCGTCAGCCGGTGACGACCGCGATCGACCGCAGATCGATGGGCTTCCGCACCGCGGCTGCGACGGCCTTCAGGTACCGCGCGCGCGGCCAGGTCTCCGCGCCGAGGCTCTCGAGGTGCGGCGTCGGCATCTGGACGTCGAACACGTCGATCCCGGCGGCGAAGAGCGACCGCACGGCCGCGACCACGGCGACCTTCGACGCGTCGCGCTCGCGGTGGAACTTGCTCTCCGCGCAGAAGAGCGCGCCGCGCTGCACGCCGTAGAGTCCTCCCGCGAGGCGGCCGCCGCGCCGGACCTCGACGCTGTGCGCGGCCCCGGCGGCGTGGAGGCGCTCGTACGCCGCGATCATCTCCGGGAGCAGCCACGTCCCGCCCTCCCGCTCCTGCGCGCAGCCACGGATGACCTCGCCGAACGACCGGTTCCACGTGACCTCGAAGCCGCCGGTGCGGATCGTCCGCGCGAGACTCCGCGAGACGTGCAGCCCCTCCGGAGTCATGACGCACCGCGGGTCGGGGCTCCACCAGAGCGGCGGCGTGCCCTCGTCGTACCACGGGAAGATGCCCCGCTCGTACGCAAGGAGCAGGCGCTCCGGCGCGAGGTCGCCGCCGACGGCGACGAGCCCCTCCTCGTCGAACCGCGAGGGGTCGGGAAAGCGCGGGCGCGACCCGGGCTCGATCCAGACCGGCCGCGCGCTCACGCGTCCCCTCCCCGGGGACGGTGCTCGCGGAGCGCGGCTGCGACAGCGCGGATCTCGTCGCCGCGCGCGGCCGTGCGGCGGAACGCGAGCGCGATGGTGCGGAAGGGGCTCCGTCCGCGGATCGGCAGGGCGCGGAGCCCGTCGGGCCCCCCCGGCCAGAGCGCCGAGCCGACCGCCATCGCGGGGACCACGGTGACGCCGAGGCCGCCGGCCGCCATGTGGAGGAGCGTGGTGAGGCTCGTCGCCCGCGCGTCCGTCCGCTCCGGGGACGCCAGCCGCTCGCACACGGCGAGCGCCTGCGTGCGGAGTCAGTGGCCGTCCTCGAGCAGGAGGAGCCGTTCGCGCCGGAGCGACGACTCCGTGACGGCCGCGCGGCGCGCGAGCGGGTGCCTCGCAGGCACCGCGATCAGGAACGGGTCGCGGTAGAGCTCCGTCACGTCGAGGTCGCCGGTGTCGGATTCCGCGGCCACCACGGCCGCGTCGAGGCTGCCGTCCGCGACCCCCGCCGTCACGTCGGCGGTGGTCCCTTCGCGGAGCACGAGTTCGATCCGCGGCCAGCGCGCGCGGAGGGCCGGCACGCCGCGCGGGAGCACGAACGGCGCGATGGTGGGGATCACGCCCATCCGGAAGGGCGAAGCGAACGGCTCGCGGAGTTCGCGCACCGCGCGGCGGAGGTCCTCGGTCCGCGAGAGCACGTCCTCGGCGCGCGCGACGACGCCCTCCCCCGCGGCCGTCACGCGCACGCCCTTCCGGTCGCGCTCGAACAGGCGGACGCCGAGCGCCGTCTCGAGGTCGGCCACGGCCTCGCTGAGCGCGGACTGCGACGCCCCGCACGCGGCCGCGGCCCGCCCGAAGTGGCGGTGCCTCGCGAGCGCGGCGGCGTACTCGAGCTGGCGGAGGGTGAGGTCCATGGCGCGGAGGTCGGTGATCGGCGTTTCCGATCCTGATGATAACTGCTTCCGGTTGGCCCGATCGTTCTCCCCGGGCGAGACTCTCCCCCGTCGCCCGGCCGCCGGCCGCGCGGCGTTCCCGTCAACCATGGAGGTGACAGACGTGCTGACCATCGGAGACCGTTTCCCGGACTACAAGCTGAAGGGCGTCGTGTCCGACGACCTGAAGACGGCGTTCCAGACGTTCGAGCCCGCGACCCACAAGGGCAAGTGGCGCGTGGTGTTCTTCTACCCGAAGGACTTCACGTTCGTCTGCCCCACCGAGATCGTCGGCTACGCGAAGCTCGCCCGCGAGTTCGCCGACCGCGACGCGGTGGTGCTCGGCGCGAGCACGGACTCGGAGTTCGTGCACCTCGCCTGGCGGAAGCACGAGGCGGATCTGAAGGGGCTCGCGATCCCGCTGCTCGCCGACACGTCGAAGAAGCTCTCGACGGAGCTCGGGATCCTCATGGGCGACGACCGCGTGTCGATGCGCGCCACGTTCATCGTGGACCCCACGGGCGTGATCCGTCACGTGACCGTGAACGACGGCAAGGTCGGCCGGAACCCGGAGGAGGCGCTCCGCGTCCTCGACGCGCTCCAGTCCGACGAACTCTGCCCCTGCAACTGGAAGAAGGGCGAGGCCACGATCAAGGTCTGACCCCTGCCCCCTCGCGCCGCGGCGGATGTGCCGCCGCGGCGCGAACACCGGTGCCATTTCGCCCCTCTTGGTCGGGGGGCGCTTCGTTCCCGCCGCTTCCCTGTGCCCCTCTTGCCCCGTAGGAGATCCCATGGACTTCGCGACCCTGGCCGCCCGCATCCCCGACGCGGCGAAGGACCTGCGTCTCAACCTTTCGACGCTCGAGAGGAGCGAGCACCTGACGCCGTCGCAGGCGTGGGGCGCGATCCTGGCGACCGCCCTGGCGTCCCGCCAGCGCGACGTGATCGCGGCGGCCGCGGCGGAGGCGCGGAAGCGCATGGAGCCCGCGCACTTCGACGCCGCGCGCACCGCGGCCGCGCTCATGGCGATGAACAACGTCTACTACCGCTTCCGGCACCTCGTCGGCGACCCGGTGTACGCGGAGATCCCGGCCCGCCTCCGGATGCAGGGGATGAACACGCACGGCGCCCCGCACGCGGACTTCGAGCTCTGGAGCATCGCCGTCTCGGCCGTGAACGGCTGCGGCATGTGCATGGAGACCCACGAGAAGAAGCTCCGCGGACAGGGGGTCTCGCCGCAGGCGGTGAACGACGCCGTTCGCATCGCGGCCGTGATTCACGCGGTGGCGCAGACGCTCGACCACGAGGCGGGGCTCGCGGCGTGACGGGTGTACGATCGCCCGCGATGGCGATCGAGATCGAGTGGAAGTTCCTCGTCACGAAGCTCCCAGGCGCCGCGGACGACGTCGCACGCGACGCGGGCGCGCGGACCGACGTGATCGACCAGGGCTACTTCAGCGTCGCCCACGGCCCCGCGGTGCGCGTGCGCCTGAAGGGCGGCCGGGCGAGCCTCGACGTGAAGGCCGCTGCGGGGTCCGGCTCCGCCGCCGCCGGTCCCCAGGTCTGCCGCGAGTTCAGCTGGGAGATCCCCCGCGCCGACGCGGAGGCGCTCCTCGCGCTCGCGCCCTGGCGGATCCGGAAGACCCGCCACACGTTCCCGTCGGGGATCGAGCTCGACGTGTTCGAGGGCCCGCACGCCGGGCTCGTAGTCGCGGAGTTCGAGACCGACGACGCCGCCGCCGGCCCGCCGGAGCCGCCTCCGGGCTGGGAGTGGCGCGACGTGTCCCGCGACCTCCGCTACGTGAACCGCGCGCTGGCCGAGCACGGCGTGCCGCCGGCGTGAATCGAACGGGGCGCCGCGGCGCCCCGTTCCCCTCCGCATCGGAAGCCCGCGGCTACTTCCGGACGTACTCGAACTCGAAGGGCTGGTTGTTGATGCCCTTCTGCGGCGGCGCGATCCAGCTCGCGATCTTCCCGGGCTCGACGACCGGGTGCATCAGCGACTTCACGTAGGCGAAGTCGGCGGTCGTGGGGAGCCACTGGTCCCGCTTCGAGGTCCACTCGTGCTCGCTGATGAGGTTCCCCTGCGGGTCGAAGCGGATGTTCGCGTACTCGCCCACGCGGCGGTTGAACCGGCGGTTGGGGAGATAGAGGCGCTCCTCGCGGCCCTCGCGCTCGAGCACCTTGTTCCAGCGCTCGACCGTGTTCTCGCAGTCCGACACGTAGCCGTCGCGGAGGATCTCGTTCATCGCGATGCGGAGCGGGATCTGCTCCTGCACCAGGCGGTCGTCCTGCACCACGGTCATGTCGTAGTGCCCGTCGACGCAGACGTGGTCGTCGTACTTCGACTCCATGAAGCGGCCCTTCAGCCCCTCCGCGAAGTAGCTCGCCGCGTTGCTCGACTTCTCGCCGCCGAAGAGGTCGAGCGAGGACGTGTACCACATGTTCAGGTACTTCTGGATCGTCGGCAGGTCGATCGCGCCCTCGGCGCGGACGCGGTCCGGCTCGGGGCCGACCTTGTTCATCACCTCGGCGCAGCGCTTGACGACGCGCTGGATGCCGGTCTCGCCCACGAACATGTGGTGCGACTCCTCGGTGAGCATGAAGCGGCAGGTGCGCGAGAGCGGGTCGAAGCCGGACTCCGCGAGCGCGTGGAGCTGGAACTTGCCGTCGCGGTCCGTGAACGTCGTGAACATGAAGAACGAGAGCCAGTCCTCGCACGGGTCGTTGAACGTGGTGAGGATGCGCGGCTTGTCGGCGTTCCCCGAGCGCCGGACGAGGAGGTCCTCCGCCTCCTCGCGGCCGTCGCGGCCGAAGTAGCTGTGGAGGAGGTAGACCATCGCCCAGAGGTGGCGGCCCTCCTCGACGTTCACCTGGAACAGGTTCCGGAGGTCGTAGAGGCTCGGGGCGGTCTGCCCGAGGCGGCGCTGCTGCTCGACGGACGCCGGCTCCGTGTCGCCCTGCGTCACGATCATGCGGCGGAGCGCGTTCCGGTGCTCGCCGGGCACGTCCTGCCACGCGTCCTTCCCGTAGTGGTCGCCGCAGGGGATCTTCCGGCCGTCCTCCCGGTCGGCGAGGAAGATGCCCCAGCGGTACTCCGGCATCTTCACGTGGCCGAATTGGGCCCACCCGTCGCGGTCCACGCTGATCGCGGTGCGGAGGTAGATCTGGTCGGCCTGGAAGCCGTCCGGACCCATCTCCATCCACCAGTCGATGTACTTCGGCTGCCACGACTCGAGCGCGCGGAGGAGGCGCTTGTCGTCCTTCAGGTTCACGTTGTTCGGGATGCGGCCCGAGAGGTCGGCGACGGACATGGTTCGTTCTCCTGCGGGGTTGCGTGAGGGGGTCGTTGCGTCTACGTGCGGCGCCAGTCGAACTCGGGCCGCTGGGGCTTCCCGTAGCTCGTGAGCGCGCCTCGCTCGCCCACCGCGTTCGGGCGCTGGAAGATCCAGTTCTGCCACGCGGAGAGGCGGCCGAAGATCTTGGTCTCCATGGTCTCCGGGCCGGCGAAGCGGAGGTTCGCCTCCATTCCGGTCAGCGCGTCGGGGGAGAGGCTCGAGCGCTCCTCGACGGCGAGGCGGAGCTCGTCCTCCCAGTCGATGTCGTCGGGCGCGAACGTGACGAGGCCCATCTTCATGGCCGTCGCCGCGTCCACCGGCTCGTTCACGGAGAGCGCCTCGCGCGCCTTCTCCGGCTCGCCGAGGAAGTGCGTGTCGAGGCGCGAGAGGCCGTTCGCCATCGGATAGGCGCCGCCGTTCATCTCGGAGAGCTGGACGTGGTTCGCCTCGTCGGGGTGGTCGAGCATGTACGTGCGGTCCGACGCGAGGACGAGCTCGAAGAGCGTCCCGGCGAAGCACGAGCCCGGCTCGATCACCGCGAAGAGGCTCCGCGCGGTCACGTCGAGCCGCTTCAGGACGCGGCGGATCTGGTGGCGGACCTCGCCGACGAACCAGTCGCCCGCGTGCTCCTGGAGGAGCTCGTCGGTGGCGATCACCTGCGCCGCCTCGCCCTTCGTGCGGACGAGCACGAGGCCGACGTCGAGGAAGTTGAAGCGGAGCTGGAGCAGCGCCTCGTCGAGTTCGCGGAAGCAGCGGAGGGCCCACCAGCCGGCGGCCTGCGCGCGGATCTCGTCGAGGCTCGACGGAACGGACTCCGGCGCGCGGACCTCGATCTCGGCGCGGCGCTCGCCGCGGAGGACCTTCATCGTCACGTGGGCCCAGCGGAACGTGGTCGCGCCCCCGTCGTCGCGGGCGTCGTCGCGCTCGCACGCGAGGTCGGGCAGCGGCACGCCCGGCGCGGCGCGGAGAGGCGTCGCCTGCGCGGACTCGTCGGCGAGGATCCTCGCGCGGCGCTCGACCGCGGCCTGGAACTGCGACGACGGCACCACCTCGTCCACGAGGCGCCACTCGACCGCGCGGCGGCCCTTCACGCCCTCCGCGAGGGAGGAGAACACGTCGGCGAGGTCGCGGCGCACCTTCCGCTTGTCCACGAGGCGCGTGAGCCCCCCCGTGCCCGGCAGCACGCCGAGGAGCGGCACCTCCGGGAACGACACGGCGGTGTTCCCGTCCTCCGGGAGCATGATCCAGTCGCAGGCGAGCGCGAGCTCGTATCCGCCGCCGGACGCGGTCCCGTTCACGGCGCAGAGAGTGCGCACGCCGGACGCGGCGGAGAGGTCCTCGAGGTAGAGGCGCGTCTCGTTGGTGAACTTGCAGAAGTTCACCTTGAAGGCGTGCCCGCTGCTCGCCAGCATCGGGATGTTCGCCCCCGCGCAGAAGATGCGCGGCGTCACGCTCGTCACCACGAGGCAGCGCACCTCCGGGTGCTCGAAGCGGATGCGCTGCACCGCGTCCGCGAGCTCGAGGTCCACGCCGAGGTCGTACGAGTTCAGTTTGAGGACGGTGTCGGGGTTGAGCCCCCGGTCCTCCTGCACGGCCATGCGGAGCCGCGCCACGTCGCCCTGGAACTCGAGCTTCCAGTGGACGTAGCTCTCGGGGCGGCGCCCGAATCGGATCTCGGGAAGTTTCGCGGCGGTCTCGGCCATGGAATCCGTCTCCTGTAACGCGGAGGGCCCACGATAGCGCGTGACCCGCGTCACATGCGAAGGATCCTTCCTCGACATCCAACCACACGCGCACTATAGTTCCGCATCCGTGCGCACTCCCGAGCCTGCCCGAGCCCCCGACGACCTGCTCCTCAGGGCGATCGGCACGCAGGTGCGCGACCGACGGAAGGCCCGGTCCCTCACCCTCGCGGAACTCGCCGCCGCGTCGGGCGTGTCGTCGCGCTTCCTCACCGACGTCGAGGCGGGCCGCGCGAACATCTCGGTCGTGAACCTCTCCCACGTCGCCGCGGCGCTCGGCGCGCGGCCCGAGGACCTGCTCCACGCGCCGCGGGAGCGGAGCGTCGCGCTGCTCGGACTCCGCGGCGCGGGGAAGAGCACCGTCGGCCGCACGCTGGCGAGGAAGCTCGGCCTCGCGTTCGTGGAGCTCGACCGGCTGGTCGAGGACCACGCGGGGCTCCCGCTCCGCGAGCTCTTCGCGGTCCACGGCGACCTCTACTACCGGCGGATGGAGTCCGAGGCGCTCGACGGATGGCTCGCGCGCCCCGAGCCGTCGGTGATCGCCACGGGCGGCGGGATCGTCACGTCGCCGGCCGCGTACACGCGGCTCCGCGAGGAGTGCTTCACCGTGTGGCTCCGCGCGAAGCCGGAGGACCACATGGCCCGCGTGGAGCGTCAGGGCGACTACCGGCCGATGGCGCGCCGGCCGAACGCGATGGCGGAACTCCGCCAGATCCTCGCGGCGCGCACCCCGCTCTACGCGCAGGCGCACCTCACCGTGGACACGAGCCGCCTCGACGCGGAGGCCGCAGCGGAGCGGATCGCCGGCGCGATGACGTCGCGGAGGGCGCGGCCGTGACGCGGGCGCTCCCGTGGATCTTCGCCGTGCTCGCCGCGCTCCTCGCCGCGTTGGGCGCGCGGGGCGCGTCGCCGACGGACGACGAGCCGACCTATGTCGGGCAGGGCGCGCGGATCCTCGCGCGCGGGGACTTCGACGCCGACGTGCTCCTCTGGCAGCCGCCGCTCGCGCTCTACGTGACGTCGGCCGCGCTCCCGCTGGTGGACCTCGCCCCGGGCGCGCTCGACGCGCCGGACGACCGGACGTCGCTCACGTCGCTCGGCGACCGGCTGATCTGGGAGTCCCCCGCCGCGCCTGCGGACGTGCTCGCAGCGTCGCGCGCTCCGGTCTGGATCGTGTGCGGGTTCGCCGCGGCGCTCGCGGCGTGGATCGCGACGGCGCTGGCCGGTGTGCGCGCGGGCGCCGTCGCGGGGCTCCTCGCCGCGCTCTCGCCGCCGATGATCGCCCACGGCGGGCTCGCGACGACCGACGCGGTGGCGACGGCC
>JAJVHW010000060.1 GCA_022072415.1 Planctomycetota bacterium
CGGCCGAGGCGGTCGCCGCGGCGCAGGCGACGGCGGCGCGGGCGGTCGTGCTTGCGGAGCGGCGCGCGGCGCCGCTGGTGCAGCGGGCCGAGGACTACGAGAAGCGCAACTCTCCGCGGCTCGCCGCGGCGATCTGGCGCGGGATCGCGTCCGCGTGGCCGGGAACCGAGGCGGCGAAGAAGGCCGAGGCAGCCGTCGCACGGCTCGCCGCGGGGAACTAGGAGGACGGATGGCAGCCGTCGGAACCGGCGTATCGATCGGATCGCGGAACGTCCGCGTCGTCCAGGTCCGCAAGCAGAAGGACGGGTCGTGGCAGGTCCAGAAGGCGCTCGTCGCGCCGATGGCCGAGGCCGAACCGTCCGAGCAGCGGCGCCTTGCCGAGGGGAAGTCGGCGATCACCTCCTCGCAGGCGAAGGGGGGCGCCTTCGTCGGCGTCTCCGGCCGCGACCTGATCATGCGCTACACGCATGTGCCCCCGGTCCCCGACTGGCGGCTCGAGATGCTCATGAACTTCGAGATCCAGGAGGTCTCGGAGCAGTCGGGCGGCGACGTCTCCGCGGCGTACGCGCAGCTCCAGGTGGACGACACCACGAGCGGCGACAACGTCGTCCTCGTCGCGCTGGCGAAGAACGCGCACCTGAAGCCGCGCCTCGAGGCGCTCGCCGCGTCGGGGCTCGACCCCCTCGGCGGGACGCCCCGCGCCGTGGCGGCGTTCACCGCCTACCGCGAGGTGGGGAAGCTCGGCATCGACGAGACGGTGGTGCTGGTCCACATCGGGCACGAGAACACCGACGTCGCCATCGCGCGGAAGGGCTCGCTCCTCTTCGCGAGGAACGTGGCGGGCGGCGGGAAGCTGCTCACCGACGCGATCATGCAGAACCTCCGCGTTGACTTCCCCACGGCGGAGAAGCTGAAGATCACCAAGGGCAACCTGACGCCCCGCGGGAAGGCGAAGTACCGCGACTCCATGGAGGAGAAGGTCGCCAACGCCATGATGGGCGCGGGCGGGCACTTCGTCTCCGCCATCAACTCGTCGGTGATGTTCGCGAAGGCGCAGACGAAGGTGCCCGACTGCGACGTCGCGCGCGTCGTGCTCATGGGCGGCGGCTCGCTCCTGAAGGGCCTCCCCGAGTACGTCGAGTCGAACCTGAACGTGCCGGTCGAGGTGTTCGACCCGCTGGCTTCGGTGGACCTCTCCGCGCTCCCCGCCGAGGCGGCGAACGCGATCAAGCAGGACCAGGGCGGCATGGCCGTCGCGCTCGGACTCGCCCAGATGGCGGCCGACGAGTCGGCGCTCCGCGTCGCGATCCTCCCCGAGGCCGACAAGAAGAAGCGCGCCTTCCGGCAGAAGACCGTGTTCGTCCTCGCCGCCGCCGCGGTCGCCGCGGCGGGCGTCGTCGTCGCGTGGTCGATGCGCGGCGCGGCGCGCGCCGAGGGCCAGAGGGAGCGCGACCAGCTCGCGGCGAAGCTCCAGCTCTTCCAGAAGAACAAGGACGAGTTCGACAAGGCGAGCCGCCGCGTGGAGCAGGTGAACGCGCAGAAGGACGCGCTCCGCTCGACCGTCACGCTGGGCCCGACGCTCCAGATCGTGGAGGAGATGGTCCAGTCCGTGATGAACTCGGGCGGCGACGACGGCGGGTACCGCGAGATCGTCTTCGACAAGAGCTCGGCGCGCATGACCAAGGAGCGCCTGAAGGACGCGAACGGGGCCGACCTCGACGAGTTCGTGATGTCCCCCGAGATCGCGCTCCAGGGCTCGATCGCCGACCGCGGCGTCCGGCCCGTCTCCCAGTGCCACGCCGAGTTCATGGCGGCGCTGAAGAAGCGCATCACCGACTCCGGCTTCCTCCGGATCGCGTCGGACTCCGGCCTCCAGACGGACCGCACGTTCCGGATCACGATCCGGCAGACCACGTACCCCGAGGCGGCCAAGGGCCCCGAGGAGAGCAGGTAATGGACGAGATCTGGCAGCGCCACAAGGCGTTCATCCTGCAGGTCGTGACGGGCGGCATCGTGCTGCTCATCGCGCTCGTCGTGATGAGCAACGTGTTCTCCGGCTCGTCCGACGACCCGGCCGAACTCCAGCGGGTCAACAAGAACAACAAGGACAAGCTGGACAAGATGGTCCGCGAGAAGCAGGCGCCGTCGGCCGCCTCCATCGCGGAGCAGAAGCGCCGCGCGGACTCCGCGGAGGCGCAGATCCGCTCCATGGCGTCCGAGGTCGCGTCCCTCGCGTCCGGCGACGCCTACGTGCGCGAGAACCTCACCTGGATCGCGAACGTGATCGGGAAGGGCGGCGCCGAGGTCGAGGCGTGGATGAACCTCTACAAGAACCTGCCGCAGACCTGCCTCTCGAAGGTCCGCGAGGAGGTCCGCTCCGCCCTCGTCGGCCGTTCCGCCCAGCTCGGGCGCGACCTCGACGAGACGATGGGCCTCGTGCAGGGGTACGACGACGAGGACATCCCGGTCGCGCTGCACGGGCTCGCGATCGTGGCCGAGGTCGTGGACCGCGCGTTCGCGGTCGACGTCGCCGGGGACGGCAAGAAGGTCGTCTCCGCCGTCGCCGACCTGCGCATCCAGCCGCGGAACGCCCTGAACCCCGACCTCGCGTGGATCTACGGCTTCCGCGTCCACGTCAGCTTCACCGGGGACCCGGACGCCGTGACGATGCTCAAGCGCTCGTTCAACTCGCTCGACAACCGCCAGCGGCGGATGATCGTGCTCGAGGAGCAGGAGTCCCTCCTCCGCCCGCGCCGCGAGGAGGACGAGGTGAAGGTGCAGCTCCAGCTCATGGGGCTCGTGCACCGGGGGGTGAACCAGTGAAGAAGGAACAGCTCCTGCTCGTCGCCGCCGCCGGAGTCGCCGGACTCCTCGTCTTCACGTCGATGGGACGCTACCAGTCCGTGGGCGCCGGTTCGGTCCCGGACGGCGTGGACGCCCAGTTGAAGGGCACCGTGCAGTCGAACTGGAAGACGCTCCTCGACCGCCAGTGGCCGGGCGGCCGGAACCAGTTCCAGGAGGACCGTCCGGAAGAGCGCAAGCCCCGCCCGTCGGTGAACGCCCCCGAGGCGTCCGGCGCGTCGTGGGCCCGCCCGAACGCCTGGCCGTACCTCCCGGCATCCCACTTCCACATGCTCCGCGAGGAGATGAAGAAGCTCGCCACGGTGCCCGCCGCCGCGGCCGCCGCGGAGGAGACCGGCGCCGCGCCGGAGGCCGAGGACGACCCCGAGAAGGTCGCCGCCGAACAGAAGCGGAAGGACGACGAGGCGAAGCAGGCCATGGTGGACGCGCGCAAGGCCGCCGCGGCCCGCGTCGTATCGAAGGACGGCCGCGAGCAGATCTGCCGCCTCGCGCCGCTCGGCGCCCACGAGGGGAAGCCCGTCTGGGTGATCCTCGAGGAGTGGCCGAACGTCCGCTTCCGCGTGGAGGAGCTGAACGAGCAGGACGCGCTGACGCCGCGCGGGAGCTACGACGTCGGCCCCGACAACATCGAGCGGTATCAGACTGTGCACCTCGAGAAGACCCTCGAGAACGAGTATCACGAGGAACGGATCCGCCGCGGGCTCCGCGCCGACGACTCCGGAGCGAACCAGCAGTTCGCACAATGGATCGTGTCGAGCCTCGTCCCGAAGTACGGGCCGCAGGCCGCGAAGCTCGCGATCCAGCACCTCCGCCGCGCCCTCGCCGCCGCGCAGAGCGCCGCCCTCGTCCGCGAGGCCGGAGCCGCCTGCCAGCTCGCGTGGGACCTCGAGAGCGAGATCCAGATCTACCTCGACTACCTGAAGGACGCGCGCGCCAACGACCCGGCGGTGCTCGTGCTCCTCGGCGACGCGTACGAGCGGTCCGGCGCGGTGCACGCCGCGCGGGACGCGTTCGCGAAGGCCGCCGCGCAGAACGACATCGAGGGCCGCCTCCGCCTCGGCGGCGTCCTCCTCCGCCTCGCGGGTTCCGCCCGCGAGCAGGACGCGGCGTTCGACGAGTTCGGGAAGGTCGTCGGCGTGGCGACCGGCACCCCGAAGGCCCGCGCGCTCGCCGGCCAGGCGCACGCGCGCTACCGTCAGGGCCGCGTCCGCGACGCGCTCGGACTCGCGCAGCAGGCCGCGGCCGCCGATCCGGCGTCGTGGCACGGTCTGATGATCCTCGGCGCGTGCCAGTACGCGCTCGGGCAGTTCGCGGAGGCCGAGAAGAACTTCTCCGCGGCGATCCCCTTCGAGGCCCGCGGCGGCAGCCGCGCGCGGTCGAACCGCGGGTTCGCGCTCCTCGCCCTCGACAAGGGCGCGGAGGCCGCGGCCGAGTTCGACAAGTGCCTCGCCGAGGATCCGCTCAACTTCACCGACCCGCTGATCGGGCTCGGGGAGACGTGGCAGCGCGCCGGCGACCTCACCCGCGCCGACGACACGTTCGGCACGGCCCTCCAGACCGACCCGGCGAACGCGTGGACGCTCCTCCGCATCGCGGCGGCGCGGTTCCGCGACGGACGCGCGACCGACGCGCTCCGCATCCTCCAGGGCGGCGACGGCGCGCCCGGGCTGCTCCAGCTCGCGCCGGAGCTCGTGGACGGCTTCCGCATCGGCGGACTGGCGTCGGCGTCCCTCGAGACGCCGGACCACGCCGCGGCGCTGAAGCTCCTCGGGCGCGCGCTCCAGAAGGAGTCCGACCCCGACGCACGCACGATCATCGTCTACGACCTCGCCCGGGCGCAGCTCGCGGCGGGGAAGACCGAAGACGCCGTGCGGCTGCTCGAGACGGAGACGAACGCCTCCGGCGGCGCCGCGAGGAACGACGCGGGATGCCTCGCGCTGCTCGCGTACGCGTACTTCCGGGCGGGCCAGCCGGTCGAATCCGTCAACGACGCGCTGAACCGCACCGGCCGGGCGCGGAAGACCGCGTGGTCCGAGGCGTACGTGACGGCGCTCCGGGACGTGGTGAACCTCTGGGACCAGACCCGCATCTGGCGCGACGAGTTCAACCGCTCGGGCGGCCAGGTCGGGAACGGCTGGGAGGCCACCGAGGGCACGGGGAAGACCCGCATCCAGCTGAACGGCCAGTCGGTCGTCTTCAAGGGGAGCGGCGTCGGCGAGGCCGACCGGGCGCGCCAGACGTCGCTCACGCGGAACGAGGAGCAGGACCGCTTCATCGCGGCCGACTGCTCCGTGAAGGCGGGACCCGGCTTCGAGTTCGCCTTCCACGTGTACACCGGCGCGCTCGCGGTCCGCGGGGCGTCCGGCGGGCGCGGACGCGGCCAGGGGGCCGAGTTCGGCCTCGGTCGCGACCGGAACGGCCGCATGTGCTGGTTCATCTACGGCGCGGCGGGCGGCGGCGGCGCACAGGCGGCGGCCGACCGCTACCTGATCGAGCCGCTGAAGGACGCCGCCGGGGCGGAGATCAACTGGCCCGACGACGGCCAGTTCCACCGGATCCGGATCGAGCGGAAGGACCACGCGAAGGGCGTCTACGAGGTCTATCTCGACGAGCAGAAGGTCGCCGCCTCCGAGCCGTTCGAGGTGGGCGGGCTCAGCCTCCAGCGGAACAAGAAGATGGTCGTCGGCTTCCACGTGGACGGCGATCGCGGCGTGGACGTGGATTTGCAAGTGGACCGGGTGGAGATCGAGAAGCTCCAGGCCCGCTGACCGGCCGGGGCCCCGCGACCGCGGGGTCCGGGCGGGCGGGAGGACCGGACGTACGCACGGCAGCAACGAGGAGGAACGATGCGAGCGCGCAGAAGCGGTTTCAGCCTGATCGAGGTGATGGTCGTGATGGCCATCCTCGCCGGGCTCGTGGCCGGCGTTTCGATCATGATCTCGCAGGCCCAGCAGAAGCAGCTCGTGTTCGCCACGAAGACGCGGCTCAGCGAGATCGGGGCGGGTCTCGAGCTCCTGAAGAGCGCGGACAAGCTCGGCATGTACCCGTCCACCGACGTCACGATGCTGCAGGGCCCCGGGAAGTCGGGGAACGTCGGCAAGACGATCGGCGGGGGGAACGACAAGAACGCCGGGATCGAGGCGATCTGGGTCGCGTTCCACCTGAAGGGCGTCCGCATCCACTCGCAGGCGCTCGACACGTCGGACGCCTACGCGAACACCGACGGCGACTCCGCCGCGGGACGCGTCGAGGAGATGCCGGACCTCGAGCTCCGCGAGTACATCGACGCGTGGGGCAACCCGTTCGTCTACATCCACAACCGCGACTTCAAGAAGATGGACCGCCTCGACGGCTACATGACCGGCGACAAGCGCGAGGTGAAGGTCGCGCCGCGGAAGACGGAGCTCGGCGAGTACGAGGGCGCCGCGTCCTTCCAGCTCTTCAGCATGGGACCGGACGGCGAGCCCGGCACCGAAGACGACATCGCGTACGGCCAGTGAGTTGCGAGGACAGCGACCGGAGGTGACGCCTTGACGACCCCGACTCTCCGCCGCAACCGCGCCGGGTTCACGCTGATGGAGCTCATGGTCACCATGGGGATCATGGCGATGCTCCTCGGCCTCGGGACCGGGATCTTCACCAGCATGGGGCGGCGCAGCGCGCAGCAGCTCGCCATGCAGAACGTGAACGCGCTCGTCACGAAGGCGCGGAACTCGAGCAACCGCTACCCCGCGGTGATCGCCGTGGATCCCGCCAACGGCATGGTCCACGCCTACGCCGAGGGCGTGCTCCAGGAGCTCCACTTCGAGAGCCGGCCGGTGGAGGCGGGCGACCCGGTGGTCCCGATGGGGATCGACGGGCGCACGTGCAGCATCAGCGCGGGCGAGGTGGACCCGAAGGGCGGCCGCGTCGGCGGCGCCGCGCGGCTGCGCGGCGGCTCGATCGACTGCTCGAACTACGCCGCGTACAACGTGGACCAGGGCATCGGCGTCGAGGTCTGGTTCAAGCTCCAGGCCGTCGCGAGCTTCGACATCGTCTCCCGCGGCTCGTCCTTCCGCGCCCAGTATCGCACCATGAGCCGCGGCGCCGGCGCCCGGATCGACGGGCAGGTCGGCGTCCGCTCGAAGAACGGGAGCGAGGAGAAGCTCCCGATCCAGGTCGAGGTGCCGCCCGCGCGGATCGGCGAGTGGTACGGAGTCCGGATCTCCTGCGACCGGCGGGAGATGATCGTCGCCACCGACGAGGGGCGCGGCTTCGTGCAGCGCTCCCGCCTCGCGTTCGAGAAGCCCGAGGAGCAGGAACGGGTGCTCGCGTTCAGCGAGGACGCGCCGCTCCTGATCTGCGCCGGAATGAACGGGTGGGTGGACGACGTCCGCGTCGGCGGCATCCGCTCGACCGACCCCGTGAAGCTCCCCGAGGGGATCGAGGTCCTCCCGAGCCGGCCGATCCGTTTCGTGGACGGCCGCCTCGACCCGGTGCTCCACACCGGGAAGGAGTCGATCTTCCTGCGGCTGACAGGCGAGGACCGCGCGTACGCCCTCGACTACGGTCCGAACGGCGCGCTGCTCGAGGTGCGCGACACCGCCGACGGCACGCTCCGGATCGAGGAAGCGGTCCGGCCGGCGTCGGGCCCGCCCCCGGCCCGGAAGGAATGAGCGCGAGGCCTGCGTTTCGCAATCCACCTGCGTCGTTCCGAGTCCCTCCGACTCGACCCGTCCCCACAGAACAGACCGGAAGCAGTCCAGACCGCCCGCGAAGGGCCCCGGAGTCGTCCCATGGCTGGTCGTGACACCCCCTCGACGCTGCGCCGACGCTCGCTCGGAGAGGTAACCAAGTATCCGATTTCCGGATACTCGGTTTCCACCCTCCGCGAGGGCATCGCCCTCGTCTCGGTCATCGGCGTGCTCGTGATCCTCATGATGGTCGCGACGCCGTTCCTCATCTCCATGCGGGAGAGCGCCCGCCGCGGCGAGCGCCAGCTCTACTCCGACCGCGTGGCCATGGAGGCGGACGCGCTCTTCGACCAAGTGACGGGTCACCTCGCCGGCGGACTCGAGCACGTGGAGCGGCGGCGCCTGGACCAGCTCGGGCCGGGCGGCGGCGCCACCGGACAGTCCGCGACCCCCTCCGATTCGACGCCGACGTCCGACACGCCGGAGGAGTTCGCGCTGCCCGCGTCCATGGCGGGGGAGCTGAACCAGCTCAGCGGGAACGACCACCGCGTGTGGGGCGTCGAGGTCCGCGACGCGCAGGGCAAGCTCGACCTCAACCGGACGAGCTACCTGACGCTCTCGAACTTCCTCGGCCGCGCGCGGCTCGCGGAGGAGACCGACGGCGGCACCGACCGCATCGTGATCGAGGCCCCGGTCGGCTCCTTCCCGAAGTCGAAGGGCGCGATCCGGATCGGCACGGAGGTCGTCACCTACGAGTCGTTCGACGGGACGCAGTTCATCGGCTGCAACCGCGGCTTCATGGCCGACAAGGGCGAGAACGGCGCGCCGTCCCTGCACGAGAAGGGGAAGCTCGTCGTCAACGAGGCCGCGTTCCAGATCGCGACGCGTCCGTTCCGGGCCCGGCCCGGCACGTGGGTGCGGTACACGAACGTGTTCGAGACGAAGGCGATCGCCGACCTCGGCGTGACGACGCTCCGCCCGGAGCAGCTCGACGAGCTCCGCCGGTACGTCACCGTCTACGCCGGGAGCGTGGTCGGCGACGGCTGGAGCAACCCGCAGACGGTCCGGAACGCGATCACCGCGGGCGACGCGGGGAACTCCTACCTCCAGGTGAAGAACCTCCGCTACTTCGGGGTCGGCACCACGGTGATGATCACCGACGGCGTGAACCAGGACTACGGCGTCGTCGTGGACGTGCGCGGCTCGAACGAAGTGCAGATCGCGGGCGAGCTCCGCTTCGACTACCCGGCGGACCAGACGCGCGTCTACGCGCTCTGCCGGTCGCCGGTGAACGTCAACACCGCCGACCTCGACACCCTCGCGGCGGTGTTCCACGGCCTGAAGCTCCGCGGGCGCGGCGTCGACATCGGCGCCGACACGGCGGCGAGCCTCGCGCAGAGCCTCCGCACCCGGAAGGCGGAGGACGGCAGCGTCGGCGTCTACCGCACGTGGGAGGACCTCGTCACCGGGTTCGAGCAGGCCCGCGACGGCGGCATCCTCTCCGGCGAGCAGTTCGAGGCGGTGCTCCGCAACGCGCTCTCGCCGAACGACGTGTTCCTCGAGTTCTCGACCGCTCCGCTCTGCTTCCGGTCCTTCGACGTCTACGAGGTCCGCGCCACCGCCACGGCCCTCGACGTCCAGGGCGGCGAGCTCGGGCGCCGCGAACTCCGCCGCGTCCTCGACGTGGCGAGCAACCGGTCCTCGACCTTCGTCCTCGAGACGCAGGCCGACTTCCAGGAGCAGATCCGGCTCTCCCGCGACTCGAAGTGGTTCTGCACGTTCCCGAACAACGTGAACGCGTACTACGACGACGTGAACCTCCCCGCGTCGGAGTACCAGTCCTACGCCAACATGGACCGGTTCCCGAGCACGGGCCGCGCGCCGACCGAGGGCGACTTCCGCCTGCTTCCCGCGTCCTTCCGCTTCCGCGGGCGCACCGACCGCTACCAGCACTTCGACCGCGAGAAGGCGCCGGACGGAATCGACCTGAACGACAAGGCGGTCTCGTTCAGCGTGGACGGTCCCTACGACGCGAACCAGTTCAAGGCGGACCTCACCGACTACGAGAACATCCCCGGGAAGGGCGACAACTTCGAGCTCGGCCTCCGGCCGTTCGCGTGCAGCTTCTGGTACAAGCCCGACTGGACTCCGGACAACGCCGAGCACGTCATCTTCGACTACGGCCTGAACGAGCCTCACATGAACCGCGTGAGCCTCCGGTGGGACCCGTCGAACAGCCTCCTCCCGCCGGCCCTCGTCCTCGCCGTCGCCGACGCCACCCGCGAGCAGCAGAGCGCGGAAGTCCGCTACGAGTTCGACCAGACCACGTGGGACCCGGAGACCTGGTACCACATCGCGGTCGCCGTCCACGGCTGCGCCCCGGACATGCTGGAGCTCTTCGTGGACGCGGACAAGCGCGGCACGTCGCCGCTGATGACGCGCCTCACGAGCAACCTCGCGCCCCAGGGCAGCGGCGTCCAGTCGATCAGCGTGAAGGACGCGCGCGGGTTCCCCGCGACGGGCGTCCTGCTCCTCCACGGGCAGGAGGGCTCCGAGCTGATCGAGTACAGCTCGCACTCGGACAGTTCGTTCGTCATCAGCCGCCGGAAGGCGCGCTCGCTCGACTCGAACATCAACCCCGCGAACGAGCCGAACCGCACGCACAACTCCGGCGGCTCGGTGCAGCTCTACGGCTACGCCGCGCCGCTCCTCACCGACGTGAAGCGCGGCGGGGCCGTGCTCCAGTCGAACACGGGGCCGCTCCGCGCGTACCGCGCCCACGGGGCCGACGACGGCCAGTTCACGCTGTCCGACGGTTCCACCACGATCAACATCCGCTCCCGCGGGATCGCCTTCGCGGACGGCTACGACCCGGTCGTCACGCTGACCGAGTGGAGCGGCGGCGGCGCGGAGTCGTCGATCCTCGACGACATCGGACCGCAGGGCACGGTCGGATACGCGATGCTCGTCACGCGGAACGTGAACCTCCCGGCGGCGGCGGGGCTGCCGAGCGCGACCGTGACGGCCGCCACGTACACTCTGGGCAGCGGCGGGTCCTCGCCCGGGCTCACCGACGGGTTCGTCGGCGGCGTCAACCTCGTCGAGTACACGGTGGGCACGACGTCCTCCGCGGGCGTGCAGGTCACGCTCTCGAGCGCCCGCCAGGGGCTCGCGTTCCGCCACTACGACACGTCCCTGCACAATCCCGCGCCCTCGTCGTCGCTCGGCGGGCGCTTCTATCCCGAGTACGACTACGGCTACACGAACGACCCGAACACCCCGAACCACCCGCGCGGCGCGACGTACGCCGACTTCGACGGCGGGTACCCGTTCGGCGGCTTCCCGACGGCGTTCATCCCGGTGGCGATCGTCGGCTCCGGCACCAACGCGAACTACCTCGATCCGGCCGACAACGAGGCGCAGCTCGGCTCGAACACCGCGGGCGGCTTCGCGCCCGGGTTCGCGTACGTCCAGATCGACGGCGAGTGGGTGAAGTACGACACGGCCGACGCGGCGCTCTCGACGGGCCGGATCCTCTTCTACCGCGACATGCAGTTCAACGACGTCGCGAACCTCTGGGGCAACGCGAACCTGATCTCGGAGCTCGCCGCGGCCGGCGGCCAGACCGCGGGCCAGGGCGGCGGCGCGGGGACGGGGACGAACTCGCCCCCGAGCGCCGCGACCGATTTCGCGCCTGCCGGGACGGCGGGGCCGCAGACGCCGACGTCCACCTCCGTGATCACGACCGAACAGCCGCCGCCGATCAGCATGCTCCAGATCGCGCAACAGCTCGACTTCCGGAGCTGGCAGGACGACGCGCAGCAGCTTCAGCACCGGATCGCCAACACGATCCCCGCCGAGCACTCGGCGAACGCGCAGATCATCGCGTGCTTCAAGACCGTGTTCGGGAACGACTGGGACATCACGGCCGGCGGGCGCGGCTCGTACCCCGGCTTCAACGACCTCGTCACCCTCCGCGACGCCGCGGGGCACGACGAGCAGATCCGCCTCCAGTGGGGCTACCGCGGATGGGCGGCGCCGACCGCCGCGTCCATCCCCGCCAACGACTGGCGTTGGGACCGGCCGACCGACGCCGACGATCTCACGCAGTACCCGAGCCAGGCCTGGACGCGCATCCTCAAGTTCCCGAGCGGCGAGATGCCCGACCAGCAGCTCACCCAGGGCAGCGAGAACATCCGCTTCGGCATCAAGTTCGACGACTCGGTGAAGACCGGCGGGATGCTCGACGAGATCGGCTTCCAGGAGGTCCGCCTCCCCGCCGCCGACCGCCGCGACTACGCGCACCTCGGGCAGGTCCCGTCGCAGATCGCGCATCCGTCCACGGCCACATCCGGCGCGCCGGTCACGTTCGTCGGGATCACGGACAAGGACACCGAGATCCCGCTCCACTGGAGCTTCTGGAACGAGACCGCGCGGGGCGTGGACGTCCGCGGGCTTCCGGTGCCGTCCGACATCTACCCCGTGGACGGCGGCCTCGTGCGGATCGGCGAGGAACTGATCTTCTACGAGGAGGCGGACCTCGGCGCGGGGCTCCTCCGCGGTTGCCAGCGCGGCGTGATGGGGACCCTCCCCGACTCGCACGGCTACGGCGCGTTCGTGGTCCCGATCGAGTGCTTCCCGATGTCCCGCCTCACCGCCGCCGCCGACGAGTCCAGCGCCACCTTCGAACTCGCCGACGCCTCGGACTTCCCCGACGACGGCTACCTGCGCGTCGCCGACGCGGGCGAGATCGCCGGCTACACCGAGGTGCAGGGCAACCGCCTCACGGGCCCGCTCTCGCGGATCGACCCCGGGGAGGACGAGTCGTCCTCCGGCTCCGGGGGCGCCCGCACGGGCGGCGCGCTCTTCCGCGGCCGCTTCGGCACGGTCCCCGTCGGCTACGGCGAGGGCGACGTCGCCATCGCGATGCCCTTCCGCCACTGGGACCGCTACTCCGAGCGGAGCGACGATCCGGAGAACTCGTACTCGCAGTTCTCGTGGTCGAAGCGCGGCGCGATCTGGAAGCGCGTCTCCTGGGACGAGGAGCCGCGGAGCCTGATCGAGGTCGTCACGCTGCTCCGCTTCCAGGGCGGGCCGGCCTGGGACTCCGACGACGTGATCCGCCTCGGCGAGCAGGACATGCCGAAGGACGACCGCCGGAAGCACCTCTACCTGCTCGCGAAGCCGGAGGACCTGAACCTGATGAACGTGGAGTCCGACCGGCTCGAGGCGCGCGTGATGGTGCGCTTCGCGAAGGACGCATACAACCGCTTCACCTCCGAGAAGGCCCCCGACGCCTGGAAGCAGACGCCGGCGGTCCGGAAGATCTCGGTCGAGTACGTGGCGCCCGCCACCGTGCTCTCGCAGGAGTGACCGCACCCATGAACCGCACGACCGCACGCACCGGACCGGACCGCGGCTTCACGCTGCTCGAGCTGCTGCTCGCCATGTCCATCTTCTCCGCGATCTCCATCGCGATCGTGACGCTGCTCGCCCGGGTCAGCGAGTTCACGCAGTCCGGCACGTCGAAGACGGAGACGCTCGACGCGCTCTCGACGTTCTCGCAGGCGTTCGACCGCGACCTCGCGGCCGTGCACACCGCGGCGGACGCGGAGACGGGGATGCCCGCGGTCCGGATGTACTGCGACCACGTGGTCGCCGACCTCGATGCCGACGGGAAGGGCGACGCCCCGATCCAGCGGCTGTTCTTCGTGAAGCTCCTCGCCGACGAGGGCACGTCGCCGATGCTCCGCGCCGCGGGCGGGAACCTGGCGGCGAAGGGCGAGGTGGACCAGCGGAACGACGTCGCCGAGCTGGCGAAGAACGACCTGAAGGCCACGGGCGGCCTCGCGGAGGTCTTCTGGACCGCGGTGCCCGCGGACAAGCAGGACCCGGCCGTGATGACCCTCTGGCGCGGCCAGCGCTCGCCGGTGGGGGGCGCCGCGTCGCTCCTTCCGCGGAAGACCGCGTCCGACACGACGGCCACGCCGGCCGAGCGCGGTCCCCGCGACGCGGCCGAGATCGCCGCCGTCGCCTCGCCGGTCATGACGGGCGTGCTGCACTTCGGCGTCGAGTTCTGGAGCCGGAAGACCGAGACGTGGAACACCGCGGAACTTCCGCCGAAGGGGCCCCTCACCACGTGGGACTCGACGCGCGGGATCCTGCGGAAGGGGTCGAAGGGCACGCGGCTGAACGAGGGCTTCTGGTTCTGGAAGAGCCCGGAGTCCGCCGACGACCCGACCGACGACACGTATCCGCGCCGCGTGCGCGTCACGCTGGTCGTCGAGGACGTGGTGCAGGCGGCCCGCTCGTGCCAGGTCGCGCAGATCGTCAACGCCGACGACCGCATGCTCGAGCTCACCGACGTCACGATCATCCCTGCGTCCGACACCGCCGCGCGGTTCATCAAGATCGGGACGGAGTGGATCCAGTTCGAGGCCGTGCAGGGCCGCACCCTCACCGGCCTCACGCGCGGCGCCCGCGGGACGACCCCCCAGACGCACCAGCCGGGGGCGCTCGCGCACTACGGACGCACCTCGTTCAGGGAGTACCCGGTCGCGACCTTCCGGGACGCCTACAAGGACGAGATCTCCTCGGACCTGTCGCGCTGAGGCAGGGGAGGGTACGATGCACGGAATGCTTCCGAACGGACCGGCCGCGACGCGCTCGAAGGGGCGCGCCCGCGGATTCACCCTCCTCGAGGTGATGCTCGCCACGTCGATCCTCGCCGTGGGGACGGTCTCCGTCCTCATGGTCTTCGCGTCCGCCCTCGGCTTCGCGAACCGCCGTCAGGCCGGGGCGCAGCTCACCGACGTCCTCGACGAGGCCCGCTCCGAGGCGCGCGTGCTCGTGAACACGTGGCGTCCCGCGTCCTCGACCTCTTCGTCGAAGTCGTCCGCGAAGGGACGGCCCGCACCCGCGGGGACGGCCCTGCCGTATTCGAACGACGGCGTCGTGCCGGAGAAGCAGAGCACCCTCTACGACGGCTTCCGCTACGCGCTCCGCTTCGAGGCGGTGCAGCGGGGCGTGCCCGAGGCGGGCGTGCGGACCATCATCACGGTGAAGTGGGGCGACGGTCTGGAGAAGCAGGAGACGTTCACCGTGCTCCCCTCCACCATCCCCCTCGAGGAGTTCTCCCGGTCGATCACGTTCGACGAGGAGTCCGCGGGCAAGGCCGACGTCAAGGGCGGCCGCGAGAACCGCTGAAGGAGACGACCATGAACGACACCCCCCTCTCCCGCGCGTCGAGCGCAGCCGGATTCCTGCGGGCCGCGGCCGCGGCGCTCGCGCTGGCGTTCCTCCCGTCGGCCGCCCTCGCGGAGCAGATCCCGCTCCGGAACGGCGCGGTCATGCAGGGCGAGATCCTCGCCGGGCAGACGAGCGAGGAGACGCTGGCGCTCCGCCTCTACGAGACCGGCGGCGTGGTCCAGGTGCGCTGGGCGCACATCGAGGAGACCCGCGCGAAGGAACTCCGCGTCCAGACCGGCGTCACGGTGGACGAGGTGGACGAGATCCTCGTGGACGGGCACCAGATCCTCCTCGGCACCGGCGGGATCGAGCAGGGGCTCGCGCTGAACCCCGCGGAGACCGGCCAGCCGCTCAAGCTGAAGACCGCGTCCGGCGAGCGCGCGTTCGACCGCGCGAACGTCGCGCGCATCACGCCGATGCGCCTCCCCGGGCTCCTCATCTACTCGCCGGAGGACCTCTACCGGAAGCTCGCGGAGGAGATGAACCCGCAGACGCCGGCGGCGCACAAGGAGATGGGCCGCATCGCGATGAACATCGGCGCGCTCTCCGCCGCCCGGGACCACCTCTCCCGCGCAGCGGCGGACGCCGCGTTCGTGAAGACGCCGGACGGCCGTCAGCTCGAGTCGATGATCCGCCAGGTGGACCTGCTGGAGAAGGCCGCGGGCGCGCGCGAGATGGCCCGCCAGATCCAGAACTCCATGCGGAGCAACCGCTGGAACGACGCCAAGAAGACCCTGACGGCGCTCGGCGAGCAGTACAAGGACCCCGAGGTCCGGAAGCTCGTCGGCTACAGCCTGCTCGCGAACCGCGTCGTCCGCGGCCGCGACGCCTGGTACGTGACGGAGATGCCGAAGAAGCTCACGAAGGTGATGGGGGACATGATCGCGGCGAAGGCCCGCGAGAAGAAGCCCACGACCGACGATCCGGACGCGCCCCGCGGCGCGACGCCGGGCTCCCTCGCCGCAGCGCGTCAGTGGCTCTCGCGTGACCTGCCGAAGGCCCTCTGGGACAAGGTGAAGTCGGACCTCGGGCTCGAGGACGACGAGGAGGCGCAGAATTACTGGAAGGGCCGGAAGTCGAAGTCCGCGACGGCGTACTACGGGACGGGCTCGTTCATCGTGGTGAAGAAGCCGGTTCCCGCCGGCGGCGCCGGCCGGAACGACCCCAACCGCCAGCGCAGGCCCCCCGGCGCGGGCGGCAACGCGAACGCCGGCGGCCCCCCGCAGCGCCAGACGAAGGAAGACAAGCCGAAGACCGAGGAGGAGTGGTGGGAAGCCACCCACGCCACGGACCGCGCGAAGTTCCTGAACGCGATGTTCGTCGAGCAGAGCGGCCTCTTCGAGGTGCTCCGCGCCGACGAGAGCGAGCAGTGCCCGACGTGCGGCGGCAAGGGCGTCCTCACCTCGAGCTCCGGCGACGGCGCGCAGTCGAGCACCGTGTGCACCACGTGCAACGGCGCGTCGAAGTTCCGGAAGGTGGTCTACCGATGAGCCGCGTCCCGCACGCCGTCGTCGCCGCGCTGATGCTCGCCGGCGTGGCCGCCGCGCCCGGAGCGGCCCTCGCGAAGGCGCCGGCCGGCGGGAAGTCCGCCGAGGACCTGATCGTCCTCGCGCGGAAGGCGGCCGCCGAGAAGGCGCTCGCCGAGCAGGAGAAGAAGCGCGACCGCACGAAGGAGATGATCGACGCCTACCGCGACGGGAAGTCCGCGCTCGGCGAGTGGCAGCCCCTCGCGGACATCGTCAACAACGGCGCCGAGGCGCCGGTGCAGCCCTACCGCCCGATGGCGGCGGAGGCGCTGCTCAAGCGGTTCGAGTCGGCCAACGCGGACAGCGACCCGGCCGTGCGCGCCGTGCGCCGCGAAGTCGCGATGGCGATCGTGGACCTGATGAAGGCATCGGCGAAGGACGAGCTCGGACTCCGCATCGTGGACCAGCTCCTCGGCACCTGGTACCGGCAGAAGATGGTCCAGGAGATCCGCTTCAAGACGACCGACAAGCAGAAGGAACGCGAGAGCGACTGCAAGAAGATGAAGGACTTCCTGAAGAAGGAGAAGGACTGATCCCGGTCCTTCCGACTCCGCGCGGAGCGGTTCCCCCGGCCCGTCCGCGCGCGCGCACCCGCCGGGCGGCCTCGCTCCTGACGCTCGTCCTCTCCGCGGCCGCGGCGCCGTCCTGCGTGTCTCGGCCGGTGCCGGAACCTCCGCTCTCCGCGCCCGTCACCGCGTCGTCCGCGCCCGTCACCGCGTCGTCCGCGACAGTCACCGCGTCGTCCGCGACAGTTGCCGCCTCGCGCTCGTCGCTCCCGGCGCCCCTGCTCGGCGGAGCGTCCCCGCCTCCGCCGGTTCCGACCGCGGCGCTGCCCGCGCCGGCGCCGCTCGGCGACCTCGCGGGACCGCCCCGTCCCGCGCTTCCGGCCGCTCCCGGCGG
>JAJVHW010000142.1 GCA_022072415.1 Planctomycetota bacterium
ACCCACCGCCTCGGCCAGCCTCGCCACGTACGCCTCGAACCGCTTCGCCGCCATCGTCCGAAGTGTCGCCATGAACCAGACATCGGCCCAGAACGGCGCGAACTACTGGGTTATGACACAGTAGTAGATTGTTAGGAGCGTCCCGCTTGGCAAGCCCGGCTCCGTGTGTCGGGCATGTCTACTCCGACACTTTCAACTCCACCGTGAACTCACGACTGCCGACAGCGTTGATGATGCTCGATCGGCCCGCGTCGCCCTCGACTCCATAGCCTCTCGCCCGCAACGCAAGTCTGCCGCCATGACTCACCGGCCACACGAATCTGCCGGTGGCGTCTGTCATTGCGACAGGCGCAAACCGAAGTATCGCACCGTCTGAGCCAACTCTAGCCCCCTCGACGACCTGATAGGCGAGCGGCCTCGCGGAAGCGCCCAGGAGCACGCCGCGCACGACGATCTCCGCTTCCATACGAATGACCACCTCTTCAGTCGAATCCGACGCATGGGCGGCCACGCCATCAAGAGTAGCTATCAACCGTCCTGCACTCTCAACCCTGAGGCGGTACAGGCCAACCGGCAATGAAGATATGGAGAATCGACCATCTGAATCATTGAACGAGTGACACGTCCAGCTATCTGAATCATCCATCTGATCCGAGATCCAGACTCGGAAGCTCCGAATTGGACTCGCGTCTCGGCCAACACTGAGGCGCCCCCGCACGATGGCCCCGCGCCGCAGCACGCACACCAATGGTCGCGTTGTGCCAACAAGGTCCGGCAGAAACATCTGAACAAATCGGGGGTGCTTCACCACCACGCGGCCCCCCTGTGCCTGCATCCGAAACTCACCCTTCGCGTCGGTAGAGACGACCATCGGCCACGCAATCACCGTGGCGCCCTCAATTGGACTTCCAGACTCATCCTCGACACGGCCGACCACCTCAGAGCTGAGCCGTCGCTCCTCTTCAACGACGAACTCCACCTTCTGGGTCGCTCCCTGAGCGAGCGCGACGATCTGCGCGCACTCACTGAGTCGACTGCCGTAGTGCAACATCACGTCGCCGGGCGGAACCGTCAGCGCGAATCGCCCGAGGTCATCCGAGCACACCTCAAAAAGCCATCCTTCCTCAACGAGTGGGCTCCAACGACCGGACGAGACCACACGAATGCTTCGATACGCAACGGGTCCTCCATCCTTCGTGCGAAGCTGCCCTTCAATTCTTGCGGGTTGCATCGCCGCGATCCTCCTCCCCGGCGGTGCGCTGCCGGGAACGGCGTCGACCACAGCTCCGATCCATCCGTCGCGCGTGCGAGCGAACTGAGGCTTCGACGCAGTCCGTCGATGCTCGCCTGCAACCAGCGCGCGCTCGGATGCAACTCGGTCGGAGCCGCTCTCTGCGCATCGAAAGACGGCGCTGGCTGTGTCGAACCAACTCACGGGTCCGACCTCCACTCCGTCACGAATCAGTACGTAGTCGGGCGACTCAACATCGATCGCTTCATGAGCCTTGAGAGCGACGTCCCACCTGAACTCTGGAACACCGGGAGCCAGCACTAGTTCAATACAAGTCGGGGCGTGCCCAGCGGCTTCAGCCCAGACGCTGGATCTACGTCGCCCGTCGCTCATTCCGCCCGGAGGAACGCCGTCAAGCTGATACTTCCCTTGAGCATCTGTGGTAGTCTTCATGCTTCCACACCGCACAACAGCGCGCTCGACCGGGCGCCCATCAGCGTCCGAAACCCGACCGAACACCGAGGTACCACGCGGAATCCAAGCGTCCCTCAGAGTCGTCTCACCCGCGACGATCTGGAACTGAACTCCATCAAGCTGCGGCAAGTGCCATGGACCCGAAGCAAGTGTGTAGGACCCAGGATGCAGATTGGAGATCCGATAGTTGCCCGCCGAGTCTGTAACACCACGGCACAGCCTGCTGCCTGATTCTGGCTCCGCCACAACCTCCAGCCCGCAAACCGGAATCCCACTTTGCTCCCATCGCACTACGCCCCGCACACAGCCTCCCGCGGCAAGCCGAAATGAGTTCTGAGCCCCTGCGAATGTCATTCGGCTGGTCGACGCGAACCCTTCGGCGCTGACAAGCATCCGTACGGAGCTTGGGAGCTTCGGTAGCGGCCCGAGTCGGTAGCTCCCATCGCTCTCCGAACGGCCACGCGTCACAGTCACCCAGTCTTCTCGCCTTTGCTCCGCCTGCACCTCAACTACTGCCCCTGCGATCCTGCGTCCAGATTCATCGGAGATGGTGCCGGTTACGAACCCCGCACCTTCTTCCGCAGACGCGGCAGAAGCAGCGAACGTGAACGCGAGCGCGAGCGCAATCAGCGCTCCGAACCTAGTCAAGACTGACACACCGTTGTCCGCCAAGGTCATGCGCGGTCCACGCGACGGCACGATCTGGCCGCGATGAGGTTGACTGTCACCCGAACGCACCCTCGCAGAAGGCAGTCCGGTGCTGCCGTGCCGCGCGTATCGACACCAGATCGGGAGGCCTCGAAAGACGCTCTCATGTGTGCCCAATGCAGCAGTCTCGCTCAGTTCGGCCAGTTTGGAATTGGATTACTGCCTGTCTTCCCATGCCTTGTCCTCAGGTCAAATGGCAATTCGCCGTCCTGTATCGATCGCTCCGTTGTGACTCTGGCCTCTTCTATGCTCGCACGCGCCCGTTCGAGAGCTTGTGCCTTTGCGGCCTCCGCATCACTCATCCAGTCGCTCCTGCTCGAGAATTTCTTCGGCAGAGTTCGGAGCGCTGCATTGAAATTCTTCGTCATGCTCTTCACGTGCTCGCTTTCATGCTGCCGGAGAGCCGCAACGAATGTGTCCCACGCCGCCTTCTGTGTCGCGCTCCATCCGGGTGATTCGTCATTAGGCTCGTACCCTTTCCCTGGCATCGGCGTGGTTACTTCGATTCGTAGTGACCAAGAAACTGCGATCGAGCATGTCGCTTGATACTCAACCACCGTGTCATCTGGTCGAGGTCCGACGTCGCGCTTGCTAGAGTTCCTCCAAGCCCAATACTGCCCGCATAGGTGCGACGCTACGACGCGCTCTTTCACTTCGTAGGAAATGGAGTCTTCACTAGCTGTCACATGTGCCTTCGTAAATCCTTGAGCGCGTCCTTCGCCGGGAATCTCCGGAATGCCGTGCTTCCCGGCCATACTCTGGTAGATCCGGTGCATGATGACGGGATCATTCCCAGGGATCACCAGTCTCCAGTACTGTGCGGTGACGCTGCCTTGCGTATCGGTGGATTCCCGGTGACGGTGAATGTGATCTGTGTCCTCGTTCGCTGGTGGAGGCTCCTCCTTCAAGCCGGTTGAGTCGCGCAGAACGGTTGCCTGGGCTCGGACGTATCCGAGGGAGTTTGGGGTCGATGCATACTCAATCGGGTCTCTCTGAATGAAGCGTCTGAGCGCATCCGAATACATCCTCGCCCTGTAGTAGTAGAGCCCCGTCTCCTCGTCGAGCTGCCGCGCCGTGTAGAGGTACGGGTTCCTGATCGCCGAAGACGTCACCGTGCTCCCGCCCGCGTCCTTGATCGTCGGCTTCCCGTACGGATCGTAGCGGTAGCTCTCGACCACCGAGCCGGACGGGGCCGTCACGTGGGTCACCGAGCCGATCAACTGGACGTGGTAGCTGAAGCGCAGCACCTCGCTCGTGTTCGAGTCCCCGTCCACGTCCGCGTGGTCCGGGCTCTCCATCGCCAAGATCTGGTCGATCTGCCCGCCGAAGACGAAGAGGCGGTCGAGGTTTCCGGAGGAGCCGTCGAGCTCCTCGATCGACTGGAGGCCAGCGTAGACGTAGCGGGTGGTCTTTGTGCCGCCCGAGACCGGGACCGTCTTCTTCGTCCGCCGGCCGAGGCCGACGGCGTCGTACTTGTAGGTCCCGATCACGACCGAGTCGGACTTCCGCGTCACCTCGATCAGGCGGTCGTGGCCGTCATACTTGTAGGTGTTGGTCCCGTCGTCCTTGAGCGCACCGTTGTCGGTGTAGACGTGGGTCACGCCACCGACCGCGGTGTACTCGTTCATCGCGTTGGTCGTGTAGGACGTGGTCGAGAGGCTTCCCCCCTGCGGCGTCACCTTGTAGGCCGTCAGGTTGAAGACGTCGTCCATGTCGTACTCGAGCTTGTCCTGGTAGTTCTGGCTGCCGGGGGTCGCCAGCTCGGCGGCGGGGTCCACGACGTCGGTCAGGACCTTCGTCAGGCGGTTCGCCTTGTCGTAGGTGTAGACGTCGCCCTTCCCGGACTCGTGGCTCCGCTTCTCCATGAGGGGGTTGTCGTTCTTGTCCCAGGCGTAGTCCTGTCCGGCGAACTCGCTTCCCCCGGTGTACTTGTGGTTGATCTCGACCGGGCGGCGGAAGCCGTCGTAGACGAGCTCCGACGTGTTGCCGTTCCCGAAGGAGGTCTTCTTCCGCCGGAGTCCGGCGCCGTAGAGGTCGAAGGCGGCGATCGAGGCGTTGCTCGCGTCCTTGACCTCGGTGAGCCGCCCGAGGGCGTCGCGGGTCTCGTTGGCGTCGAAGCCCGAGGGGTAGTCGATCTTCGTCCGGTTGCCGTCGTCGTCGTAGGTGTAGGTGACGGTCTTCCCCGTCGAGCCCAGGGGGTTGGACCCTTGGACCTCGGTCAGCACTCTCGACAGGCTGTCGTAGGTGTACTGCACGATCGAGTCGTTGTCCTTCGCCTCCGTCAGTCGGCCGAGGGCATCGTACTGGAAGTCCTCGTCCGTGTCACCCCCGACGCCCGAAGCGAGCGTGAGGTCGCGGGCGACGAGCTGGTCCAGATCGTTGAACACCTGGTCGATCTCGGTCCCCGACTGGTCGGTGATCACCGTGACGTTCCCGCCCGCGTCGTACTGGTAGGAGACGGTCTTCGCGTTCTCGTAGGTCTTCTGCGTGAGCTGCCCGAGCACGTTGTACGCGTAGTCGGTGTCGGAGTTGTTGTCGTCGGTGAGCTTCGTCACCCGGTCGAAGTCGTCGTAGGCCCACTTGGTCAGGATCGTCTGGGAGGAGCCCATGTCCTCCCGCCTCTCGAGCGTCCGCCCGAGCCCGTCGGCGACGTACTCGACCTCGTTGCCCTTCGGGTCGATCGTCTTCCGGAGCACGCCGCGGGAGTCGCGCTTCCACTCGGTGATCTTCTTGTTGGAGGAGTACCGCCACCTCGCGGCGAACTACATGGCCCGCGACCTCTGCCGGAGTTGCAACATGCGAAGGCCCGCATCGACACGACCGAGTGGCGGCGCACCACGGTTTCCGCGGACCGGACCCATCACTTGGCGGACGGACGCCCGCTGTACGACGCCGGCTTTTCCGAGGTGCTGAGCTTCCACGAGCCGGGCCTCGCCGCCGTCGCCTTGGCCGATCAGGCGTGGCACATCGACCTCGCTGGCCGACCGGCGTACACCGCGCGCTTCCGGCGGACGTTCGGGTTCTACGAAGGCCGCGCCGCGGTTGTCGCAGAGGACGGCTGGTACCACGTCCGGGCGGACGGTACGCCGCTGTCGGGCGCTCGCATCGCATGGTGCGGAAGCTTCCAGGAAGGCCGCTGCGACGTACGCGAGAAGAGCGGCTACTTCCACATCGATCTCATGGGTGACCGACGAGCAGATCTATCGCGATCTCTCCGCCAAGACGCGCATCACCCCCGCGACGCTCAAGGCGCGGCGTCTCACCTGCCGCGGCCTGCGGGATCTGGGCCTCCTCGGTTGCTCATTTTGCGTAGAACGAGGGGGGAGTGGAGGGGGGAGCGGCATTCCAGGCCATGAAAACGAAGAAAGCCCGGCGGACGTAAGTCCAGCCGGGCTCTTCGTTTACCGTGGCGAGGGCGACGGGACTCGAACCCGCAACCACCGGATCGACAGTCCGGTACTCTAACCAATTGAGCTACGCCCCCGCAGTGTCACGACGTGTCCGTTCTGGTGCGCGTCCGAGCGCGGCGCCGGCGGGTTCCCCGGGCGGGGTTCCGTGGGCGATGCAGGACTCGAACCTGCGACCCCATCCTTGTAAGGGATGTGCTCTGACCGACTGAGCTAATCGCCCTTCGGAGAGGCCCGCATCCCTCGCGGGACCGGCTCGCAGTCCCCGACTCCGGTCGCGCCGGGGCAGGGGAAGCGGCCCATCTTGGACGGGGCTTCCCGGGGGTCAACTTCTTCCGCGGCGGCGGCGGACCCACCAGCCCACGAAAAGCGTGAGCGCGACGGCCATGGCGACGGCGCCCACGACCCGGGGGATCCAGTTCCCGCCCTTCGCGGCGCTGCCGAACAGCGCGGCGACGACGGAGTAGGGGAGCAGGCCGACGAACGTCCCGAGCACGAAGTCGCGGGCGGTGCAGGGGCTCACGCCCATGAGCAGGCTCGTGGTGAAGCTGTGGCCGACGGGCGCCCATCGGAGGAGGATGTTCATGGAGAACCCGTGGCGGCCGACGGCCGAGAGCACCGCCCCCGCCTTCGGGAACCGCGCGGCGATCCACTGCCCGAGGTGCCGCCGCCCGAGGACGCGCCCCGCCGCGAATGTGACGACGTTCCCGACGAGCGCGCCCCACTGGGCCAGGAGCGCGCCGGCGAACCAGCCGAAGAGCGCGCCCGCGGCCGCGCCGAACGCGAGGCGGGGCACGCCGACCGCCACCGCCACGGCGTTCAGCGCGACGAACGCGACCGGCCCCCACGCGCCGAACGCGTCGACCTCGGCGCGGAGACGGTGGACGGCCTCGGGCCCGGCCAGATCGCGGAGCGGGAAGGCGACGAGCACGACGCAGAGCGCCACGAAGGCGACGAACCCGAGCGCCTTCCGCGGCGACGGAGCATCCACGATGGATTCCGGAGCGTCGTCGGTGCGCGGAACGTCGGTGCTGCGCTCGTCGGTGCTGCGCTCAACGGCACTTCGCTCAACGGCACTTCGCTCAACGGCACTTCGCTCAACGGCGCTGCGCTCGTCGGCGCCGGGACGCCCGGCGGACGGGACGGCCGGGCCGTTCGAGCCGCCCGAGGGCGGGTCGTCCGCAGCGTCCTTCGGCTGGCCGGGCTTCACCGGCCGATTCCTACCGCGCGACCGGCGTCGCCGCGACGAACTCCGACCCCCGGGCCCCGGCGGATGACCGCACCGTCATGCGAACGCCGCGGCCGCGCGGTGTCCGGCGAACGCAGCGCCGACGCAGAGCACCACCGACGCGGCGGCGTACGCGAGCGCGGCGCCCGTCCGGCCGCCGTCGATCATGCGGAGCGTCTCCCCGCTGTACGCGCTGAACGTCGTGAATCCCCCGAGGAGCCCGACGGCGACGAAGAGCCGCGCCCCTTCGCCCGCCGCAGCGCGGTCCGAGGCGTGCAGGAACACCCCCATCGCCGCGGAGCCGACGGCGTTGACGGCCAGCGTCGTCCACGGGAACGCCCCGGCGGCCTGCGGCAGCGCGAGACCGGCGCCGAAGCGGAGCACCGCTCCCGAACCTCCACCTGCGAACACGAGCAGCACGCGCACGAGGCCCGCGGTTCCGTCCATTCACCACCTCCGCCCGGCAATCTCACCCGACTCTGGACCGGAGCGGCGCCGACGTCCCGCCCCGCCCGACGTTCCCGACATCCGGCGCTGCGCCTCGCCCCTCGGCCCGCCCCGCGTCATCGACCCACATCCGCAGCGGGCCGAGCGTCGGGCCCCGCGAGTCGTCCGCGCAGATGGTCGAGGTCCCAGACGACCGACGGCCCGAGGTATCGCCCTGCGGCGAGCCAACGGCCGTCGCTGCTGAACGAGAGCGACCGGACGCAGCGCGGCTCCCTCGGAAGGCGCAGGACGATCGTGTTCGCCGGGATGTCGCGCAACTCGACAGACCCGTCCTGCAACCCGGTCGCGACGAGTCCGCCCGCATGGTCGCACGCGACTGCCCAGACCGGAGATTCCCACGTCGCGGTCCGCTCCGCCGGGCTCGGTGACTCCGGCGGGCCGGCGGGACCCCAGGGGAACGAGTGCAGCGTGCCGTCTTCGGTCCCGGCGTGGAGCCATTCGCCCGACTCGGCCAGCGCCATGCACAGGACGGGTCCGCAGCGCAGCTCGCGACGCCACGTCTCGACGCCGGATGCGAGGCTCCACGCGCGAATCGATCCGTCGCGCGAACTCGAGAGCACGCGCGCGGTCCCGTCGAAGCGCACCGCGGTCACGAGACCCCCGTGCCCCTCGAGCCGCGCGATGCGCGCGCCGCGGACGTCCCAGACGTTCACGGCGCTTCCGTCGCCCGCGGCGACCCTGGATCCGTCCGCCGAGAACGTGACGTCCCATGCGATCTCGCCCCGTTCCGCGAGATGACGCACCGGCTCCAGGCTCGTCGCGTTCCACAGGAGCACCTCGCCGGAGTGGGACGACGTGGCGACGTGGGCTCCGTCGGGGCTCGCCGCGACGCCCCAGGCCGTCTCCGGCCCGCGCCCGGCGACGAGGCTGCGCGACGCCGTCACGGACGACCCGGCCGGGTGCGTCGGAGAATGCGACGAAGGCGGCACGTCGTACTCGATCAGCGCGCCGTCCGCGGTGCCGACGGCGATCCGCCCCGGCCGCGAAGCAATCGCAATCGTCCCGCGGACCTCCATGCGCGCCACCGGAGTACCGCTCGCGAGCGAAAGCACGTGACCGCCCGATGCACCCGCGGCGGCTAGCATTCCCGGGTGCGGCCCGAACGCAACTGCGTGCGTGCCGCCCCGGAACGATCGCAGGATGACGGGCTCGGCGGTCTCGCGGAGGTCCCAGACGCGCACGTCCTGGTCGCGCGCGGCGGCCGCGACCAGCGTGCCGTCGTCGGAGATCGCGATCGAGGTCGCGGCGCCTGCGTGCCCGCGAAGCACGCGGTGCGGAGTGCCGAGCGTCGCATCGCGCAGTTCGATGACGCCGTCGGCGGCGCCGATCGCCACGACGTCTCCGTGCGAAGCCGCCGCGCCGGCGCTCCGCGCGGCTCGATCGATGACGCGCACCGCGCCGTCCGCCGAGACGGCGGCGAGTCCGAGATCGCACACGGCGACCGCGCCGCCGTCCGGGAGAAGGGCCAGTCCGAGCACGCCCCCGACTCCCGCGGGGAAGGTGCGGGCGCCGCCGCCGTCCGCCGACGCCAGCAGCACGTCCCCCGTCACGGTGCCGGCGGCGAGGCGTCCGCCGCGCAGGGCCACCGCGGCGACCGCATCCGCGGCGCGCAGCGTCGCGGTCACCCGGGCGCCGCGGTGAACGCGGATCGCTCCGTCGGCCGCGCCGGACGCCACGAGCTCGCCGTCGGACGCGACTGCCGTGATCGGCGGACGGGCGAACGTGCGCAGCGCTCCGGTCGATGCGTCCAGCACGCCGCGGTCGGTCGCGAGGATCGACGTCCCGGGAACGAACGCGGCGCGATGCGCCGTGTGGAACCGGCGCCGCGCGCGCGGTTCCTGCAGCCGCCAGACGCGAAGGACTCCGTCCGCATGCGCGGCCCAGATCGCGCCCGGCGAGCCCGCGAGGGCGACGTCGAGGACCGGGGCGAATCCGCCCTGTGCCACGGCGACCCGGTCGGTCGGAGACGCATGGACCGCGAGCGTGCCGTCGGACGACGCCGAGAGGACGCCCCAGTCGGGAAGGTCCACGAGGCGCCGCACCGCGGCACCGTGGACTCCGTGGTGGCGGACCGGCGCGGCGCCGCGGCCGAGGGCGAGCGTCTCGAAGCCGAAGGACTCGGCGGTCGCGAACGCGACGGCGGTCCCTCCGGCGCGGAGCGCGACGGCACGGACGGGATCGGGGGCGGTCGCCTCGGTCCGCCGCGCACCGGTCCGCAGGTCGTGGACGACGATCGCGCCGTCCGCGCCGCACGTCGCGACCGTACGTCCGTCGGGTGCGAACTCCAGGCCGAGGACGGCGCCCGCATGCGCGTGCGTCACGGAGCGGACCGCGCCGTCGGCGCCGGCAACGACGAGAGTCCCGTCGTTCATGCCGGCCGCGAGCGCCGCGCCATCGCGCGAGAACGTGGCGCAGCGGACGCCTCTGCAGCCGAACACGGCTGTCTCCACGAGCGTACGGCCGTCGAGGATCGCGCCGCCTTCGTCCGTGGAGACGAACACGCGCTCTCCGTCGGCGGAGGCCGCGAGACACGGTTCGCCCGCCGCCGTCACCGCCGACTCGGTCCAGTCCCTGCCTGTGCTCCAGTGCGCCGACCAGACCCGCCCGCCGTTCGCGACGCCGAAGACGCGCTCCGCCGAACCCGCGAGGGCGGTCGTGGTGCCGGCGCGCCGCCACTCGCCCGCCGGTTCGAAGCTCACGCCCGGTGCGCACTCGACGCTCACGAGCAGGTCACGGAGCCGGGGCGACGAGCCGCCGCCCGCCCGCGCCGCATCGAGGACCGTCGCCTCGAGGACGCCGCTGAGGGCGCGCCCGTACCAGCCCGTGTCCCGCGCAGCCAGGACCGCGGCCGCCTCCCGTTCCAGGGAGCGTACGAGGTTCCGCTCCGCGCGGTCGCGCTCCTCGCGGTACCGGTCGCGTTCCTCGAGCACTCCGGCTGCGCCGACCGCAGCAACTGCGCCCACCGCGACGACCGAGACTCCGAGGACCGCCGCCGCCGCCGGCTCCCTCCGCACCCAGAGCGCGATCCGCCCGAGCACGCTCGCGCGGCGCGCGGAGATCGGACGCCGCTCGGCGAACCGCCGCAGGTCCGCGGCGAACGCCGCCGCCGACGGATAGCGACGCGCAGGCTCCTTCGCCATCGCGGCGAGGCAGATCGTCTCGAGGTCACGCGGCACGGTCGCGAGGTCGCGCAGGGCCGGGGGGTCCTCCCACGCCGCGGAGCGGAGCACGCTGGCGGCGGATCCGGAGAACGGCGGCCGTCCGGCGAGCAGCTCGTAGAGGACGGCGCCCAACGAGTAGATGTCGCTTCGCGGTCCCACCGCGTCGGAGTCGCCGCGCGCCTGTTCGGGGGATATGTAGGCAGGTGTGCCGAGGATGTCGCCGCGCGTCGTCAGCGTCCCGCCGGAACCGTCCACGCGCGCGAGACCGAAATCGGCGAGGAGCGGCCGGCCGTCGGGCGCGAGGAGGATGTTCGCGGGCTTCACGTCGCGGTGCACCACGCCGCAGTCGTGCGCATACTGGAGCGCTTCCGCCACGCGCTCCACGATCCGAGCCGCTTCGTCGGGCGGGATGCGGCGCAGCGACGCCTCGGCCGCCAGCGTGCGCCCGGGAACGAACTCCGCGGCGATCCACACGCTGCCCCGGTCCTCTCCCGAGTCGTGCACGGGGACGATCCCGGGGTGGTGCAGACGGGCCGCGCTCCGCGCCTCGCGGAGCATGCGCTCGCGCGCGTCGCGGTCCGGCGCGAGCCCGGCGTGAAGCACCTTCAGAGCGACGTCGCGTCCGAGCACCGGGTCGGCGGCGCGCCAGACCTTGGCGAACGAGCCTTCACCGAGCGGCTCCGCAAGGATGAACCGGCCGACGCGGCCACCCGCGACTCCGGCGACCGGCGCGGACGCGAGATCGGACACCGCCCGCCGGAGCCGCGTCCACGCATCGGCATCCGCCAGCCGGGGGTGGCGCGACGCGTGGGCACGCAGCGCACCGTCCACGTCGAAGTCCCCCCCCGCGGCCGCGCGGCGGAGCTCGATGTCGATGATCACGAACTCTTCCAGCGTCGCGGTGAAGCCGGGCGCGTCCGGCGCCGGCAGGAACCGGTCGAGGGGATCGGTGCCGCCCGCGAGCCGGTGCGCTTCGAACGCGCGGCGACGCTCCTCGTCGATGCGATCGGCGCGTCGCGGCTCCATCGCGCGAATTCTACCCCTCGCGCTTGCCCGGATCATTCACGAGGGTTCGCGCCTGGCCGAGCCCGCGGGCGCGCTGCTGCGTCGGAGCCCTTGACCGACTTGCCGAAGTCGCTCTGCGGTCTCCTCCTTGCATCGCATCCCGCGGATCTCGGCCAGGACAGACCGTCGCCGCGTGGACGACCGCGGATCGCCGTACGATATCGATGTACCGTGCAGGCAGTCGCAGCGCTGGATGCCGTTCTCGCGCAAACCCTCGTGACTGATCCGGGCTTGTCCGCAGGACCGGGGTACTCTCGGCGCGTGGACTCCGACCGAAGCCAGGATGCCGGAAGCGGCGACGCACGCGAAGACGACGGCTGGACGGACCTCGTGGCCGGCCTGCGCATCGGCGATCCGGGCACGCTCCGGTGGTTCATGGACCGCTACGGACCCGCGTTGGAGCGCATCGCGCAGAGGGCGATCGACCCGCAGCTCCGCCGCCGGTTCGGCGCGGAATCCGTCGTCCAGTCCGCATGCCGCACGTTCTTCCGCCGCGCACGGGGCGGCGAGTTCGAGCTGAGCGATCCCGGGCGGACGTGGAGCCTCCTCGTCGCGATCGCGCTCACGAAGGTGCGGGACCGCCGGCGATTCCATCTGCGCCGGAAGCGCGGCGTCCATCACGAAGTCCGGACCTCCGCACCGCACTCCGAGGTCCCCGACGCGGCCGACCCCGGGCCCGCGCCCGATGAGCTCGCGGCGCTCGACGAAGCGTTCTCGCGGGTGATGGACGACCTCGACGAGGAGGAGCGCCGGATGGTGGAGCTCCGCCTGGCCGGGCGGACGCAGGCCGACGTCGCGCGCGACCTCGGCTGCAGCGAGCGGACCGTGCGGCGCCGACTGGACGAGCTCGAGGCCCGGCTCCGCGAGGCGCTCGGCGTCTGACACGGAATCCGTGTCCGGTCGC
The DNA here is from genome assembly GCA_022072415.1 of Planctomycetota bacterium. Lineage (GTDB taxonomy): Bacteria > Planctomycetota > JAJSAM01 > JAJSAM01 > JAJVHW01 > JAJVHW01. Next base: position 12,686 of record JAJVHW010000142.1, read on the forward strand.
CGCACGAAACGGCGATCCCCGCCGGAGGCGCCGGATCCGGGCTCGCGCCCCCCCTCGTCGTCGCCCCGGAGGCAGGAGCGGCTTCATGCGGATCGGCTGGTGGCTCTCGGCGGCGGCAGCGGCGCTCCTCGGGTTCGTCGGCGTGCCGGCCGATGCGGCCGACGTGAACCCGGTGCGGAAGCTCGTGATCGACTTCGACGCCGGAGACGTCCCGGTCGCCCAGGTCGGCGTTCCGGTGACGTTCACGTCCACCGCGACGTTCGTCCCCAACGAAGGCGGCTCGCCGTGGATCGTCCATCGCTGGGACTTCGGGGACGGCGCCACGGCGGCGCTTCCGCGAATCGACGGTGTCGTCGGGGAGCCGATCGTCAGCGAGGTGCAGAACACGTTCCTCGCTCCGGGGATCTACACCGTTCGCTGCACGGCCTTCCACGGGCAGACCGAGATCGGCTACCGCTTCTCGAAGTCCGCCACGAAGAAGATCGCCGTGGGCTGCTTCGGAGACGACCCGGGCACGGTCGAGTGCGGAACGCCCCGCTTCACGCCGTTCACGGGCACGTGGCAGTTCACCTTCCGGGACGCGGATCTGGACGAGGAGGATTCGATCACGTTCGACCTGGTCCAGGACGGAGACGCCCTCACGGGGCAGGTGACGAGCTCCGGCTACGCCGACATCCAGGTCGGAGCAACCATCACCGGAAAGGCCTCCTCGGGCGCTTCGCTCCGCGCGAAGCTCGGCTTCGGAACGCCGTCCGTCGCAAAGCCTCCGGCGATGCCGACGCTCACCATGACGCTGAAGCGCACGGGAGCGAGGACATCCTACGGTCGTGGCGACGCGATCCTGGTGATCCGGCCCGAACTCGGCTCGGAACGCCTGAAAGACCGCGGCACGTTCGAGCGCCTGACGCCGGCCCGGAGCGAGCTGCAACTTCCGGAGAGGGTCTGCGCATCGCTTTCGTCGGGCAAGCCGGTGATCAAGCCAGGGGGCTCGGTCGCGTTCGTCGTCGCCATCCAGGCCGTCGGGCCGGGCTCGACCGACTTCGCCAAGCTCGCGCTCGTCGTCGAGGTCACCGGCGGGACGATCGAGACCGGCACGCTGAAGGTCAATCGGCTCGTCGCTGTGACGGACGGTCCGGCGGCCTTCGGCGCGATCCTGGAGTCGCTCGGCGCAGGACGTCCGGCAGACTCCCGCGCGGCAGCGGCGTTCCTGGTCCGCGCCGACGACGGGGCGGACCAGGTGACCTGCCGGATGCTGGTCGCGAACGAGGATGCCGAGATCGTCGACGTTCCGGGGGAGCGGAAGATCTGCGTCGCGGTCGTCGAGTGACGGCGCACCGGGTGTCGCGAGGCGAGTCCCGAGCGCCGGGATCCGTTTCGCGACTCCCTCTCAGCGCCGGAGCAGCCGGCGGACGCGCGCGAGGACCCGTCGCGCGACCTCGTTGAAGCCGGACAGTTCGGCCGCGAACTCGATCTCGCGGACGCACTCGCCGTCGAGGAGGCGGCGGATCTCGAACGGGTCGCTGCCCGGCGGATTGAGGCCCGGGTCGCACGTCACGCCGCTCCGGATGCCGAGCTCGCGCATCCACGGGAACTGCGACGGATGGCGCTCGTTGCTCGGGTAGCAGAGGTGGTCGAAGCGGACGGGGAGCACGGCCGAGAGCGCGGCGCGGTTCTCCTCGATCTCGCGGCGCGTGTCCGCCTCGGTCGCGGGGAAGCGGTGGCGGTGCGTGTGGAGCTGGAGGTCGATGGCGCCCGATTCGGCCATCGCGCGGAGCTCGGCGGGAGTGACGAGGCTGCACCGCCGCGACGCGAGCATCTCGTCCCACGACACGCCGAGCCGCTCCGCGAGCGTGCGGAGGAGCGCCTGGCGGTCGGCCTCGGACAGGACCGTCTCCGCGTGGCGGACGATCGCCTGGTAGGCGACCTCGGTCGCCCCCTGCTCGCCGAGCGTGACCGTGCCTTCGCCGAACGGCGCGATCCCCGTGAGGTCGAGCGCGTCCTTCGGGGACCTCCAGAGCATGTAGCGGAACGACGTGCGGAAGACGGGCCCCGCGTTCGCGACGTGATAGGTCGTGACGAAGAGCGTCGCGTGCATGCCGCGGCGGGCGAGCGCGTCGGCGGCGACGGTGGCGGTGGACGCGGCGCCGTCGTCGATCGTGAGCACGACCGCGCGGCGCGGGAGCTTCCCCGTGCGGAGACCCTCGAGGCCCTCGTCGAGCGAGACGACGCGGAAGCGGTTCCGCACGAGCCAGTCGAGGCGGCGCTCGAACGTGTCCTTCCGCATGAAGAGCCGCGGCGCGAAGGCGCTCTCGCCGTCGGACTCCCATCCGTGCCAGCCGATGACGCGGAGCTCCCCGTCGGTCAGCGCGCGGGCGGCCGCGAAGCCGCCGCAGAAGCGGGCCGCGTGGAGCATGGCGCGCTTCGCCGACTGGCGGAGCGCCTCCGTCCACGTGGGCTGCTCGTGGAGCGCCTTCTTCCCCGTGCGCGGGGCGACCTTGCCGAGGACGACGTCCATCCCGAGCGACGCGAACCACGGGAAGCCGACCCGGCGCGTGTTGCGGAGCGCGGGGCCGCTCGTGCGGGAGACCCCCATCCACACGCCCGTGACGCCGGGGATCCGCCCGGCGATCGAGAGCGCCTGGCGGAGCGCGGCGAGGTGGAGCCCGCGGCCGCGGAACGCGGGGGCCGTCCAGAAGTCGTAGAGCGTGGCGGAACCGGCGGGCAGCGGGATCCGCTCGCGCACCTCGGTGACCACCGACTCCCGCTGGTCGGGGGCGATCCAGCCCGCGGCGGCGAGGCGGCCGTCCTGCACGCAGGTGAGGACCGTGTGCCCCTCGCCGAGCCGCGCGAGCGCCGCGGAGACGAACGCCTCGCGGGTGAGATTGCGGTCGAAGGGGCGGAAGAGGAGGAGGTCCTCGACCGAGTTGACCCGGAAGAGCCCGGGCGATTCGACCGCCGCGGCCGCGGCGGGGTCGTAGCGGTAGAGGTCCACGATCTCCCGCGAACGGACCCACTTCGGAGTGCGGGCGACGCGCCGGAGCGCGGCGGCGGCGATCCCCGCAGCGCCGTAGCGGCGGACCTTCGCGAGCGTCGCGCGGACCGCGTCGGGCGTCGTGCCGAAACGGATCGCCCAGCGCTTCGCGACCTCGTCGCGGCGCCTCGAGGCCACGAGCGCGGCGTGGCGCACGCGGTCGAAGTCGATGTGGACGACGCGGCAGACGTCGCTCCGCGTGGCGAAGCGGTCCTTCCATCCCGGCCCCGGCGTCAGGTCGAGGACCGAGATCCCGTCGGCCGCCGCGACCTCCGCGAAGTGGAGCATGAGCATCTTCCCGGGCGACTGCGCGGCGAAGAACGGCGAGTACGTGTGCGGGCCGAGCACGACCGTGCCGCGGTCGGCCACGCCGATCTGCGCCGCGACGAGCTTCCCGCCGCAGCGGAGCGCGGTGACGTGGAGGAACCCGGGGATCGTGAAGAGCTTCTCGTGGAAGGCGCGCTTCCGCGGGTCGGATTCGAACGGGTAGGCGCCGTGCGCGGCGCCCTGGCGGAAGTCGTGGAGCGGGATGAACTCGTCGAGGAGCGCCGAGAACTCGGAGGCCGTCCGGACCTTCGCGAAGGAGACCTCGCCCCGCTTCCGGAGCTGGCGCATCCGGTTCTTGTTCGACGACTTCTTCGCCGACGCGGCGGCCTCCGCGCCGGAGATGTCGCGGAGCGCGCGGGGGACGTCCTCGACGAAGGTGCGCGACGCCCACCGGTCCTCGCGCGCCACCCAGCCGAGCGGAGCGCCGGGCACGACGTAGCGCAGCACGAGCCGTGCGCTCGGAAACTCGCGGGCGAGGGCGTCGAGCGCGGCGGGCGGGAACGTCTCCCCGGCTTCCGGGGTCGAGATCCACCCCTGGTACTCGGCGTGGAAGGTGCCGGCGACCTCAAGCGTGCGGCCGTCGGACGACGCGGCGAGGACGAAGAGCGCGCCGAGGGCGCCGAACTCCGACTGGCCGGTCACGACCACCGGCGTCCAGACGTCGCCGTAGGTCTCGAACCACGCGGTGACGAAGGGGCGTCTCTGGAAGACGGTGGTCCACGGGCAGAGCCCGGCGATCGCGTCCCACTCGGCGCCGAAGCCCGGGTCGCCGAGGAGGCGGGCGGCCTCGTCGCCCCGGAGGACGGAGACGTGCAGCCGCGCGTCCCGCGCGACCGCGGGGGCGCTCTCAGGGGCTGGGGCCTCCCGGACCACGGGCGGGGCCGGCGGCGGGCCTCCGGGGCTCACCGGGAGCGGCTCCGGCGGCTCGGCGCGCGCGCGGCGTCGCGTCGATTCGGATGGATCGGTGCGGTCACGGGCCGCAGGAGAGCAACGGGTGCGCCGCGCCCCGGATTCTCAACCCGAGAGAGAATCGCGCGGCCGCGAGCTTGACGGGAGCCCGCCGG
>JAJVHW010000053.1 GCA_022072415.1 Planctomycetota bacterium
TCGGCGGATGGATCGGGCGCGCGGACCCCGTGGCGCCGCTCGCGGCGGGCGCGTGGCTCATGGCGGGCGTGACGGCGCTCGCGGTGGCCTTCCCCGTCCCGACGCACCGCGCGTCCTCCGCCCCGGAGACGCGCGCCCCGCTCCTCCGCGTGCCGCCCCCGCTCCGCGCGCCGTTCCTCTTCAGCTTCGCCGACCGCTTCAGCGTGGGCGTCTTCGTGGTGTCGTTCCCGCTCCTCTGCGCCGGGCCCCTCGGGCTTCCGCCGGAGCGGATCGGGATGCTCGTCGGCGCGTTCATGCTCCCGTTCGCCCTCCTCAACTGGCCCGCGGGGCGACTCGCGGAGCGCGCGGGACCGTGGAAGTTCGTGATCGGCGGGAGCGCCGTCTACGCGGTCCTCTACGCCGCGATCCCGTTCGCCGTCCCGGCCGCGATGCTTCCGCTCATGGTCGCGTGCGGCGTCGTGTCGGCGCTGATGTTCGGGCCGACGCTCGTGCTCGTGATCCAGCGGAGCACCGAAGCGACGCGGGCCCGCGCCGTGGCCGGGTTCAACGCCGCGGGGTCGCTCGGGTTCCTCGTCGGCCCCCTCGCCGCGGGCGTGCTCCTCCAGCACCTGGGCGCCGCGGGCTGGGACGAGATCGACGCGCATCGCGCCGCGTTCGCCGTCGGCGCCGCCGGCCAGCTCGTGGCGATCGCGGGCGCGGCGTCAGTTGTTCGGCGGTGACGGCGCGGCATCGTCCGGCTCGACCTTCGGCCGCAGCGTCAGCAGGAACCAGATGAGGCCGCCCATGAGGCCGGCCATCGCGGCCACCGGCACGACGTCGCTCCACGCGCGTTCGCGACGGGCCACGTCCACCCGCGTCCGACCGGCCGGGAGATCGAGGAGGAGGAGCGGACCCGCGCGGCCGGGGGTCGCGACGGGGGCGCCGGCCACGGTCACGAGCGCGCCCTCGGCGGCGTAGGGGAACACGAACCGCCCCGGGGTCTCGCTCTCCACCACGATCCCGCCGCAGAAGAGGTCGTCGTCCCAGTCGCGGTGCGGCGTCTCCTCGGCGCGGAGCGCGCGGGCGAGGGCGACCGGGTCGGCCGCGTCCGGCGGCACGTCGCCGCCCACGCGGAGCACCGGTTCGGCCTCCGGGCGGTCCACGACCAGCGCGGCCTCCTCGGGACGCCGCTGGAAGAGCACCGTCTTCACGGCGAACAGGTCGAGGGCCGCCTCGACCTCCGGCGACGCCTTCCGGCGGTTCTCGTCGAACGTCTCGAGCGCCCGCGCGGCGAGCGCGGCGAGGGCGCCGCGGAGGCCGTCGGCACCGGGCGGGGCGCCTTCGTAGAGGGCCCAGCCCTCCGGCGCCTTGTGGGACTCGTGCACGGACGCGCTCGGCGGCTTTCCGTCGGGGCGGTTGATGACGAGCACACGGCGGCCGAACGCGCGCTCCGCGGCCTGCGCGGCGGCGCGGGTCGGCCGTCCGAGCGGCTTGTCGGCGGCGCCGCCGGCGCGGAGGACGAGCGCCGTCGCGGACGCGGCGAGGAGCAGCAGGCTGGCGATGCGCGCGCTCATCGCTTCGGGTCCACCGGGACCTTCCCGCGGATCGTGCGGGCGCACATGCCGCGGAGCGCGGCGGCGAGGCCGTCGAGCCCGACCGGCTCCTCGGTGACGGGGCGCGGATCGATCCGCCCCGAAGCCACTGCGTCGAGCGCCGCGCGGACGTGCCGCGGCGTGTGGTGGAACGACGAGAGCACGGAGATCTCCTCGTAGTGGAGCCGCGACGGATCGACGGACACGCGCACGTCGGCCGCGCATCCGCCGAAGAGCAGCACGCGGCCGCCCTTCCGCGCGAGCGCCGGCGCCGCCTCGGTCGTCTCCGCCGCGCCCGCGGCCTCGACGACCACGTCGAACTCCCCCGCCGCGCGGAGCGCGTCGCGGAGGTCCTCGCCCTGGAGCGGCACCACGGAGGACGCGGCGCCCATCGCCCGGGCCGTCGCCGCCGCGGTCCCGCTCCGGCAGAGTACGACGCACTCGACGCCCCGCGCGCGGAGCTCCGACGCGAAGAAGAGCGCGATCGAACCGGAGCCGAGGACGAGCACCCGCTCCCCCGCCTCCGGCGCCGCGGCCTCGATCCCTTTCAGCACGCACGCGATCGGCTCGACCGCGGCGGCGCGCCACGGATCGCAGCCGGGCGGGAGCGGATGCAGGTTCCGCTCGACGACGCGGGCTGGGACGAGCAGGCGCTCCGCGAACGCGCCGTTCACGAACAGGAGGTCGTCGCAGAGCGACTCGCGGCCCTTCCGGCACCACGGGCACGCGCCGCACGGCGCGCTGTTCGCGCCGACGACGCGGTCGCCCTCGCGGAACCGGGAGACGCCCGCGCCCGCCGCGGCGACGGTCCCCGCGTACTCGTGGCCGATCGCGCACGGCGGGCGGAGCATCCGCGCGTGGTAGCCGCGGCGGAACACCTTCGCGTCGGTCCCGCACGTGAGCGCGGCGTCGATCGACAGCACGACCTCGCCGGGCCCGGGCGCCGGAACGGGGACGTCGAGGACGGCCACGTCCTCCTTCCCGCGGAGGATCGCCGCGCGCATCGTCGCGGTCACACGCCCGCCCCGTCGCGGCAGGTCACGAGCACCTTCAGCGACCCGGGGCGCGGCTTCCGCGCGAGTTCGAACGCCTCGGTCGCGCGCTCGATCGGGAGTCGGTCGGTGACGAGGTCGTCCACGCGGAGGCGTCCGGAGAAGACGAGGTCCGCCGTCTCCTCGTTCAGGTCCGCGTCGGCCGAGTAGGACCCGACGAGCTGCTTCTCGAGGAAGCAGACCTGCCCGCCGTCCACGGTGACGGGATCGTCGAGCTTCGTGTGCGCGAAGAGGACCGTGCGGCCGCCCGGCCGGATGGCGGCCATGGCGGTGTCCACCGGCGCCTGGCCCGGCACGGCGACGAGGGCCGCGTCCGCGCCGGCGCCCCGGGTCATGTCGCGGACGCGGGCGGCGACGTCGTCCGCGCGGGGATCGAACGCCGCGGCGCAGCCGGACGCGAGCGCGCGCTCCCGCCGGTCCGCGAGCGGTTCGCTCACGACGACCACCGCGCCTTCGAGCAGGAGGAGCCGCGCGAGCACCAGCCCGATCGCTCCCGCGCCGACCACGAGCGCCGTGTCGCCCGGCCGGACCGCCGCGAACCGCACGCACTTGAGGCAGGTGTTCACCGGCTCCAGGAACGACGCCGCCTCGAGCGACGCGCCGCGCGGCACGGGCGTCACGCCCCCGCCCTCGACGATCCACGGCATCACGCGGATGTAGTCCGCGAACCCGCCGCCGGACGGTTCGAATCCCGCGCCGGAACCCGTCCGCTTGTAGACCGGGCACTGCGCGTAGAGCTTCCGCTCGCAGAGCGCGCACGTCCTGCACGGGATGTGGTGGTAGACCTGGACCCGGTCGCCCTCCGCGAACCCGCGCACCCCGGCGCCCGCGGCGGCGACGACTCCGGCCATCTCGTGGCCGAAGATCCGCGGCGGCGGGACCGTGCCGTAGTCCACCTTCTTGAGGTCGGTCCAGCAGACGCCGCAGCAGTCGATCCGCACGAGCAGTTCGCCGGCCGCGATCTCCGGCACGGGCACGTCCTCGACGCGCACGTCGCCCTTCCCGCGGTAGACGGCGGCGCGCATCAGAAGATCCCCCGGATCGCGTGGGTGAGATCGAGCGCCCGGAGGAGCGCCCAGTCGTCGAGCCCCTGCCGGAGCAGCCAGATCGCGAGGATGAGCGGCAGCGGGTTCATCGCGCGGAGCCACGCGCCGACGTTCCCGAGCTCGACGAAGCTGTCGAAGATCGTGAACCCGTCGAGGGGCGGGAGCGGGATCAGGTTGAAGATCGCGAGCAGCGAGTTCAGCACCAGCACCTGCACCCAGAAGAGCACCGCGATGCTCCGGTCGGGCCCGAACGAGCGGGCGATGGCGTCCGGGTCCGTGAATGCGAGGACGCACGCCGCCACGAGCACGAGCGCCACGTTCACGAGCGGCCCCGCCGCGGCCACGAGGGCGTCGCCCCAGCGCCGATGCCGGAACATCGACGGGTTGACGGGCATCATCCCCCAGCCGATCCCGAACACGGCGACCAGCCCGATCGAGAGCCAGCCCATGTGCACGACCGGGTTCCACGTCATGTGACCGCGGATCCGCGGAGTCGAGTCGCCCTCCGCGAGCGCCGCGATGCCGTGTCCGAGTTCGTGGAGCACGATGCTCCCCACGACCACCGCGACGGTGACCGACCAGCTCACGGGGTCGTCGAAGAGCTCGTTCAGGAACACGGGCGCCATCGTGCCCGCAACGGGGCCGCGGACCGATGCTTTCGCGGGCTCGCCCCTCCGCAGGGGTTCTTCGGCCCTCCCCCCGGGGGACCGCTATGCTCGGCCGTTTCCGCGCGGGAGACCTCCCGCGCGCCCCGAAGGAGCCCCCCGTGACCGACCTCCGATTCGTCTCCCGCGTGAAGGATGCGACCGACGGCGCCGAACTCGTCGTGCTCGCCGCGCCGAAGTCCTGGCTCGACCAGGGCTGGCTGAAGAAGGTGCTCGGCGAGAAGGAGGGGAAGCTCCTCGACCGCGCGGCCGAGGACGCGAAGCCCGGCGACAACGGCGGCGCGGCCGGCACGTACGGCGGCGAGGGCGGCCCGCGCCGCTACACGGTGATCGCGCTCCCGGACAAGGTGTCCCGCCACAACTCCCCGAGCCGCTCCGAGGCGCTCCGCGCGACGCTCGAGAACTGCCGGCTGAACGGCCAGCGCTCGGCGGTCCTCGTCGGGATCGACGACGCGTCGCACGTCGCCGCCGTCGCGGCCACCGTCGCCCGCGCCCTCCCGCTCTTCTCGATGCAGTCGAAGAAGTCCGCCGACGGGAAGGCCAAGGCGAAGAAGCCGGCCCCCTGCGCCGCGGTCGCGACGCTCTCGAAGGACGGCGCGGTGATCGCGCCCGCGGCCGACACGGCCGACCTCGCCGACGCGGTCCGCATGGCCTCGCGCCTCGTGGACACGCCGCCGGACCTCATGCGCACGTCCCACTTCGAGCAGGAGGCGCGGAAGGCCGTGAAGGGGCTGAAGAACGTCACGGTCCGTTCGATCGTCGGCGACGACCTGCTGAAGCACGGGATGGGCGGCCTCCACGCGGTCGGCCGCGCGGCGTCCGTCGCGCCGCGGCTCGTGGTGCTCGAGTACGCGCCGAAGAAGCCCCGCCGCACGGTGGCGCTCGTCGGCAAGGGCCTCATCTACGACACGGGCGGCCTCGACATCAAGGTCGGCGGCGGCATGCAGTCGATGAAGTGCGACATGGGCGGCGCCGCGGCCGTGCTCGGCGCGTTCCTCGTGCTGGCCAGGTCGGGCTGCAAGGACCGGGTGGTCGCGCTCTGCTGCATGGCGGAGAACGCGGTCGGTCCCGAGAGCTACCGCTCGGACGACATCCTGACCGCGCACTCGGGGAAGACGATCGAGGTCAACAACACCGACGCCGAGGGCCGGATCGTCCTCGCCGACGGCCTCTCCTACGCCGCGCGCGACCTCAAGGCCGACTTCATCGTGGACATCGCCACGCTGACCGGCGCCGCGCGCATCTGCACGGGCGACGCGACGTCCTGCACGGTCTCGAACCGCGGCGGCGTCGAGGCGCTCTCGGTCGAGTGCGGGCGCCGCACCGGCGACCTCACCTTCCCGCTCCTCTGGCTCCCCGAGATGCTGAAGTCGGAGTTCGCGAGCAAGGTCGCGGACATGACGAACTCGGTGAAGAGCCGGATGAACGCGCAGTCGAGCGCGGCCGCGGTGTTCCTCCACAACCACATCGAGGACACGGGCAAGCCCTGGCTCCACCTCGACGTGGCGGGCCCCGCGTTCCGGAACGGCCGCGGCACCGGCCACGGCGTGCCGCTCATGGTCGAGATCGTGCGCAACCTGACCGACGCGCACCTGGCCGAGTAGCCGGGAGCGAACGGGCTCTTGCGCCCGCTCCTCGTCCTCGACGTCGTCGGGCTGACGCCGAAGCTCCTCCGCCACGCCCCGCGCATCGCCGCGGTCGCGACGGGCGGCGCGGAGACGGCGCTCGCGCCGCCCGTCCCGGCGGTGACTTGCACATCGCAGGCGTCGATGGTCACGGGTCTCGCGCCGTCGGGACACGGCATCGTCGCGAACGGCTGGTACGACCGCGAGCGCGCCGAGGTCGGGTTCTGGAAGCAGTCGAACCGGCTCGTCCGCGGCGAGAAGGTGTGGGAGACGGCCCGCGCGCGGTTCGGTCCGTCGTGCACCAGCGCCGTCGGCTTCTGGTGGTTCAACATGCACGGGACGCAGGACGTCGCGGTCACGCCGCGGCCCGCGTACCCGGCCGACGGGCGGAAGATCCCCGACTGCTGGACGCGCCCGGCGGACCTCCGCGACCGTCTCCAGGCGGAACTCGGCGCGTTCCCGCTCTTCCGGTTCTGGGGCCCGAAGGCCGACCTCGTCTCGTCGGAGTGGATCGCCGAGGCGGCGCTCCGCGTGCTCGCGTGGCACCGTCCCGCGCTGCACATGGTCTATCTCCCCCATCTCGACTACCCGCTCCAGAAGGTGGGTCCGGACGATCCGTCGATCGCGGCGGAAGTCGCCGCGGTGGACGCTCTCGCGGGACGCCTGATCGACGCGCACCGCGCAGCCGGATACGGGGTGCTCGTCGTGTCGGAGTACGGGATCACGGCGGTCCGCGACGCGTCGTTCCCGAACCGAGCGCTCCGCGCCGCGGGGCTGCTCTCGCTCCGCGACGACGCGACGGGCGAGACGCTCGACTGCGGCGAGAGCCGCGCGTTCGCGGTGGCGGACCATCAGGTGGCCCACGTCTACTGCCGGAGCGCGTCCGACGCGGCCGCGGCGGCCGAGGCGCTCCGCGCGGCCGACGGCGTCGCGGCGGTCCTCGCGGGACCCGACCGCGCGGCCGCGGGGCTCGACCACGAGCGGTCCGGGGAACTCGTCCTGCTCTCGAAGCCGGACCGGTGGTTCGCCCACGACTGGTGGCTCGATCCGTCCCGCGCGCCGGACTACCAGCGCACCGTGGACATCCACCGGAAGCCGGGCTACGACCCGCGCGAACTCTTCATGGACCCGTCGAAGCCGCTCGTCGGGCTCCGCGCCGGCCTGACGCTCGCGGCGCGGAAGCTCGGGTTCCGGGCGCTCCTCGACGTGATCCCGCTCGACACGTCGCTCGTCCGCGGATCGCACGGACTGCTCCCGACGTCGCCCGACGCGGGCCCGCTCGCCGTGTGGGACGACGCGTCCGTCGCGCCCCGCGGCACGACTCTGGCGTCGGTGCGGGATCTGATGCTCGCGATGATGTCGCGGGACTGACGTCGGACGATCCGGCGCTACACCCCGACGGGTTCGGGGAGCGGACGCCTCGCGTCGAACGGCTCGCCGGGGAGGCGCCACGTCTCGACGCGCTCTTCGCCGATGCACCAGCAGAAGAGGACGTCCGCGCCGTCCAGCGTGCCGGGGATGCTGACGGAGCCCGTCGCCGCGTCGTCCACGCCCGCGCCGATCGACGCGAGTTCGGCCGTGCAGCCGGCGCGGTCCTGCTCCAGCGCGCGGATCTCGCGGCGCCGGTCGTTCAGGAACGTCTGCGAGGGCTGGGGCTTCCGCCGTTCGCGGCGGTACGAAGCCTCGAGCTCGGCGATCCTCGCCGCGAGGTCGCGGAGGTCCGTGGCCACCGCGCGCACGAAGGGCAGCGCCGCGTTCGCGCCGTCCCGCGTCAGCCGGGTCGTCGTCATGCGCAGATCGTAGGGAGCGTTGCGCGCTCCGCAACGGGAAAGGCGCGGAGTAGATTCACGGAATGAAGAAGGACGCCCGCAGGTTCCTCGTGACCGGCTTCCTGCCGTTCGCGGGCGCGGACCACAATCCGTCGCAGATCGTTGCGGAGTCCCTGGCGAAGGACCGCAGGGTGACGGCGCTCGTCCTGCCGGTGTCCTGGACCCGCGCGTTCCCCCCGGTCGCCGCGGCACTCGCCCGCCGCCGCTGGGACGGCGTCCTCCACCTCGGACTCGGCACGGGGCGGTCGCACCTCGAGGTCGAGCGGTTCGCCGTGAACTGGCGCGCCGCGCCGATCCCCGACGAGGACGGGTCGCCCGACCCCGACAGCCCGGTCGTCCGGGGCGGCCGCGCCGCGTACGCCGTGTCCGCCGACGTCCCGGCGCTCGTCGCCGCCGGGCGTGCCGCCACGCCGCTCGTCCGCGCGTCGTGCCACGCGGGCACGTTCATCTGCAACCTCGTCTACTACCTCTCGCTCCGCGCGTCGTCGCGGAGCGCCCGCCCCGCGCCGACGGCGTTCGTCCACCTGCCGTCGTTCGCGGAGACCGGGGGGCCCGTCCCCCGCGCCGCCCAGATCGCGGCGGCGGCGGCCATGCTCGAAGCGTTCCCCGTCCGCCCGCGGGGCCGGTAGGATCCCCGCCATGAACGCAGCTCGCGCGGCCGCCGCCGCACTCGCCGTCGCCGCCGGGTCGATCGCGCTCGCGGCGGTCCCGTCGCCGCTCCCGGCCGAGGACGACCGCCTCGACTACCAGGCCGTCCGCGCCGCGATGCCGCAGATGAAGGAGCTCGCGGAGCAGGGGCACGCGCTCGTGGTCGCGGTGCACGCCCTCGTGGACAAGCTGGAGTCGTCGGCCGACCCGAAGGAGAAGGACGCCCTCCGGGAGCAGATCCGGAAGTCGCTCGTCGAGTACCGGGCCGTGAAGTCGCGGACCATCTCGACCGTGCGCCCGCTCGTGAAGATCCCGCAGTCGAAGCTCACGGACGCCGAGGTGCTCGAGAAGCTCCGCGGCACCGACCTGCACGGGATCTCGTGGGACGGCGCGTTCTTCGACAAGTGCATCCGCGACCTCTCCGAGGCGATCGGCATCCCGATCCGCCTCCAGTTCCGCGTGGTGCAGAAGAACCAGGTGTCGATGCTGTTCCAGAAGGCGCCGGCGGAGATGATCCTCGCGACGCTCTGCAACGGCTTCCAGCTCCGCTACGTGATCCACGAGGGCGAGATCGTGATCTACAAGCGGATCACGCCCACCGAGGACCGGTTCCTCGAGTACCAGAAGCGGCACCCGGACGTGAAGCTGCGCTACTGGGAGTCGGAGGACGCCAGCGGCGACGTGAAGAAGGGGGGGAAGTGACCATGCGCCTCCCCGCGCCTCTCCGCAGGCCGTTCCCCGCGCTCGCGCTCGCCGCGTCCGCGCTCGGCGCCGCCGGACTCTTCGCCCTCCCCCGCCGCGTGGCGTCCGCGCAGGGGCAGGGCCTCGCGGTGGACATGGAGCTCCTCCGCGAGAGCCTGCTGAAGATCTGGATCATCGAGGAATCGAGCAGCCGCTACAACCAGGCGCGGATCGGCGAGAAGTCCTTCGACGCGATGCTCGCGAAGTCCGAGCCCACCGGCGATCCGGAGCGGGACAAGGAGAACGCCGCCGCGGTGAAGAAGCTCGACAAGGAGGTCCGCCACTACCTCCTCCTCGAACTCGACGGCGCGATCGAGTGCGTGGACATCGCCGACCGCGTGCTCGGCACGAAGATCACGCTCTCGGGCGACGACGCGGAGCGCCGCCGCTTCCTCACGCGCGAGGTCCCCGCGCTCGCGTGGCGGAACGTCGCCCTCGGGGACGCCTTCAAGGACCTCGAGCGCAAGATGGGCATCGAGATCGACTTCCCGCCGCTCCCGCGGAACCTCTCCCTCGAGATCAGCTACGAGGCGCCGGCCGGGCTCGCGCTCTACAACGTGCTCGAGTTCATCAACTCCGAGCACCCGATCCGCTTCGAGGTGAAGAACGGCCGCCTCGAGGTCCGCTACATGGGCGAGATCCCGCCCGAACGCGGGCGCTGACTCCCGGGACGAAGGTTCAGCGACGGGTCTCGGCCGTCGCCGGAGCGGGCAGGTCCGCAGCCGTGAAGTAGGGTCGGCGGCGAAGTTCGACCTTGAGGTCCCGCTGCTCCTGCCACGCCGTGGTGCGCGTCTGGCCGAACGCCTGGTCCGGCGGGTTGTCGCCGCCGAACAGGCCGGAGTCGAACCGGTCGATCTCGCGGTTCGTCTGGATGCCGTTCGAGACCCCCTCCTGCTCGCCCGGCGCCGACTCCGGACGGGTCGCGCCCTCCGGAAGCTCCATGCGCGCGAGGTCCGCCTCCGATTCGGAGATGTTCACGCGCGTCAGGTCGAGCGACGCCTCGGAGCGGAGGTTCACGGCCTGGAGGAGCCGGCGCTCGAAGCCCATCGACGTGGACCGGAAGAGGTTGTCCCCGCCGAGCTCGGGCCAGACGGCGTCGCGGCGCTGGCCGGTGAGCACCTCGCGGGCGAGTTCCAGCACGGCGCGGCACGAGGCGTCCTGCTCGCCGGCCTTGAGCCGCGCGTCCACGCGCCGGGCCGCCTCCTCGCGGAGCACGGCCGACGTGAGCCGCGTGGCGGCGACGGACGCCGCCGCTCGGACGAGGGGCGCGCGGTCCTGGAGGCGGGCGAGCACCGCGTCGCCGCACGCGTCGTCGGCGATCGACGCGAGCGCCGTGACCGCCGACGCGCGGAGGCGCGCGCCCTCCTGGCCCCGGACGATCCGGAGCAGCGCGTCCTTCGCCCGCGCGTCGCCCCGCCGCGAGAGGAGGTCGCAGACGTACTCGCGGAGAAGGTCGGGCCCGCGCCCCTCGACGACTCGGAGCAGCGCGTCCGTCGCGTCCGCCTCGCCGAACGCGGAGAGTCCGAGGCAGACGACCGACACGACCTCCGGAGCGTCCTCCCGTGCGAGGAGGTCGAGGAGGAGCGCGCGGCCGTCGCGCCGCCGCGCCGTCGAG
Source organism: Planctomycetota bacterium (assembly GCA_022072415.1). Lineage (GTDB taxonomy): Bacteria > Planctomycetota > JAJSAM01 > JAJSAM01 > JAJVHW01 > JAJVHW01. The sequence goes on from JAJVHW010000053.1 coordinate 10,793, forward strand.
ACGAGGTACGCGAGGACCGCCGCCTGGCGGACGCCCCGGGCATCGCTCCGGAGCGCCTCGCCGAGCGCCGCCGACGGCGCGGCGGTGGTCGTGTCGATCGCCGCCTCCGGGAAGAAGCCGAGCGCGAGCGTCCGCGCCTCGACGGCCTCGCGACGCAGTTCCTGCATCCGGACGATCTCGTCGAGGAGGCTCCGCGCCTCCGGCGTGCGGATCCGGGCGAGCGCGAGCGGGAGGGCGGACTGGACGAGGTCGGGGCACTTCCCGCCGTTCCACGCCTCGCGGAGCGACGCCACGCCGTCCCGGTCCCGCGCGCGGCCGACGGCGAGCGCGGCGAATCCGCCGACCAGCGGGTGCGACGTCTCGCGCGCCGCCGCGGCGCGGAGCGCCGACGGCACCCGCCCGTCCTCCAGCACCCCCAGCACCAGCGTGGCGCTGCACCGCGACTGGGCGCGCGGCGCGGCGAGCGCGTCGAGGAGCGGCTGGACCGCCCACGAGGACCACGACTCGAGCTCGATCCGCGCCGCGAGGCGGCCGGAGAGGGAATCGTCGGTCGCCCGCGAGAGCGCCTTCTCGATCCGCGCGGCCGTCGCGCGGTCGGGCTCGCGGAAGAAGACGCGCTCCGGGCCGTCCGGCGCGGCGCGCGACTCCGCCGCGAAGGCGAGGAGGAGGAGCATTCCGGGGGCGAGGGCGCGGCGCATCTCCCGCATCGTACCCTCCGGCGTCACTTCGCGTCGGAGAGGAGCCACGCGTGCCACCGGCGCTCGACCTCCGGCGACGCGACGCCGAACGCCTCCGTGCACGTCGGCTCGAGGTCCCGCTTCGCCTTCGACGCGGCGAGGAAGGCCGCGAGCTTCCGCTCCCGGTGGAGCCAGGTGACGAAGCTCCACGCCACGACCACGTCGTCGTGGGTGATCTCGTTCAGGGAGAGCCGCGCCATCGCGCCCATGTCCCGCGCCTTCTTCGCGCGGACGAGTTCGGCGGCCTTCTTCCGCCACGCGTCGGCCATGCGGGCCTTCGCCGCCTCGTCGGCCTCCGGCGTCCCGCTCTTCGCGTAGACGCCGGCCTCGTCGGTCTCGAGGCAGTAGGTCCGGCACTCGCGGAGCGCCGCCATCTCCTGCCACGCGCCGAAGCCCTCGAGGAGCCACCACGGCGACCACGCGCCGGACTCGTTCCACGAGAGGGCGCAGAGGTGACTCGTCTTGTGCGCGGCCTGCCCCAGGGACGACGCGGGGTCGCTCGGCCCCTGGTACTGCGCCATCAGGAGACGCGGCGTGCGGATGAAAAACCCGCGCTGGCGGCGGAGCAGCGCGAGACGGCGGTCGTCCACCGTGTCGTCGCGGATCCGCGCGAGGTACCTGTCCACGAACGCCAGGTACTCCTTCTCGCGGACGAACTGGAACACCTCGACCCGCCGCGCGCGCTCGTCGCCCGTGTCGCCCTCGCCCCGGAGCGGCCCGAACACGTCGTCCACCCCGCCCCCGACGACCTGCAGGAAGTGGTCGAGGACCGCGTTGCACGTCTCCGCGATGCGGACGAGCTCCGGCTCCGGCGCGTCGCCGCGCACGACGACGCGGCCCCGCACGACGGTGGCGAGGCGGAGGCCCGTCCGCCGCTCGACGTCCGCGGTCTGCGCGAGGAGGGCCGCGCTCGGCGCCTCCCCCGCAGGCGGGGGCGGCGCGGCGGGCGGCTTCTCCGCGGCCGGCTTCCGACCGGGCTTCTCCTCCGCGCCGAGCGGCCCTCGGGACGAGGCGACGAGCGCCGTGACTGCGAGGGCCGCGACGACGAGAGTCACGGCGGCGGCGCCTCTCATGTCCCCGCCGGAGGATCCGCGGCCGGGTCGTCGCCCTCGGCCGCGATCCCGTACTTCTCGAGCTTCCGCTGGAGCGCGAAGCGCGAGATGCGGAGCGCGTCGGCCGCGCGCGTCTTGTTGCTCCCGTGGAGGGCGAGGGCCTTCCGGATCTCGCCGACCTCGACCTGCTCGACGAGCACGTTCAGGTCGCGGATGTCGTCCGGCGAGCCGATGTCGGGGCCCCGCGGCACGTACCCTCGCACCTGGTCCGAGAGCACGTCGGCCTCGACCACTTCGGTCGCGAGCGCCGTCATGCGCATGCACTCGTTCTCGAGCTCGCGGACGTTTCCCGGCCAGTCGTACCGGAGGAGCGACTCCAGCACGCCGGGCGCGAGGCGGAGCGGTCGCCCGCCCGAGCGCTTCGCCTCGCGGTCGAGGAACGACGCGACGAGGACCGGGATGTCCTCCTTGCGCTCGCGGAGCGAGGGCAGCCGCACGTGGAGGACGCGCAGGCGGTAGAAGAGGTCCTCGCGGAACTCGCCGGTCTCGACCATCGCGGCGAGGTCCCGGTTGCTCGCGGAGAGGATCCGCACGTCCACCTTGATCGGCTCGACGCCGCCGACGGGGCGCACCTCGCCCTCCTGCAGCACGCGGAGGAGCTTCCGCTGCATGCCGGGGCTCATGTCGCCCACCTCGTCGAGGAAGAGCGTGCCCTTGTGCGCGAGCTCGAAGAGGCCCTTCCGCGGCTTGTCGGCGCCGGTGAAGGCTCCCTTCACGTAGCCGAAGAGCTCGCTCTCGAGGAGCGTCTCCGTGAGCGCGGCGCAGTTCTCCGAGACGAACGGCCCGGCGCGCCGCGGACCGTAGGCGTGCACCGCGCGGGCCACGAGCTCCTTCCCCGTACCGCTCTCGCCGCAGATGTGGACGGGCACCTCGCTCTCGACGACCCGGTCGAGGAGCCGGAGCGTCTGGAGGATCGCGGGGCTCCGCCCGACGATCTCCCTGTACTCGTGCTTCGTGCCGAGCGCCTGCCGTGCGCGCACCGCCTCGCGGAGGTTCTCGAGCTCCACCGTCTGTCCGCGGACGATCACCTCGAGCTGCGCGTTCAGCGCCTCGACGCGCCGGCGGGACTCCTCCACCTCGCGGCGGCTCTGCTCGGTCTGCGCGAAGAGGCGCGCGTTCCGGATCGCCACGGCCGCCTGGTCCGCGAGCGCCTCGAGCATCCGCAGGTCGTCGGAGTCGAACGCGCGGCGGGCGAGGCGGTTGTCGAGATAGAGCGCGCCGAGGACCTCGTCGCGGTCGCGGAGCGGGATCGCGAGCACCGACCGGAGCCCGAGGATCGAGATCGACTCCACGTCGCGGAGCCGCTCGTCCTCTTGCGCGTTCACGGCGCACACGGCCTGGCCGGTCTGGAGGACGCGCGCGCAGAGCGAGCGGCTGATGTCGAGCTCCGTCACGCGGACCTCGTCGCCGGAGAAGCTCCGCGACGCGGCGATCTCGACGCGCGGCCCCTCGCCGCGGAGGAGCAGGAACCCGCGCTCGGCCTGCACGGTGTCGATCGCGTGGTCGAGGATCAGCCCGAAGAGCTTCTGCGGGTCGAGCTCGCGGATCACCGCCCGGGCCGTGCGCTGGAGGCGGAGGAGGTCGATCCGCCCGCGCTCCTCGCGGGGCGACGCCGGGGCGATCATGGTCCGCGTGGCCTCGGCCGCGTCGTCCACCCGGTCGAACCAGATGCGCGTGGACCCGATCTCGATCAGGTCGCCGGGCTCGAGCCGCGCGCGCTCGACGAGCTTGCCGTTCAGCAGCGTGCCGTTCGACGAGCCGTTGTCCACCACCCACCACGCGCCCTGACCGGGCTCGACGGCGCAGTGCTTCCGGCTCGCGCGGCCGTCCGCGATCGGAACTTCGTTTTCCCGGCTCCGCCCGATCCAGGCGGGCCGGTCTTTCAGGGCGACCTCGGCGCGGCGACCGTCGGCCGAGTGGACGATGAGCTGTGGCAAGGGGTGGATTCCGCACTGCGCCCGGTCGGCTTCCGACGTTCAGCCCCGCGGCGCGCCGTCCAACCTAGCACCCGCCGCCGACGGGTGTCCCCGGAATCGTGCGAAATCGCACGGTGACCCGGGTGCCCCGGGGATTCCCGCCCCATCCGCCCCCGTCCCCGATGGGATGAGGGGATGTTCCGGCTCGGGCTCGCGCTGGTGGTCTTTGGCGGGATCGCGTTCCCGGCGGCCGGCGCCGTCCTCGCCCCGGGACAGACGGCGCTCCTCGTCGCCGTGCTCGCGCTGATCTCGTTCACGCTCCCCTTCGAGCGGCTCCGGACCGCGACGGCGAACGCGCGCGGGCTCGCGGTGGCGGCGGCCGCGGGGTTCGTGCTGATGCCCCTCCTCTGCACGCTCGCGGCGCACCTGACGACGGCCGCCGGAGGCGACGCCGTGCCGCCGGGGGTGCTGCCCGGCTTCGTGGTCCTCGGCGCGCTCCCGACGACGCTCGCCACGGCGACGGTCTGCACGCGCCTCGCCCGGGGCAACGACGCGCTCTCGCTCGTGTGGACGGTGGTCGGCACGCTCGCGAGCGTCGCGCTGCTCCCGGCGATCGTCGGACTCGTCCTCGGGCGCGGCGCGGCGCGCGACATCCCGCTCCTCGGGATGGCGTGGAACCTGTTCGTGGTGGTCGTGCTGCCCGTCGCCGCGGGGCAACTGCTCCGGATCCCGTTCCACGCGTTCGCCGACGCGCGGAAGCCCGCGATCTCGGCCGCGGCGCAGGTCCTCGTCCTCGCGATCCTGCTCATCGCGACGTCGAAGCTCGCCCCCTCCGTGCGGGCGGCGCCAGCGGCGTGCGCCGGGATCGCGCTCCTCTCCGCGGGGCTGCACGTCGCGGGTCTCGTCGCGGCGCGCCGCGCGGGACGCATGGCCGGGCTTCCCGACGACGACGCGGTCGCCGCCGCGTTCGGCGGGTCGCAGAAGTCGATCTTCGTGGGAGTGCACGTGCTGACGCGCCACTTCCCCGCCGATCCCGCGGCGCTCCTGCCGGTGACCACCTACCATGTCGCGCAACTCGTGATCGACACCTACCTCGCCGAACGACGCGCGCGACGCGCCGCCGCCCCGCCGGAGTCGCGCTGAGCGCATGCTCGCGTTCCTCCAGTACCTGCTCGCGCTGATGGCGACCGCGGAGGTCCCGGGCGTCCCGTGGACGGGCGTCCACTGGATCCCGGGGCTCCTCGTCCTCGCCGCGGGCGCCGGCGCGGCCGCGGTGGCGGGCGTGGTGGTCCGCGCGAAGCTCCACGGAGCCGACGACCGTCTCTCCGGAGCGATCCTCGGCGCGTCGGCCGACGCGGGGCGCATCGCGTCGCTCCTCGCGTTCGCGCTCTGGGCGCAGCCGTGCGGCGGACGGGGGCTCGACCGCGCGCTCGGGATCGACGACTGGCCGTTCGTGTCGGTCGCCGTGCGCCTGATCCCGTTTCTCGGACTCCGGACGCTCTGGCGGATCGCGCTCCACGGCCCCGCCGCGCGGGTCGGCGCGGCGCCGGAGTCGCTCCTCGCGTGGATCTCGTTCGCGGGACGCACGTCGCTCCTCGCGCTCCTCCCCGCCCTCGTGCTGACCGGTGTGCAGGAGTCCCTCGCCCGCGCCGACGCGTCCACGGCGTGGGGCCGTCTCTGGCTCGAGGTGGACGGGGCGCCCGCGGCGGCGATCCTCTTCAGCCTCGCCACGATGGCGGCGCTGCTCCTCGTCCTCCCGTTCGCGCTGCGGTTCCTCTGGAAGACGACCCCGCTCCCGCCCGGCCCGCTCCGCGACCGGTTCGAGGCGTACGCGAAGCGCATCGGGCTCCGCGCGAACGACATCCTCGTGTGGCACACCGGCGGCGGACACGCGAACGCGGCCGTCGTCGGCGCGCTGCCGGGGTTCCGCTACGTGTTCGTGACGGACGCCCTGATCGACCTCCTCGACCCGGACGAGGCCGAGGCCGTGTTCGCGCACGAGGCGGGGCACGCGGTGCGTCACCACGTGCCGCTGCTGCTCGGGCTCACGTCGATCGTGGCGCTGCTCGGCCTCGTCCCGGGAGGGTTCGGCGAGGCGCTCGGCGCGCTCTTCGCCGGGATGCACCCGCTCGTGTTCCTCGTCCTCTTCGTCGCGCTCTGGCTCGGCGGCGCGGTGGGATGGGTGTCGCGGCGGTTCGAGCAGGAGGCCGACGTGTTCGCGGTGGAGACGGGCCCCGCCGCGGCGGCCGGCGGCGAGGAACTCGGCCGGCGCGCGGCGACGCATCCGCTCGCCCGCGCGCTCCTCCGGATCGCCGAGGACGCCGGCGCCGACGCGGGCCGGCACACCTGGCGGCACTTCTCGATCGCGAGCCGCGCGGAGTTCATCGAGAGCTACGTGCGCGACCCCGCGGTGCGGGACGACCACCGCGCCCGGCTCCGCCGGATCCGGTGGACGCTCGTCGCGGCCGTCGCGCTCGGCTTCGGCGCCGCGCTCG
>JAJVHW010000104.1 GCA_022072415.1 Planctomycetota bacterium
CGGGCCCGCGCGTCGCGGCGATGGTGGCGTGGTGCGTCGCGCGCCGCCCGGACGCGCCCGACGCGCCCACGGTGCGCGTGTACGCGGACGACGGCGACGGGTGGCGGCGCGTGACCGCCGCGCCCGCCGTCGCCGAACTGCCGGATGAGCAGCCCGCGTTCGACGACGACGAGGTCGATGCCGCCGAGGAAGCCCTCGCCCATGCGTGACGAGGTGGCAGGCCTGGGGGGGAACCTCGACGCGGGCATCGAGCCCTGCGGGACCGACGCGCGCCTATTTGGGACTCGCGTGCAGGTTTCGAACCTCCGGGCGAGCGCGCCGGGCTCCTGCGTCACGTGCGGCGCGAGTCTGCCGGGACGCATCGGACGCCCTGGGCGTCCTCCTCGGCGTTGCATCACGTGCCGTCCGGTCCGTGGACGCGCCCGTTCATGCGTAGATTGCGGCGCAGGCCTCACCGGCCGCGGACCGCACCGCCGCTGCCGCGAATGCCAGGCGCAGCATCGGGCAGCGCGCGACGTCGAGTACTCGAGGCGCCGCTACGCCGCCAACCCTCGCTGGAACCGACCCCGGGCCTGCCGGTTCTGCCACGCGGTGTTCCAGCCGCGGGCGCGGTACGAGCACCGCCGCCGAGCGTGCTACGGCTGCGGACTCGTGCCGACCCGCCGGTGGCCGTGCGTCGACTGCGCGAGTCCGTGCGTGGACCGCGGCGGGCGCTGCCATGCGTGCGACGTTCGCTCGCGCGAGCGTCCGCGCTGCGTCTGCCAGAGCTGCGGAGTGACCTTCCTCCCGAAGGCGAGCGACCGCCTCTCGTACTGCTCCCGCGACTGCGCGATGACGGCAGCGCACGAGCGGAGGGCCCGGTCCGATGGACTTGTTGCCGCGGAGCCTGAGGTACTCGTCGAGCGAACCTGCGTCGCGTGCGGCGGCTGGTTCGCCTCCGACGAGCCGCGCAACGTCTGCTGGCGGAACTGCCCCCGGGACGCGTCTCGTGCCCGGATGTGGAGCCGCCTCCGAAACGTCGAGGGGGTGCCGCGCGACTGCATCGAGTGCGGGGCGTCCTTCCTCGCGATGCCCGAGGCGCGGTACGTGTTCTGCTCCCCGCGCTGCTGCAACCGAGCAGCGCGCCGCAACCGCCGCGCGTCGGAGCGCCAGGGCTTCCGGTCGAACGTGAGCTGGAACGACGTGGTGCGCCGGTCCCGGAACCAGTGCGGCATCTGCGGCTTCCGGATCTGCAGCGATGCCGGGCACGACTGGATCGCGACGCTCGACCACATCGTCCCGCTCGCGCTCGGCGGACTCCACCGCCAGGAGAACGTCCAGCTCGCGCACTTCATCTGCAACACGATCAAAGGCAACGAGCGGCGCGGCTGGCGCGAGCGACTGAACGCTCGCCTCCGCACGAACAGTCCCTTCTCGCACCACTTCGCGGCAGAGGTGCCCTGTGGGTAGACGCGGTCCCCCTCCGCTCCCCTCCGCGATGAAGCGGTCGCGCGGGACGTACCAGCCGTGCCGGAACAGCCCGACGGAACCGCGCGGCACGGCCGGCGTCCCCGATCCGCCGACCGGGCTGGACGCCCGCGAGCGCGCCGAGTGGGACGCGCTCGGCCAGCGCCTCGCCGCGATGGGTGTCCTCCTGCGCGAGCAGGGCGACGCCCTCGAACTCCTCGTGCGCGCGAAGGTCCGGTACCTCCGCCTCGCGGCCAAGGTGCGCGAGATGGGCGAGGTCCTCGCCGACGCGAAGGGCGACCTCTACCGGAACCCCCACGCGATCGCGATGGAGAAGGCCGAGGTCGAGCTCCGGCGGCTCCTCCTGGAGTTCGGGCTGACGCCGGCCGCCGCGACGCGCGTCCGGGCGGACGCGGAGCAGGCGACGGAGGGCGACGCGAACCAGCGGCGCTTCTTCAGCCTCGTCGCCGGGAAGCGCCGGCGGGAGGCGACGCCGTGAAGCCCGCCGCGCTCGTCTACCTCCGGGACAACGTCGCCGCGCAGCGGCTCGCCGTCGCGTGGCCGCTCGTGCCGGACCGCACGCGTCCTGAGAAGGCGCTCGTGCGAGCGTGGGCCGAGCTCGCCGACGTTCCGCCGCACCAGGCCGAGGCGCTCGCGCCGGTGCTCCGTTCGCACGGGATCTGCCGCGACGACGGCACGGTCGACCCGCTCGCCGAGCAGTACATCGGCGCGCAGGTTCAGGCCACGATCCGAGGGCCGCGCCGGTGACGTCCACGACGCGCCGCCGCGGTTCGCACGCATCGTGCGCGAGGTGCGGGGCCGCCTTCTACCGCTTCCCCTCGGACGCCGACCGCCGCTACTGCTCCGCGCGCTGCGGGAACCTGTCGCGGCGCCGCTACCAACGCGAGGTTCGGATCTGCGCGTCGTGCGGCGCGTCGTTCTCGTGGACACCGCGCCCGCGGAGCAACTCGAGCGGCCACTACTGCTCGCGGCGCTGCCGCGACGACGCGTACCGCGCGATGGCGCCGGTCGACGCCGTGCGCGGAAGGCGGCCGCAGTGGAACAGCAAGCGGCGAGCGTTCCTGGCCGCGAACAACGACTTCTGCGTCGGCTGCGGCGCGCGCGGCGGGCGACTCGACGTCCACCACGTCGAGCCCTACCGCCTGAGCCGCGACGACCGTCCGCGCAACCTCGTGAGCGTGTGCCGCTCCTGCCACCGCGTGCTCGACCGGCTCGCGGACCTGATCGCGCGGGAGCGCCGTCCGGAGCGGCGCGCGTTCCTGGTCGCCGTCGTCCAGGCCGCGCTCCACGACGCATGGCACCTCCATCAGGGGCGCCGGATCGGAGCCGCATGAGCACCACAGCGAGACCGATGCACGTCGAGCACCGGAAGGTCGCCGACCTCCTCGCGAACGCCGCGAACGCGCGTACGCACCCGGAGCGCAACGTGCAGGCGGTGATGGACAGCCTGAGGGCATTCGGCCAGCAGTTCCCGATCGTCATCGACCGCGACGGCGTCGTGTGGGACGGGAACGGGCGGCTCGAAGCGGCGAAGCGCCTCGGCTGGGAGACGATGGCCGTTGTCGTCACGGACCTCTCGGGCGAGGAACTGCGCGCGTACGCCGTCGCGGCGAACCGCACCGCGGAGCTGGCCGGCTGGGACGAGGACCTGCTCGCGCAGGCCCTCGCCGGCGTCGATGAGCGTCTGCGCGCGGCCTGCGGCTTCAGCACCGCGGAGCTCGAGCGGATGCTCCGGACGCCCGGAGGCGGCGGGGATCCCGACGACGTGCCCGAGCCTCCCGCCGAACCGACGGCGAAGCGGGGCGACCTCTTCATCCTCGGCCGACACCGGCTCCTCTGCGGCGACTCGACGAACGCAGAGGACGTGCGTCGCGTTCTCGACGGCACGGCCCCGCGGCTGCTCCTGACCGACCCGCCGTACGGCGTCTCGCTCGACATGGAGTGGCGCGACCGCGCGGGGCTGAACGGGCTCGGAGCGGCGGAGCCGTCGTACCTGCAGCGCGGGGACGGCCACCGGAACACCGCGATCTCCGGCGACACGAAAGCCGACTGGTCGGACGCGTTCGAGCTGGTCCCGTCGCTCGACACGGCGTACGTGTGGCACGCGTCCGCGTTCTCGGTCGAGGTCGGCTCGGGTCTCCGCAGGATCGGCTTCGAGCTGAAGCAGCAGATCATCTGGAGGAAGCCCCACTTCGTCCTCTCGCGCCAGCACTACCACTGGCAGCACGAGCCCTGCTGGTACGCGCGGAAGGACGGCGCGGCGAAGTTCCGAGGCTCGCGCGACCAGTCGACGATCTGGGACGCCGCCTCGCCCAAGATGCTCATGAACCCCGCCGGCGAGCGCGAGGAGAAGGTCGACCACCCGACGCAGAAGCCGGTCGCCCTCTACACGCGGCCGATCGAGAACCACCTGGAGCCCGGGGAGGCGTTCTACGAGCCCTTCGGCGGCTCGGGCTCCGCGATCGCCGCGGCCGAGACGACGGGGCGGCGTTGCTACGCGATCGAGCTCGATCCGAAGTACGTGGACGTCATCGTCGCCAGGTGGTCGCGGCTGACCGGGCAAGAGGCCGTCCGTGCGTAGCCCGGACGACATTCTGCGCATCGGCGCTCGCGTCGAGTTGCGATGCGGACGGATCGGCGGGAACAGGAAGCGCCAGCGCTTCCGGCACTGTGCGGAGTGCGGCGTCGTGTTCGGGCCGATCGGTCATCTCGGGCGGCGGTTCTGCTCGCAGGCATGCAAGGTGCGCGCGCAGACCACCGGACGGCGGGTCCTCCGCAGGCCGACGGCGGAGGCGCGGGCACAACGGACCGTCAGGTACCACGTCAGCGCGGGCACGCTCATCCGTCCGACCCGGTGCGAGGAGTGCGGGACGGAGTCGGACCGGATCGAGGGCGCGCACTTCGACTACGCCGAGCCACTTCGCGTTCGATGGCTCTGCCGCAGCTGTCACGTGCTCTGGGACAAGCGCGAACCGAAGGGCGGGACGGTCGCCGTCGAGCTCGTGACCACGGCGGCGTCGTCCCCGGAGCCGCAGATCCATGCGACGGAGAGGCCCGTGTGCGCCGCGTCGGCGCAGGAGGAGGCAGCGTGAAGCGCGTCTTCGTCTGCTCGCCCTACCGCGGTGACGTCGCCGCGAACGTGGTGCTCGCCCGGGCAGCGTGCCGCGAGGTGCTCCGCGCCGGCGACGCGCCGTTCGCGCCGCACCTCCTCTACCCGGAGATCCTCGACGACGCCGACGCGAACGAGCGCGCGCTCGGCATGGAGGCCGGACGCCGTTGGCTCGCGATGTCCCACGAGGTCCTCGTCGTCGGACCCGTCTCGGCGGGCATGCGCGAGGAGATCGCGACGGCCGAGGCGCTCGGGATCCCTGTCCGGTACGCCGCGCCGACCGAGACGCCGCGCACGCCGGAGCGGAGCGGCTTCGTCGAGTGGCTCCGCGGGATGCTCCCCGGCGCGTGGGAGGACCGCGCGGTGCTCGCGGCGCTGGCGCTTCTCGTCGTCGGCTTCCTCCTCTGCCCGGGACGATGACTGCGCGCCGCCGTCGCCGAACCGCGCCGCCGCCCGCGAACTGGTGGGGCGACGGTCCACCGCCGTGGGAGCGCTGGCCCGGAGCATCGCTCCGCCTCGATGACGCCGGCGGGCGGTACCACTTCGACGCCGCGGCCGCGGACCAGGCGTGCGACTTCTTCCCGGCGTACCTGCGCCACGTGAAGGGTGACTTCGCGGGGCAGCCCTTCGAGCTCCTCCCGTGGCAGCGCGACCTGATTGTCCGCCCGCTCTTCGGATGGAAGCGCGCGGACGGCACGCGGCGGTTCCGGAAGGCGTTCCTCGAGGTCGGGAAGAAGAACGGGAAGTCGGGACTCGCCTCCGGGATGGGCCTCCTCCTCGCGTTCGGCGACGACGAGCCGGGCGCCGAGGTCTACGCCGCGGCGGCCGATCGAGACCAGGCGCGGATCGTCTTCGGCGACGCCGCCGTCATGGCTCGCGAGAACCCGAAGTTCCTGAAGGACGCCGACATCACGGTGCTCCGCAACGCGATCGTCCAGACCGCGACGAACTCGACCTTCAAGGCGGTGTCGTCCGAGGTCGGTACGAAGCACGGGTTCAACGTGCACGGGCTCATCTTGGACGAGTTCCACACGCAGCGGACGCGCGACCTCTACGACACGCTCTACAAGGGCACGTCCGCGCGGCGCCAGCCGGTCGTCTTCATCATCACGACGGCGGGCGACGACCGCGAGTCGATCTGCTACGAGGAGTACGAGTACGCGAAGAAGGTCCGCGACGGCGTCATCGAGGACGAGCAGTACCTGCCGGTCATCTTTGAGAGCGACCCCGGGGCCGACTGGACCGACGAGCGGACCTGGCGCGCGTCGAACCCCTCCCTCGGGGTCACGAAGTCGCTGGAGTACATGCGCGCAGAGTGCGCCGCGGCGCAGGCCGAGCCGCGGAAGCGAAACAGCTTCCTGCGCCTGGAGCTCAACATCTGGACGGAGAGCCGGACGGTCTGGATCGCGCCCGAAGCGTGGGAGGCCTGCCGCCGGACCGAGCCCGCGACGGACCTCGCAACGCTTCCCTGCTGTGCGGGCCTCGACCTCTCGGCGTCGGCGGACCTCACGGCGATCGTCCTGGCGTTCCGCCGGAGTGACCGTGCGCGGCCTGCGGAGACGCTCGTCGTGGAACTGCCGGAGGCCGCCTCCGCGGGAACACCGGCGGCGGCCGCGGCGGGACCGACGCCGAAGGTCGAGCACCGACTCGTCCTCGACTACGAGGTCGAGCTCGTGCCGCACTTCTTCCTCCCGCGCGAGATCCTCCACGAGCGCGCGCGGAAGGACCGCGTCCCGTACGACGTGTGGGCGCGCGAGGGCTGGCTCCGCGTCACCGAGGGGAACGTCGTCGACTACGCGGAGGTCTACCGCGTGGTGCTCGAGGAGATCCGCGCGAAGCACAAGGGGCTCGCGCAGGTCGGCTACGACCCGTGGAACGCGAACCACCTCGCGTCGTCGCTCACCGCGGCGGGCGTGCAGATGGTCGAGGTCCGCCAGGGCTACGCGTCGCTCTCGGGTCCGTCGAAGCTCTTCGAGGCGCTCGTCCGATCGCGCCGGATCCGCCACGACGGGAACCCCGTCATGAGGTGGTGCGTGGCGAACTGCGAGGTCGCGACGGATCCCGCCGGGAACATCAAGCCGGTGAAGCCGGGCGGCGTCGCGCAGGGGACGCGGCGGATCGACGGGGTCGTCGCTGCGGTGACGGCGCTCTCGCGGCTCATGGTGCTCGGGGACCGGCCCGCTTCGCCCTACGCACATCGGGGCGTGCGAGTGGTCGGCTGAGACGAGACAGGCCAGCGCGGCGACGCGCTGGCCTGTCGTATCCGAAACTTCGAAGCGCGGGAGCTACTCGGTCGGAAGCGACTTCTCCGGGTTGTTCTTCCAGATCTCGCGCGTCTCGCCGATGTCGCTCCGCAGGTAGCGCACGCGGTAACCGTCCAGCGCCGTGCTCACGGTGACCGTCGGTGTCGAAGCCGTGGTGAGCCCCCCGGACTGGGAGATGGACGCAGTCGCCGCGGTCGACCACTCTGCCGGATCGAGGACGCCGTTGCTGTTCGTGTCCGTGCAGGTCTCCAGCACGGCAGAACTCAGCACGTCTTCCGCGGCGATCGTCAGATCGAACTGGAGCGACTGCGATCCGCCCGAGGCGGCGCCGCGGTGGACCTTGAGGATCGTTGTCGGGCCCGGGCCACCGTAGCCGAGGTTGTGCTCGAGTTCGATCGTGGCGTCGATGTTGGACGGGTACCAGTCCTCCCAGCCCGCGAACGCCATCGCTGCCGCGACGACGACGACGGCCCCGGACACTCCCGCGACGACTCTCTTCGTGATGTTGATGCTCATGGTTTTCCTCCTGATCGGTATCTCGTTGCGGGCTACTTGAACGAATCCCAGAAGGTCAGCTTCTTGTTTCCGCCGAAACCGGGCGGGCTGCTCTGGACTGCGACCGTTCCCGTGAGCGTCCCGGCGGGGACGGAGATCGACGGCGGCGTCGAGCCCGACCCGCCCGTGCCGCCCGCAGTCGCCGTTACGGTGGCACCACCTGTCGAGGTGACGCCGAGCGTCGTCGGGGGCCCCACGGCGGTGATGGTGAGCGTGATGCTCGAAACGAGGGTGCCGTTGGACCGGTGCTCCTCGGTCCACGAGCGCCCGACGATCGGTCCTGAGCCACCGCTACACGAGACGAGCGCGACCAGTCCGCTCGCGAAGACAGCGCCGACAGCGAAACTGCTGATCAACGGCGTCCACACACCCTTCGACACCATTCCGATCCTCCTCTCATGGCGATCCACTTGGAGCGCCGTGAGGAACACTACGGTCTCGATGCCTGTTGGTCAAGAGAGCGCACAGTCAGCGTTGTCGATACGGACTGGAACGACTCTGCACCTCGCTGAGACTCGGGGCGATGCCGGACGCTCCGTCCCGACGCAGCCTCGTCTCGCGCCTTCGGGCCGGCGCCCGCGCGTTCCTTCTCTCTGAGGAGCCGCCCGAGTCCTTCTGGAAGTGGCCCGGCGTCGGGCGGCCGACGCTCTCGGGCGTGAGCGTCACCGACCAGACCGCCCTCCGCGTCACGGCGGTCCTCTCCTGCGTCAAGGTGCTCGCGGAGTCGATCTCGACGCTGCCGCTCATGGTCTTCGAGCGGCAGACGAACGGTGACAAGCGGCCCGCCGCCGAGCACCCGCTCTCACCGATCCTCCACACGCTCTGCAACGACGAGGCGACGGCGCAGTCCGTCCGCGAGACGCTCTGCGCGCACGTGCTGCTGCGCGGGAACGCCTACGCGCGTGTGGTCCGAGACGGCGGCGGCGACGTGCGCGAGATCTGGCCGCTCGCGCCGGGGACCATCCAGCCGGAGCGCCCCCGGCGTGACGGGCCGCTCGTGTTCCGGGTCTCGGAGCCGGGCGTCCGGCCGGAGACGCTCCGCGCGGATCAGGTCTGGCGGATCCCGGGCCTCTCCTGGGGCGGGGCGACCGGGCTGTCGCCGGTCGCCCTCGCGCGCGAGTCCGTCGGCCTCGCGATCGCCCTCGAGCAGAACACCGCGTCGGCGCTGAAGAACGGCGCCCGCATCGCCGGGATCGTCACGCACCCCCACGTCATGGAGGACCCGGAGTACCAGCGCTTCAAGTCCTCGTGGGACGACGCCTACGCCGGCGTCACGAACGCCGGGAAGACCGTGATCCTGGAGCAGGGTGCCAAGTTCGAGAAGGTGGGGATGACGTTCGAGGACCTGCAGTTCCTCGAACTGAAGAAGTTCCAGGTCGCCGAGATCGCGCGCCTCTTCCGCGTGCCGCTCCACATGCTCTACGACACGCAGGCGCAGCCGCGCGCCAACATGGAGCAGGCGTCCCTGGAGTTCGTGGTCTACACGCTGCGTCCGTGGCTCGTCCGCTTCGAGCAGACGATCGCGCGGGACCTCCTCCTGCCCTCCGAGCGCACCCGGTTCTTCGCCGAGCACAACGTCGCCGGCCTCCTCCGCGGCGACTTCGCGGCGCGCATGGCGGGCTACGCGCAGGGGCGCCAGTGGGGCTGGTGGTCGGTCAACGACATCCGCCGCCTGGAGAACCTGAACGGCATCGGCCCCGAGGGCGACGTCTACCTGCAGCCGCTCAACATGACCCGCGCCGGCGAGCCGCCGGGGGGCACCGCGCCGCCGGACTCCGCGGCCACGAGGCCCGCCGCCCCGGAACCCGAGGCGCCCGACCCGCAGAAGGAGAACCCCTCATGACGACCCCGCTCCAGGGCGGCCGCGGCTACGTGCTCGCGCAGGCGGACGACGCCGCGCCCGCGCCGACCCTCTACCTCTACGACGTCCTCGGCGTGGACATGTTCGGCGGTGTCCTCGCGAAGCAGGTGATCGATGATCTCCGCGCGCTCGGCGACGTCCCGGAACTCGCCGTCCGGATCAACAGCCCGGGCGGCGACGTCTTCGAGGGGATCGCCGTCTACAACGCGGTGGCACGGTTCCCGGCGAACGTCACCGTCCACATCGACGGGATCGCGGCCTCCGCCGCGACGCTCGTCGCCATGGCTGGGAACCGCATCGCGATCGCCGAGAACGCGATGGTCATGGTGCACCGCCCGTGGACGGCGCTCATGGGCGACGCCCCCGAGCTCCGCCGCCAGGCCGAGATCCTCGACAAGGCGTGGTCCTCGATGCTGACGACCTACCAGCGCCGCACCGGACGCCGGGCCGCGACGGTCGAGCAGAAGGTCGCCGACGCGGGCGGCGAGTGGTGGATGACGGCCGCGGAGGCCGTCGCCGAGGGGTTCGCCGACGTCGTCACGAAGCCCGAGAAGGAGGCGCAGGTGTTCGGCCTCCACCGGTTCCGCCACGTTCCCGCGCAGCTCGCGGCGTCCGCCGCGGGCGCCAGTGCCGCCGAGTCGCCGGCCGCCCCGCGCATCGCCGAGATCGCGCCGCCGCGCGTGGAGGCGTCCGTCCGCGACGTGATGCCGCTCGCCCAGCGCCGGCGCATCGTGGAGGCGCTCCGTCTCGCGACTTGATCGACTCTGACGCGGCCCGATGCTCGGCCGTGTCGACGTGACCAGATCCCCGGAGGCAGCAGCCATGAGCAAGGTCCTCGAACTGAAGCGCGCCCGCAAGGAGCTCAACGCCAAGATGGGCGCCCTCGCCGAGAAGCCGGACTTCAACGCGGAGGACGAGAAGTCCTTCGTGGACCTGAAGGGCCAGTCCGAGGCGCTCGTGAAGCAGATCGAGCGGCTGGAGTTCGTCGAGTCCGACCGCGCGCTCATCGACCGCGTGGACCCGGTCCCGTCGAAGCCGCGCCCGGACGCCGAGCTCGTCAAGCACGCGCGGGCGGACGCGGACGCCCCGAAGCCCGCCGCGAACGTGACGCGCACGCCGGTCGAGAACCCCGGCTTCACGTGCGTCGGCGAGCTCGTCTACTGCGCCCGCTTCAAGCCCGAGGACTCCCGCATTCAGGCCCTCATGGAGATGGGCACGGGCGAGTCCGGCGGCATCGCGATCCCCGACGAGATCAACCCGACCCTCAAGGAGGTCGCGCCGCAGGAGGCGATCATGCGCCCGCGCGCGACGGTCGTCCCCGCGGGCGAATCGCCCGACGCCGACCTCGTGCTCCCGTCCCTCAACCAGGGCACGACCGGCAACCTCTACGGCGGCGTCGAGGTGGACTGGATCAGCGAGGGCGGCGACAAGCCGGAGACCAACGCGAAGCTCAAGGAGACGCGCTGGACGCCCAAGGAGGTCGCGGCGCACATCGTCGTGACCGACAAGCTGCTCCGGAACTGGCGCTCCGCGAACGCGCTCATCGAGCGGATGCTCCGCGGCGCGCTGGTCGCTGCCGAGGACAAGGAGTTCCTCCGCGGGATCGGCGGCAACGGCCGCCCCCTCGGCGTCCTCGCCTCGAAGGCGCTCCTCAAGGTCGCCCGCGCGCAGGCTGCGAACGTCACGTACGCCGACCTCGTCGCGCTCGAGGAGAAGCTCCTCGAGGACGGCGAGGCGATCTGGGTCGTCAACCCGCGCGTCATCCCGAAGCTCCGCCAGATGGAGGACACGGCCGGCCACCTGATCTGGCAGGAGGACGCGCGCGGCGGAAGCCCCTCGACGCTCCTCGGCCGCCCGGTCGTCCGGAACTACCGGAGCCCCGCGCTCGGCTCGCTCGGCGACGTGCTCCTCATGGTCCCCGCCTACTACGTCATCAAGGACGGCGTGGACGTGACGATCGCCGCGTCCGAGCACGCGCTCTTCAAGCAGAACAAGACCGTCGTGAAGGCCTTCAAGACCGTCGACGGCGGACCCTGGCTCGACGGCGCGATCAAGCAGGAGGACGGGGAGTCCTACAGCCCGTTCGTCGCGCTCGACGTCCCGTAGTCCCCGGAACCGCTCGTCCCCGCCTGACCGAGGAGAACCCCCATGCCCAGGAAGCTGACCGAGGCGCTCGCCTTCGACTGCATCGTCCCGCCGCAGGACGTCGGGACGGCCGACGTCACCGGCTCGTGGATCGACGTCGCGGACGCCGGGCGGTTCGCGGTGCTCGCGAAGGCGGGCGCCGTGACCGCGGCGAAGGTCCTCACTGTGCAGCTCCGCCAGGCGAAGGACGCCGCGGGGACGGGCGCGAAGGACCTCGGCGCGCCGGTCACCTCGGTCGGCGCGGGCGGGAACCCGCCGGCGGACGTCGAGATCGAGAAGCGCTCCGACGAGCTCGACCACAAGAACGGCTACACGCACGTCACCGCGGTCCTCGGGATCGACGAGAACGCGAAGCTCGGCGCGGCGTACGTCGTCCGCGGCGATCGCCGGTATGTGCCGTAGGCCGGGAGCGTCCCGTGGGCCTCGTCCTCCTCGGAGCTCCGGCCGCGCCGGTGGTGTCGCTCGAGGAGGCGCAGGTCCACCTGCGCTCTGAGCACCCGGAGGAAGCGGCACTCGTCGCCTCGCTCGTCGCTGCGGCGACCGCGCAGGCCGAGGCGTTCTGCAGGCGGCGGTTCGTGACGCAGCGCTGGCGCGCGACGTTCGCGCGCTTCCCGGACGGGGCGCTCCTCCTCCCGCACCCGCCGCTCGCGTCGGTCGAGGGCGTCTCGTACGTGGACACCGCGGGCGTCGCACAGGTCCTGGCTCCGGCCGACTACACGGTTCGCATCGCCGAGACGCCGGGCGAGGTCGTCCCGGCCTACGGGAAGTCCTGGCCCGCGACGCGCGACGTGCCGGACGCCGTCGCCGTGGACTTCACCTGCGGTTACGGCGACCCCGCCGACGTCCCCGACGCCGTGAAGCGCGCCGTCCTCCTCCTGGTAGGAACGCTCTACGCGAACCGCGAGTCTGTCGCCCCGACCGTCATGCAGGCGGTCCCGCACACAGCGGAGTGGCTCCTCGGGCCCTTCGTCGTCCGGAGGTTCGCGGCGTGACGGTCCGCGCCGGCCTGCTCGACCGCCGTGTCCGCCTCGATCGGCGCCACGAGGAGACGGACGACTCCGGCCAGAGCGTCGTCCGATGGCTCCCGCTCGCCACCGTGTGGGCGCGCGTTGAGCCGCTCGGCGGTCGCGAGGGGTTCGGGCAGCAGCAGTGGGTCGCGTCGGGCGAGGTCCGCTTCACCATCCGCTGGCGCGACGACGTGACGCCGCTCCACCGGGTCGTCCACGACGGCCGCGAGTACGACGTCGTCTCGGTCGCAGAGGACGGCCGTTGCGAGGCCCTGCTCGTCGTCGGCCGCGCGCGAACGGAGGGGCGGTAACCGTGGCGGACGTCGCCGTCGTCGGCCTGCGGGAGCTCGAAACGGCGCTCGCCGAGATCCCGGCGTCGCTGCGCCGGAACGTCGTCCTCGCGGCACTCCGAAGGGCGGCGCAGCCCATCGTGCGCGACGCCCGCGCGCGAGCCCGCCGCGGGACCGACCCCCGCCGGCGCGGCTCGATGAAGCAGAGGAGGTCCGGCGAGTCCCTCACGATGGGCCCGGGCGCCGACTCGATCGCCGCGCGCGCTGTGAAGTCGTCGGTCGCGACCGAGGCGTCCGTCACAGTCGGGCCCGACCGCCGCCACTGGTACATGAAGTTCGTCGAGTTCGGCTCCGCGCGGCAGTCGCCGGTCCGCTTCCTGACGCCCGCCTTCGAGGTGAACAAGGAGGCGGCCGTCCAGCTCGCCGGCGAGGAGCTCTGGAAGTCGATCGCCGCGACGGCCCGGCGGCTCGCCCGGCAGGCCGAGTCCGGGACGATCTCCCGGAAGGCGGCGGAGGCGCTCCGCTCGTGACGCTCGGGAAGTACCTCCGCCTGGTGCTCACGGGCGACGCCGGCGTCGCGGCCGTCGCAGCGGACCGGGTCTACACCGAGGTCCTCCCGCAGGCGGGCGCGGTCCCGGCCGTCGTGTTCACCGAGGTCTCCGGCGAGGACGACGTCGCTCTCGACGGTCCGACCGATGTGGCGTCCCGCCGCGTGCAGGTCGACTCGTGGGGGAAGACGCGGGCGGATGCGACGGCGCTCGGGCACGCCGTCCGCGCGGCGCTGTCCGGTCACGTGGGCGCCGCGGCGGGCCTCGACGTCCAGGGCTGCTTCCTCGTCGCGGAGCGGTGGGACTACGACGCGGAGACCGCGCTCTACCGGACGAGCCAGGACTTCGACGTGTGGCTCGCGGGGGACGCGGCGTGACGCGGTCCCCGTCCTCCGGCCGAAGGCAAGGTCGTTCCGCCCGCTCCCGCGGAAGTCAGAGTCCGCCTCGATTCCACGGCGGCGACGACTTGAGGTCGGGGCGCAACCGGAGCGAATGTCCGGACCAAGGAGGTGCTCAGATGAAGCACGCGAAGAAGCAGACGAAGACCGTGGGGAAGCCCTCGAAGGGCTCGCCCCGCAAGGCCCCGAAGCTCGTGGTGGTGAAGGACGCCCCGGCGGCCCCCGGCGCGAGGCCGCGGGACCCGCGGCTCCCCGCTGCGGGGACGACGCTCGTCCGCCCCTACAAGGGGAAGGACTACCGGGTGACGGTGCTCGACGACGGGTTCCGGTACGACGGGCGGGAGTTCCGCTCGCTGTCGAAGCTCGCGTCCGAGATCACCGGGCAGGCCAGCATCAACGGCTTCCTGTGGATGCGGCTGACGGGCGGCCCGGCCGACGCGCCGAAGCCGAAGACGCCGAAGTCGAAGGGGAAGGCCCCCGCGCCGACGGAGACCGTTCCCGCGGCCGACGCGGCGTCCGGCGCTCCGAGCGTCTGACACGAACGACCCGACGTCTCGAACCGGCGGTGCTCTCGCACCGCCGGTTCCTACTTCCGGAGACCGAGGGACGGCGAGGCCGTAGGGCGGCGCTCGTCGAACGAGCGTGCTCGGCGCCAGAACACGCCTACGCCCATGGCGAGCACGAACGCTTCTAGGTCCGGCGGCAGGCGTCGTGGCACGAGCAGTCTGAGTCGCGGCGTCGCGCTGGTGTAGCTGCGGATCGAGTTCGCGTAGTCGAACAACTGGCCGACGGCCATCCGGACCATCGCGCGCGAGGTGCCCGACTTCGCCTCGACGAGAGTGCATGTACGCTCGTCGTAGGCATCGCAGAGGATCAGGCCCGCGTCGCCGGGGACGGGGATGCAGTACGGCGCGTAGTCCTCGCACCGCTCGACCCAGATCCACTTCGTGAACCGCTGGACCAGGCGGCGCTCCTCTGCGCGGGCGGTGACGGATTGGCGCTCCAGCGTGTACCGATAGGCGCGAGCGAAGTCCGAGTCGGACTCGATGCGCGAGAGTCGGCGCCCCGCCGGAGGGGTCGGCGGCGTCTTCCGACTCGAACGCGTTGACTTTCGCGGCGGGCGCCTCACCCGGTGCAATTCGTAGAGGTGCCAGAAGAAGATCGAGCGGCGTGCAAGCCCCGCGTGATCCGTCGGCCGAATCGAACCGAGCACGCGGTTCACGCGGTCGATGGCGAGCACGAGGCGCCCGAGCTCGCCCTGCCCTCGCGATCGTGGAACCAGGAGCGGGACGACGACGCGCCGCGACTCGGGACCGTACAGACACACCGCCGTCCACGGCGCGAGCCGTGCGAACAGACGGATGATTCGCGCGGTCGGGACCTTCCGCTTCACACCTCTGCGACCGTGGCCGCGCTCGCGCACACGCGCGACGATCGCGTCGAACAGATCCTGAGCTCGTCGCGCGCGCGCGGAGGCCTCGCCTCCTCTCGGCAGGTCCCGGATGCTCAGGATCGTCGAGGTGAGCACTCGGTCGCGGAAGGCTTGTTGCCGCACAGACGGGCAGAGGCTCCCGACCCCGCCCGTGTCGTGCTGGTCGTCGCCATACCAGAGGGCCTCCTGGCCCGCCGAGCTCGCCAGCGCGCGCGGCGACGCCCTACGCCAGCGCAGCAATGAGTCTGCGTACCGAACCTCCCAATTCGGCCAGTCATGGCCGCGACTGAACGAGTCGTGAATCTGTCGGAGTCGTGCATCGGTGAGCAGCGTCATCGGGCCCTCCAGTTCGCGCTGAGACGTGAGGGTACGAGTTCCGCGACGGCTTGAACGACTCTGACATCTCGCGATTCTCACGTTCGGAGGCATCGCGATGGCCACGCTCGCAGTCCAGCAGATCTTCCGCGCCGGCCTGAACCCCGCCCTCGCGGCGGCGGCAGCCGGGGGCGACGCGCTCCCGAACACGGGCCGCGTCTTCCTCCGCGTGAAGAACGCCCACGCGACGGTCGCGCGGACGGTCACGGCCGTCTCGCAGCTCCCCGCGGGTGCGATCCCGCAGGGCGCCGCGAAGGCGGACGTCGCGGTCGCGGTTCCCGCGCTCTCGGAGCGCTGGATCGGGCCCTTCGACCCGGCCTCCTTCAACGACGCGAACGGCCGCGTCGTCGTCACTTACGACACCGAGGCGGACCTGACCGTCGGCGCCTACGCGCTGTAGCGGAGGAGGAGCACCATGGCGGCCACCGGCGCGAAGCTCGGCACGAGGACGCGGTTCCTGCGGGAGGACCCGGTCGGCAGCGGCACGTACGTCGCCGTCGCAGAGGTGAAGTCGATCGGCGGCCCGTCGCTCTCGCGCGACGCCGTCGAGGCGACCCACACCGAGTCCCCGGACGATCACGCTGAGTTCATCCCGGGCCTCGCAAACGGCGGCGAGGTCTCGCTCGTCCTCAACTTCCGGCCGGAGCACGTGAGCCAGGGTGCCACGGCCGGCCTGCTCAAGGACTTCCAGGACGGGACCGTCCGCAACTGGCGGGTCGAGTGGCCGCAGTTCGCGAACACGCCGACGCTCACCTTCCCGGGCTTCCTCACCGGGTGGGAGCCGTCCTCGGCCGCGAAGGAGCTGATCTCCGTCGCGGCGAAGCTCAAGGTCACGGGGAAGACCGTCGCGACCAACTTCGCGTAGCGCCACGGCGCCGAGAGGAGACCTGATCCATGTCGAACCCGCACCGTGGCGAGGCCTCGTTCGAGGTCGAGGGGAAGGCGTACCGCGTCCGCTTCTCGTGGAACGCGGCGGCCGAGTACGAGGAGGCGGCCGGGAAGCCGCTCTCGGACGCCCTCTTCGACATCGCCCGCGAGCGGCTCTCGGCGCGCTCGCTCCGCGCGATGCTCTGGGCGGGCCTGCAGGAGCACCACCAGGACGTGACGCTGAAGGAGGCCGGGCGGCTCATCGACAAGATGGGCCGGAAGGAGGCGCAGCGCGTCATGGGCGTGGCGCTCCGCTACTTCTTCCCCGAGCTCGAACCCGCCGAGGAGCGCGCGCCGGACCCTCCGACGCCCGCCGCTCCGGCGGGAGCCGCGGGCTCGGCGTAGCGGACTGGCGAGACCGGGCGGCCGACGCCGGGATCCCGCAGGAGACGTTCTGGCGGCAGACTCCGCGCGAGACGGTCGTGGCGCTCCGCGCCCTCGACGCCCGCCGCCGTCGCGGGCACCAGATCGCCCTCTTTACGGCTTGGCACGTCGCGGCCTTCGAGCGGATCGACCGCCTGCCCGAACTCGCCCCCCTCCTCGAGCGGCTCTACGGCCGCGCCGACGAGGACCAGGACGCGGACGAGCAGATCGCCGCCGCGCGCGCGATCGTTGCCGCCTTCGGCGGAAGGGAGCGCTGAGCGATGCCCGCCGCCGTCGTCGGCTCCCTTCGTGTCCTCCTCTCCGCGGACTC
>JAJVHW010000064.1 GCA_022072415.1 Planctomycetota bacterium
CGCGGCGCCCGCGACGGTGGCCGCGAGGGGCCCCCGGTCGCCGGCGCCGGGGAGCCCCGCGCTCGCGACGTAGCCCGCCGCCACCGCGAACACCGTGAGCGCGTTCAGCCGCGGCTTCACGAGCGACAGCAGGTCCGCGGCGCGGCTCACGACGGATCCTGCGGCGACGGCTGCGCGGCGCGCGCCTCCGCGATGCGTTCGTCGGTCGGCAGCCCCCAGAGCCGGATCGTCCGCAGCAGGATCAGAAGCACGAGCCCGAGCATGCCGGCGCCGACGAGCAGGTGCAGGTTCAGCGCGACGACCTGGGCGAGGTCCCGCTCGAGCGGGTCGGGGGCGGACTGGGAGATCAGGTAGGCGGCGATGCCCAGCACGAGCTGGACTGCGGTGAGGAAGCCGAGCAGCGCGGCGGGTCCGCGGAAGAGCTCCACCTCCCGCGGCAGGTCCCCGGTGGCGACCAGGATCACCCGGGCCGTGAGCAGGAACGCGACCAGCGCGAAGACCATGTGGATCTCGCGCGGGATCACGTCGTGGCGGCCGAGCGCCCCGAGGACGAGCTGCACGAAGAGCGCGACGAGCGCGAACGCGGAGCCGCGGAGGAGCATGAGGCCGGCGTCCTCGAGCGGGCGGCGCACGGTGTCCCGCCACCACGGCGACGCGAGGGCCGCCGCGGCCACGGCGATGCAGAAGAAGACCTGGCCGAGCACCGCGTGGATCACCTTGAACGCCGTCGCGGCCGCGTGCATCCCCTCCGTGCCGAGGAGCACGCGCACGCCGCCGAGCACCGCCTGGACGACGATCACCGCCACGGCGAGCTTCGCGACCGTGCGGAGCGCAGCGTCGGACGACCTCCGCGCCGCGAGCCACAGCAGGCCCGCGGCGACGATCCCGAGCGCGGCCGCGATCCGGTGCGACATCTCGATCGCCTTCGCGGCGTCGCTCATGTCGAGCCCGTGCGGCCACGTGGGGATCGCGTCGCCCGACGCGGTGGTGGTGACGTTCGCCCCGGCGACGAGGATCACCAGGGTCAGGAACACCACGGCCTTCGCCGGTCCGTCGCCGGTGGCGGCGCCGGACGCGGGCGGCCTGGCGGGTGCGTCGTGCGTCATGGGGTGGCTCCGCGCGGCGCGGAGCGGGCTAGTGCGCCGCGGCGGGGGCGCCCTCGGGCGGCGCCTCGTTCTGCGGCAGCCAGTCGCGGCCGCCGGCCTCGGGGGAGCTGTACTCGTACGGCCCGCGGTGCGTCACGGGGAGCGACGGCCCGAAGTTCCCGTGCGGCGTCGGAGTCGGCGCCGCCGTCCACTCGAGCGTGTTCGCGTCCCACGGGTTCTGCGAGGCCTTCTTCCCGCGGTACATGCTCCTGAAGAAGTTGAAGAGGAAGATGAGCTGCGTGAACCCGAGGACGATCGCGCCGATCGTCATGATGCGGTTCGCGGGCAGCATCCCGTCGATGTAGACGTACTTGTCGTACGGGTTCTGCGTGCGGCGGTGCATGCCGCCCAGCCCCACCACGTGCATGAGCCAGAAGGTCAGGTTGAACGACGCGAGCGACAGGAAGAAGTGCAGGTAGCCGAGGCCGTAGTTCATGTGGCGGCCGAACATCTTCGGGAACCAGTAGTAGGTCGCCGCGAAGGCGCCCATGAGGCTCCCGCCGAAGAGCACGTAGTGGATGTGCGCCACGATGAAGTACGTGTCGTGGATGTGCATGTCGGTCGGCGTCGAGGCCATGTAGATCCCCGAGAGCCCGCCGATCACGAACATGGACACGAACGCGAGCGCGAAGCACATGGGCACGGTGAACCGGATGGAGCCGCGCCAGAGCGTCGCCAGCCAGTTGAACGTCTTGATGGCGCTCGGCAGCGCGATCATCATCGTGGAGAGCATGAAGGTCATGCCCAGCGCCGGGTTCATGCCCGCCTGGAACATGTGGTGGCCCCACACGATGAACCCGAGCCCCGCGATCCCGCTGATCGAGTAGACCATCGGCCGGTACCCGAAGATCGGCTTCCGGGAGAAGACCGCGAGGACGTCGGAGACGAAGCCCATCGCGGGCAGGATCATGATGTAGACGGCCGGGTGCGAGTAGAACCAGAAGAGGTGCTGGTAGAGCACCACGCTGCCGCCGCCGCCGTGCGCCGTGTGCTTCCCGACGCCGAGCGCGTTGCCTTCGAGGAGCCCCGTCGGGATGAAGAACGACGAGCCGAAGAGGCGGTCCATGGTGAGGAGGATCTGGGCGGAGCCGACCACGGGCGTCGCGAGGAACGTCAGGACCGACGTGATGAAGATCGCCCACACCGTGAGGGGCATGCGGAAGAACTTCATGCCGGGTCCGCGCATCGTCACGATCGTCGTGATGTAGTTGATGGCGCCCATGATGGAGCTGCCGCCGGCGAAGAAGACGCCGAGGGACCAGAGCGACTGCCCGTCGCCCGCGATCGCGGAGAGCGGCGGGTAGGACGTCCAGCCGGCTGCGGGCGCGTCGCCGGTGCCGCCGGGCAGGAACATGGACCAGGTCAGCAGGATGAACGCCGGCCACATGAACCAGTACGAGAGCGCGTTCAGGAACGGGAACGCCATGTCGCGGGCGCCGATGAGCAGGGGGATGCAGAAGTTCCCGAAGGCGCCGACGAGCATCGGGATGATGACGAAGAAGATCATCACCGAGGCGTGCATCGTGAACGCCATGTTGTAGAGGTTGCCGTCCACGAGGTCGGTGCCCCAGAGCGCCTTCACCAGCGCGCCGAGGGGGCCGGGGATCGGCTCACCGGGCCAGCCGAGCTGCCAGCGCACGATGAGCGCGAGCCCGCCGCCGACGAACAGCCAGAGGAGCGACGTGACGAGGAACTGCTTCCCGATCATCTTGTGGTCGTGGGACCAGATGTACTTCCGGAAGAAGCCCGGCTCGTGGTGCTCGTGCGCCGTACCGTGGTCGTGCGCCGTACCGTGGTCGTGCGCGCCGTGATCGTGGCTCTGGAGGGCGGCCGAAGGTGCGCTCATCGGTCTATTCCTCTTCCCCGGCCTTCGCGGCGAACGGGTGCTTCGGGTTCTTCGGCGGGCCCTTCACCGTCTGGTCGTCCTGGTGCGACCACGCGGTCCAGAAGGCGCCCTCGCCGCGCTTCGCGCCCGCGTCCCACTTCGCGAGCTGGATCGCGCGCTTGCCGCCCTTCTGGTCGTCCACCTGGATCGCCTCGCCCTTCGCGTAGCGGTCGAAGTCGGCGTCGGAGACCACGTAGAGCCGCGCGGCCATGTAGGTGTGGCTGTTCCCGCAGAGCTCGGCGCAGACGATGTCCCAGTAGTCGAGCTTCACGAGGCGCCCGAGGCGGTCCTTCACCGGTTCGCGGTCGGCCGAGAGCTTCACCGGCCGGAACCAGAGCTTCGTCTGGAGTCCGGGCACCGCGTCCTGCTTGAAGCGGAAGTGCGGGAGGTAGAAGCTGTGGATCACGTCGAGCGAGCGGAGCTCCGCGTGGCAGACGGCGTTCACCGGCACCACGAGGTCGCCCTGGCGGACCAGGTCGTCGGCGGTCGCGAACTGCCCGTCCGCGCCGGGGTAGCGGAAGTACCACTCGAACTGGCGCGCCATGATCTGGACCGGGACCTTGCGGCCCTCGATCCCCTGCGGCACCTCGGTGGACTTCATCTTCGACCAGAGGCCCATCTGGTAGACGGCGAGGAAGACGAGGATCGCGGCGGGGGTGATCGTCCACACCATTTCGACCGCGTGGTTCCCGTGGGTGTGCGACGCGCGGACGCCCGGCTTCGCGCGGTAGGCCCAGAGGAACCAGAGCAGCACCGCCTGGACGAGCACGAAGGTGCCGATCGTGAGCCACACGATCAGGTAGGTGAGTTCGTCCACCTGGTGCGCCTCGTGCGAAGCGGCCTCGGGCATGAGGTGGAGCGGGTCGCCGCTGCAGCCTGCGGTGAGCAGGGAGGCCGCGGCCAGGAGGGCGGGGAGCGCGAGGAGGCGCGCCGCTCTCGTTCGGATGCTTGGACTCACCGTGTGTCTCTCCTCCGCTCGGAACCGCAGCGAACCCGGGTCGCGGAATCCGGGCGGCCCCGGAGGTTAGGCAAGGGCCCCGGACAACTCGAATCGATTCGTCACGGAGAAGCGCCCGCCGGCCGGGCACGGGGGCCTGGCAGAGCGGGCGCGGGGAAGGCAGGGAAGGGACGGGCTACTTGCCGACCTTCACCTCGTGGGTGTTCGCGCCGTCCTTCACCTCGACCTCGATGGTCTGCTCCGAACCGGTGCCGGCCCAGGTCTCGTGCCAGAGCTTGAGGGTGTACTTCCCGGGATAGAGGCCCGAGATGGTCGTGGATCCGGTCTCGCGGGTGGTGGTGCCGAAGAAGGGGTGGTCCATCACGAAGCACCAGGCGTACATCCAGCCGTGGATGTCGCAGGAGAAGGGCATGGCCATCTCCTTCTTCTTGAAGGTGAAGGTGTCCTTCGCGCCCGCCGACTGCGGAATGTTCTTCTCCTGGTT
Organism: Planctomycetota bacterium; assembly: GCA_022072415.1. Lineage (GTDB taxonomy): Bacteria > Planctomycetota > JAJSAM01 > JAJSAM01 > JAJVHW01 > JAJVHW01. The sequence goes on from JAJVHW010000064.1 coordinate 4,473, forward strand.
CACCGCGGGCTTGACGTGCACGTTGTGGTTGAACGCGTCCCCGTTCGAGACCTCGAGCTTGTCGTTCGTCTTCACCCCGAAGACGTGGGGGATGTAGAGGCAGCCCTGCTGGGTGATCTTCACGTCGACGGCGTCGAAGCCCTTCAGGCCCTTCACCGGGCCGTCCACGACCCAGACGAAGCAGTGCGGCACCGTGCCGTCGGCGTTGACCTCGTTCTCTTCCTTCCGGGCCTTGCCGCTGTGGCCGGAGCACTCCGACGTGGCCATCGAGTAGAAGGCCGCGGCCGGGGCCGCTGCGCCGCCGTACTTCGCCTTGATGGTCAGCGAGGCCGTGCCCTTGGCCTTGTCGTAGGCGTTCGCGCCGGCGGCGCCGCCGGCGTCCGCAGGGGCGGCGGCCGGATCGGCGGCGGGCTTCGCCGCGCGGGGCTTCACGTCGTCGCCGCCGCAGGCGGCGGGGACCATGGAGGCCGCGGCGAGCGCGGCCAGCATCAGGGGGGTGCGGAGGCTCTTCGGCGTCATGGGGGCTCCCTTTTTCGGTTCGACGGGTGGGTTCGGGTGCGTCCGGCGGCCCGCTCCGGGGCGCGCCGATCCGGTGGAATCAGGGGCGATTCTCGGGCGCGGGACCCCGATCTCCAAGCGAACCCGCGGGGCTTCGGGCGAAGGGGGCGTGACTTCGGTCACGCAGGCTCCGCAACCGACCGGAACCCCGCTCCGTCTCGCGCGCGGCCGGGGGGCAGACCGGCTGCGGCCTACTGCCTGCGGAGCCAGGCGGCCGCTTCGCGGACGTGGGCGCGGTCGGCCTCGGGGAGCGGCGACGAGGGACCCGCCAGCGCGTCGAGCAGAAGGGCGTCGGCGGGCGTGCCCACGCAGGCGAGCGCGAGGGCGGCGTTCCGCACGTGGAGCGGATCGGGGGCGAGTTCGAGGACGGGGTCCCCAGCCTTCACGACGGACCCCTCCGCGGCGAGCACCGCGACCACGCGACCGGGCACCGGCGCCGACACCTCCACCGACCCGCCCTCGCCGCGGAGGCGCGCCACCCGCCCGTCCTGCACGGCGAGGCGGCCCTGCGCGAGGACCGATTCCACTGTGCCCGCGGCGGCAGCGCGGACCACATGGTTCGCGAGCATCGACCGGAGGACGGGGAGCCCTTCCTTCCCGCCCGCCCACGCGAGGGAGCACGAGGCGTTCCGGCGCGCGGCCTCATCGGGGTCGGCGAGCATCTCGCGAAGCCGCGCGCGGAAGTCGTCGCGGCCCGCCGCGGGATCGCCGCGCGACTGCGCGGTCCACGCCGACTGCATCGCCCACGCAGCAGCGCGGCGCACCGGCGCCTCGGGGCGGCGCGACGCGGCGACCGCGCGGGCCGCCCAGCGGTCCATGCCCGGCGCCTGCTCGCCGAACCGCCGGGTGATCTCCTCGAGACCGTGCTGCGCGTCGCGGACCGTCGAGCCGTCGGCGAGCGAAGTCTCGAGCGCGTCGTCTCCCAGGCGCCGCGAGAACGTGACCTGACGCCAGAAGATCATCGTCACGAGCGCCGACGCGAGCAGGATGCCCGCGAGGACCCACGATGCCTTGATCTTCATCGGCGGCAGGACGGGCTTCGGAGCCCTACTTCTTCGACGCCCCGAGCCAGTAGACGTAGCGGACGATCAGGTCGATGTGGTCGCCGGGGTAGGCGTTCGCCTTCGGCAGCGTCTTGTCCGGCACGCGCCACTTCCCGTCCACGGGCGCCGCGCCGAACTGCTGCGACATGGCGGTGCGCGGGACGAGCTTCGCGGGGTGCTGGATCCAGAGCTTCATCCACTCGGGCTGGAGCTTCCGGAACGCGTAGTCGAGGTTCGGAGCCTTGGTGTTCTCCGTGGTCTTCATGCCCGTCACGCTGTGGCAGCTCAGGCAGTTTCCGCCCTTCTCGCTGAGGAAGATCTCCGTCGCCGCCGCCTTCTCGTCGGCGTCGAGCGGCTTCGGCTCCGCGTGCTGGTAGGTGAAGGGCTGCGACGCCATGGCCTGGAAGAAGCGGACGAGCTTCCCGATCTCGTTCTCGGAGAGTTCGTAGGTCGGCATGCGCACGGCGAGGTGCGGACGCGTGGACACGGGCCGCGCGTCGCCGCCGCCGAGCGACGGGTCGCGGAGGAACGCGGCGAGGTAGTCCGGCCGCGCGCGCGCGCCGATCCCGACCAGCGAGGGCGGGAGCTTCTCGTCGTCCTTCCCCGCGGCGCGCACCGCCGCGAGTTCCGGCAGGTTCCAGAGCGACGGCTGGTCCGTCGGGGCCACCTGGTGGCAGCCCTGGCAGTTGTACTTCTTGACGACCCACCAGCCCTCGCGGATGGCCTGCCCCCGCGCGCCGGGGTTGTAGCGCACCTTCTCGGGCACCAGCGGGACGATGCTTCCGGTGAGGAGCGTCGTCACGTCGGTCAGCTCCTGCGCCGACCACTGGAACTGCGGCATCTTCGACCGCAGCATGCGGTCGGGGATGAAGCGGTGGCTGTCGTAGACCGTGGGCTGCGCGAGCTTGTGCTTGAAGAAGGGGAGCGGGCGGTGCCACGGCTTCCCCGCCTTCTTCCCGTGGACCTCGCGGAGGTCCTCCGGCTCCGGCGCGAAGACCTTCACGCCGTCCTTCTGCGTCGCCCAGTCGATCAGCGGATCGACGCCGGCCTTCGCGTCGAGCATGAGGTGCCCGAAGTCCAGGCGGTCGAGCGGCTGGCTTCCCTCGTACGTGAGTTCGCGGCCGATGCCGCGCTCCTCCTCCAGCCCGCGGATCTCGTGGCATCCGGCGCATCCGAGCGCCTGCGCGAGCGGCTTCCCGCGCTTCGCGCGCTCGGCGTCGTCGAGCCACGGCGCGGGCTGCTCGAAGCGGCCGGACTTCGACGACATCAGGTACGCCGTGACGTCGCGCGCCTCCTCGTCGGAGAGGCGGAAGTCCGGCATGATCGTGTGCTGCGTCCAGACCAGCGAGGCCGGGTCCTCGGCGGCCGCCTCGGCGGGCGTGAGGTCGCGCCCCTTCGACGGCGACCACGCCGCGAGGCGGTGGCGCGGGTCCTTGATCCACCGGTAGACGTAGTCGGCGCGGCCCTTGTCGGCCAGGTGATCCAGGTTCGCCGCGCGGTCTCCGCCGACGGCCTTCCCGCCCTCGGTCACGGAGTGGCACGACATGCAGCCGCGCTCGCGGAAGATCGTCTTCCCCGTCGCGGCGTTCCCCGCGCCGGCCTTCGGGAGCACGTACGCCGGGTTCTCGGCCGGGTCGATCGCCGCCTGCCACACGAAGGCGGCGAGGTCCTTCGCCTCCTCGTCGGAGACGAGCTGGGGCGTCGGCATCTTCGAGCCGGGCCGGACCGACTGCGGGTCGCGGATGAAGGCGGTGATCGCCTCGCGGCGGACCTTCACCTTCGCGTCCTTCAGATTCGGGCCGACGCGCTGGCGGTCGGTGTAGAGGGCGGAGACGCGCTTCCGGAGCTGCTCCTGCTCGAGGCGGATCTGCGCCTGCTCCACGGCGAGCGCGTCGCGGCGGCGCGCCGCGTCGGCGGCGACCTCGGCCTTGCGCGGACCGTCGGTCAGGGCCTGCAGCCCCTTGATCTGGTCGGCGTCGGCGGACTTCGCCGCGGAGGACTGGTCGAGGTCGCGGAGGCGGTTCTCCGTCTCGCGGATCAGGGCCGTCTCGGGGCTGAAGCCCTTGTACTCGTGGCAGCCCCAGCAGCCCTTCTCGAGGAACGTCTCGCGAGCGGCGGTGAACCGCGGGCCGGTCTCGAGGACCATGTCGTCCTGGTGGCACTGGAAGCACCCGGCCTCGGAGTGCTCCTTCGCGTGCAGCGGCCAGAGCCAGTGCCGGTTCAGGCCGTGCGCCTGCTCGAGGGAGTTCACGGCGATGCCGTTGCCGTTGTGGCACATCGAGCACCCGACCTTCTCGGGGTCGTGGTGCCGGAAGATCTCCTCGGCGCGCGGGTGCGTCGCGAAGAGCGGGAGGTGGCGCATCTCGAGGCGCTCCTCGACCGTCTTCGCGTCGGTGATGCCCTTCTCGTCGGCCCACTTGCGGACGAGCGCGTCCTTCAGCGAGTCCACCGTCATGGGGAACGGCTCGAGCGCGCCCATGTGGCACGTCTCGCAGCGGTCCACCCAGTTGTTCGCGTCCTTCACGTGGATCTGCCGGATGTCGCCGAACTGGAGCGGGTCGGTCGGCATCGCCGCATAGCGGTCGCGGATGGCGGTGAGCGCCTTCACGTCGAGCTTCGTGCGGTGGCTCCGCATGTAGTCGAGGGCGCCGGCCGCCGCGAGGCGCTTCTTCACTTCCTCCTGCGCGGCCTGGAACTCCTCGAGCGCGGGACCGCGGAAGTCGCCGCCCTCGTTCTCGAGGAACTTCGACACGTCGGCCTGGTTCTGCGCGAACCACTCGTCCCGCGCGCGGCGGGCGGCGGAGATGGGCGTCATCAGCGCGCCGAGCGCGGCCTGCGACTCGCCCTTCTTCGCCTGGAGCGCGGAGAAGAGCGCCTCGAGCTCGGAGACGGTCTTCGTCTCGGTGACGGGCGTGGTCTCGTACTCCGCGGGCGCGATCTTCCAGCCCGGGAGGTCCTCGCCGGTGACGGGGTCCGTGATCGCGAGGCGGTCCGGCTTCGACGTGTCGGCCGGAAGCTCCGGCTTCTTCCACGTGTAGGTGACGGACTCCTGCTTGACCGCGGCGATCCGCGCGCGGAGGTCCTCGGCGGACTTCGACGTCCCTCCGTCGAGCTCGCCGCTGTGGTGCGACTCCTTCTCGACGAGGTAGGTCAGCGCGGAGATGCGGCTCCGGGGGTCCTTCAGCGCGTCGGCCATGACGACCGTCTGCGCGTCCGTGACGGCGAAGTCGTGCTGCACCTTCGCGATCTTCGGCCACGCCGCGTCCTCGGCGTCGCGGACGGCCTGGTCCAGCGCCCTGAACTCCTCGGTGCGGCGGAGCGCATCCTCCGCGGAGAGCTTCACCCCGAGCACGCGGTCGAGGTGCGCGACGGCGGCGACGCGGTAGTTCCTCTGGATCGTCTTGTAGGGACGGCGGAAGAACATCTCGTCGGCGATCGCGAGCGCGACCGACGCGACGAGCACGATGCTCGCCACGGCGATCGGCACGGAGTACGACTTGTGGACGAGCGGGTCCGGCGGGATCGTCCCGTCGGTCGCGCTCCCCGGTGCGGCGGTGTTCTCGCTCATCGCGCCCCTGTGCGTTGATCCGCCCCTCGGGCGGACGGCGTCAGACGTTGAACCAAGGAGTCACCCACACGTACTTGATGTTGAGCCCCAGCTTCAGCAGGATCTTCAGCGGGACGAAGAGCATCATCGCGAGCAGGTTCAGAGTGATCATGTACTGCAGGAAGTTCTGCTGGCGGAAGAGGACGGGCATCTTCCGGCGGATCACGACGTCGGCGAGCAAGTGCAGGGCGCCGAGGATGCCGAGCGTGGCGACGCCGCCGAACAGTGCGATGTTCACCCACCCCGTGACCCCGACCACCTCGTGCAGGTGACGGTTCACCTCGTGCACCTGGCGGTGCGGGTCCCACGTCTCGCCCGGCCAGAACCACATCCAGCCCGGACCGCGGATGAACGTGCCGATGATCGCGAGCAGGACCCAGAGCACGAGGAACCCGAACATGTAGCCGGAGATCGCGAACTTCCGCTGGCGCCACGTGTAGTAGCCGTTCCCGAGCGGGTTCGTGTCGATGTACGGGATTGCCATCAGCCCGCCGAGCACGACGTGCGGGAGGATGACGCCCGCGATCCACGGGTCGAAGTAGACGAGCAGTTCCTGGAGCCCGAGGAAGTACCACGGCGCCTTCGACGGGTTCATCGTGAGGTTCGGGTTCGCCGGCTCCTCGAGGGGCGCGTCGAGCCACACCGCCCAGAGCACGAGGAACGCGGTCACGATGATCGCCGCGAGGAACTCCACGCGCAGGAGGTACGGCCACGTGTGGAGCGTCTTGTCCCAGGCCGGGTGGTACGGGTACGGCTTCCGGTGGTGCGTCTTCGCGAGCGCGGGGTCGGCCTCGAGCTGCGCGATGAGCCGGTCGTGCGCCGCGGCCTCGCGGAACCCGTACCAGAGGAAGTACGGGATCAGCAGCATCATGAGGACGATGGGGATGTTGTCCGGCTCCGTGAGGATGTGCAGGAGCTGGTGCCAGTCGAAGGCGGCGAGCATGTGCGTCATGTTCAGCGCCTCCCCTTGGCCTGGCCGGCCTCGGCGGCGAGCATCACGGGCGCGGGGCCCGACAGGCTGCCGTCCTTCCGGATGCGCCAGAAGTGCACGATCATGAACGTCGCGCCGAGGATCGGCAGGGCGACGCAGTGCCAGATGTACGCGCGCAGCAGCGCGTTCGCGTCCACGATGGACCCGCCGAGAAGCGCGAAGCGCACGTCGTTGTAGGCCGTGATCTTCCCGCCGAGGAGCTCGACGAGCTCGATGCCCGGGCCCTCGTGGCCGAGGACCGGCGTCGCGCGGGCCATGTTCGTGCCGACCGTGACCGCCCAGAAGCCGAGCTGGTCGTCAGGCAGCAGGTAGCCCGTGAACGAGAGGAGCATCGTCACGAGGAGCAGGATCACGCCGATGTTCCAGTTGAACTCGCGCGGCGGCTTGTAGCTGCCGGTCATGAACACGCGCATCTGGTGCAGCCACGTCGTGATGATCATGGCGTGCGCCGCCCAGCGGTGCATGTTGCGCAGGAAGTTGCCGAAGGGGACGTCGTTCTTCAGGAACAGGATGTCCCGGAACGCGTCGGCCTTGGTCGGGTGGTAGTAGAACATCAGCGCCACGCCCGTGAACGTGAGGATGATGAAGAGGTAGAACGTGATCCCGCCCATGCCCCAGCAGAAGGCGTAGCGCACCGCGTCGCGGTTGAGCTTGGCCGGCTGGAGGTGGAGGAACACGTTCGAGAGCACCGCCAGCGAGCGGTTGCGCGGCGTGTCGTCGATCTTGTGCCTGAAGATCGAACGCCAGAACGGGGTCTCGAAGAAGTTCGGGATCCACTTCTTCGTCAGCTTCTCCCGCGTCTCCTTCTCCTTCGAGAGGAGCGCCTTCAGGGAAGCGGGGTCGATGTCGTCCTTGGGTGCCATGGCAGCGCGCGGTCCCGGTCAGACCGGGAGGAACGCGCCCTCCTTCCCCCACTGGTCCTTGTCGGCGCGGTAGGTCTTCGTCACGTCCACGACGATCTGCCCGTCGGGCGCGATCTCCACGTGGCAGCGGTCCATCGGCCGCGGCGCCGGGCCCTCGAAGTTGACGCCGGCGGAGTCGTAGCCCGAGCCGTGGCACGGGCACTTGAACTTGCCGAGGCCGGGCACCCAGTTCGGCGTGCAGCCGAGGTGGGTGCAGACGGCGCTGATCACGTAGATCTTCGTCGCGTCGCGGCAGACCCAGATCCGGTACTTGTCCTGGAGCCGGTCGTCCACGCCGAAGCCGTAGTCGCCCGGGCGGCCGATCTTGAAGCGGGTCTTCGGCTCCATCAGCGTGCGCGGGAAGAAGAACTTCACCGTGCAGCCGCCCATGGCGGCGAAGAACGCGGTCAGGCCGAGCCACGTGAACTTGCGGCGTTCGAGGCGCTCGGCCGAAACCGGGGGCTCGAGCTCTCCGCCGCGCTGGTCGGGGGCGCGAGGGGGCCGCGGCGCGATGGCGCCGGGAGCGCGCGGGACCGGCCGCGACGGGGTCGCGGGTCCGGATGCACCCGAATCGGTCATGCCCGATCCTCCTGAGGTCTGTTCGTGGCACCGCCCCTGCCGGGGGCGGGCGAATGCCGGAATGTACCGACGGGTCCGGCGGGACGCTCGGGGAAAGAGCCGTCCGGGCCGCGGAGGTCAGCGGAGCGAGCCCGGATCCGGACGGATCAGAACTCGAGCTTCCCGTACATCTGCTCGACGCGCTCGAGGGGCGTCATCTTGATCGCGTCCCACGGGCAGCCCTCGAGGAAGATCCCCATGTCGCCCTTGGCGATGCACTTCTTGCAGCCGATGCACTTGAGGGGATCGACCCAGATGTAGCCGAAGGGCGAGTGCTCGTCGTCGTGGATCAACTGCATGCAGTTCTCCACGGGGCAGAGGGTCTGGCAGACGGGGGACCCGGCGCATCCGGTGCAGCAGTCCGTGATGACGGCCATCTCCTTCGGCTTCGTCTTCCGGCGCTTGGTGAGCTGGGCGGTCATCGGGTGTGGCTCCGAGAGTAAGCGGGTGTGGCTCCGAGGGAGAGACGGGGTGTGGCTCCGAAAGTGAGCGGGTGTGGATCCGAGAGAGAGACGGTGTGGCTCCGGGACGGCGGCGGGTGCGGCGCGCGAATGTAGCGGACGGGGTCCGCTCCGTCAGAACCCTTCCCGGGAAAGCGCGACGTCGATCTCCGCCTGGAGGTCGTCGGCCTGGATCAGCCCCGGGCGGTGGAAGAGCTTCCGGCCGCGGTAGAAGAGCACGTACGCCGGCGGCTCGAGGCCCGGGAAGCGATCCATCGTCCTCGGGCACTCGTCGATCTCGAGCATGCCCACGAGCACCGCGCCGCGGTTCTTCCACGCGAGGAGCTCCGTCTGCGACACCGCGGCCGCGTTCGCCACGTTCCAGTGCCGCGCGAAGTGGACGAGCACCGGCATCCGGTTCTCGAGCACCTCGGCCTGGAAGGACCCGTCGTCGAACCGCGGCAGGGTGGACGGGCGGCGGCGGGCGCGCCAGATCGCCCAGGCCATCGTGCCCCCGACCACGAAGAGGAGGAGCAGGACGGGGCCCCATCCGAAGAAGCCCTCGTTGGCCTCCTGGTGCGGCATCGCGGGCGGGCCGCGGTCCTGGGCGAGAAGGACGGACGTCATGCGGGGAGGTGCTCCTTCCGGAGGCGGCGCCACTTCGTCCACGTGACGGCGAACGCGGGCGCTCCCGGCGCGAACTGGAGGGCGAGCGCGGCGGCGAGGAGCGCGCCGGGCATCGGGTCGCGGCCCGGGGCCGACGGCGCGGGGAACACGGTCCAGACCGCGACTGCCGACGCGGCCGCGAGCGGCGCCAGCACGGTGATCGTGGCGCTCGGGAGCCCGGCGTCGCGCATCAGCGTGGAGAGGACGCACGCCCAGCCGCCGAGGAAGACCGAGAGGAACATCGCCAGCTCGATCGCCGCGCCGGCCGCGCCTTCGTCGAACACCGGATGCCCGAGCAGCCGCACGCCCCCGGCGACGCACGCCGCGACGTAGACCGCCGACGGGTGGAGCAGGTGCCGCGCCATGTCCCAGACGCGGGCCTCGTACTCCTTCACGGGGATGCCGCCGCGGCGGCGGAGCCCCTCGTCGTCGTCGAGGGGCGGGCGTGCGGCCGGCGGATCGTTCCCGGGCGTCATGGGTTCGGGCGCGCGGACGTTCGCACGTCGCGGCCGCGGGCCCAAGTTCGTCGGTCCGGTCCAGCCTGCGGCACGGCGTCGCCCGGAACGGCGGGACGCCGTGTGCGACGAACGGCCGCCCCGATCAGTACTCCGAGGCCAGCCAGTCCTTCTCGAGCTGGTCGAGGTCCACGCCGCGGAGCGCCTCCTCCACCGCGCGCTTCAGCCAGCGATCGGCGCCGCCGAGGTCGGACGTCCCCTCCGCGGGTTCGGTGGACGGCCGCTCCGGCGGCGGCCCGGCGTTCTCCGGGTCGTCCTTCGCCTTCTTCTCCCACTCGTCGTACTTCTTCTTCCACTCGTCGATCTTCTCGCCGAGGGCCTCTTCGAGCGCGCGGTTCGCCGTGACGGACCCCTTCAGCGACTTGAAGTAGCGGTCGAGGATGCCCTGGTACTCCGGCTTCTTCGTGGTGCGCAGGAAGTAGACGAAGCTCCAGCCGAGGGCGTAGTTCGCGCCGATCGGCACCTTCTCCTTGTTCCCGCCGTAGTACTGCATCTGCGACCACTGCAGCCACTCCTTCAGCTTCGGCCGCGCGGGGTTCCGCTTCCACTCCTTCGCCAGCGAGAGCCGCCACTGGAAGGGCTTCCGCACGAACTTCCCGCCCTCGTACTGGTGCCCGGCGAAGTAGTCGCCGTGGCCCTCGTTGAACCACGAGTGCGGCGAGAAGTCGCCGACGGAGTAGTAGATGTACTGGTGGAACGCCTCGTGGTAGAGGACCGAGAGCGAGTCCTTGCTGTTGTCGTCGTAGAAGACGAGTTCCTTCCCCGGCGCGTACCAGTAGCCGGCCGACCCGCCGGGCCCGCCGTACGCGAAGTACTGCTCCTGGTCCTTGCAGACGCGCACCACGCTGACCGCGGTGATCGGCTTGTCCGGCGGGAAGAGCACCTCGTAGACCTGCGCGCGCAGCGCCTCGATGTGGACGCCGACGGCCTTCGCGAGCTTGGGATCCACGTCCTCGTGGTGGACCACGAGGTAGTTCTCCGTGTCCACCGCCTTCCAGCCCTTGATGAGCTTCGTGGCCTTGACCTGCTCGCGCATCTTCGCCGGGTCCTCGGCGAGATCCGCCGAGGCGCCCTCGTTGCGCACGTCGGACGCGGTCTTCAGCTCCTCGAAGCTCCGCACGATCGCGGGGAACTGCTTCTGGAAGTCCTTCGCGTACTGGACGGAGCAGGTGCCCATGAATCCGACCCGGATCGTCTCCTTCGGGTGGTCGATCGTGAGCCGCGCCGCGTACGCGTAGCCGCGGAGTTCGGGCTCCCCGTCCTTCGGCTTCTTCTTCGACGGCGCGTTGACCTCGAACTCCTCGACGGCGACGCCCTTCGCGGTCTTCGCGCGGTCGGCCGCCTTCCAGCGGTCGGACACCGGGACCGGCTTCCCGAACAGGTGCTCGTTCCGCTCGAGGAACTCGCCGACCGCCTGGTCGAAGTCCTTGATCCGGAACTGCTCCATCATGGCCTTGCGCGCTTCGTCGGCGGAGTCGATGGACGAGCCGCCGGACGACTCGGCGCCCGGCTTCGCGTCCTTCGGCTCCACGAACCAGAACACCTTGAACTCGGGACGCAGGTAACCGGAGTCGTACTTCGCCGCGTCCTGGTACCACTCGCCGACGAGATACGACTCGTCGTTCGTGAGCTTCGGGGGGACCTGCGTGAAGTCCTCCTCGATCCGGAGCTGGAACCCGCGCTGCTTGTCCACGTGCGTCTTCGCCTTCGCCTCCGCAGGGGGGAGGGGCATCACGGCGGGCGACGCGGCGAGCGCGCCGAGCGCGAAGGCCGCGCAGACCGCGGCGCGGCGGAGCGTGTGACGAACGGAATCTGACGCGACGAAACTCATCTGGGATCCCTCCCGACGTCCGGACTCCCCGTTGGAACCGCTCGGCGGATCCTCCGGTTCGCCCGGGGCTCGACCCGGGTCTCGGGTCAGAGTATGCCACCCCTTCAGACGCACGTCGAGCCCGCGCGTTCGGCGGATTCCGGCGCGAAGGGCCGAATTCCGGTCCTCCGGGGCGCGCAGTACGATGCCGCCCATGCGCGCCGGAACCGTGGACGCACCCGCTTTCGCCGCCGAGCTCGCCGGGGTGAAGCGCCCCTTCGTCCTCGACGTGCGGACCCGCGAGGACTTCGAGCGCGGACACGTCCCGGGGGCCCGGAACGTGCCGGTTCACGAGATGGCGAAGCGGCCCCGGGACCTTCCGGCGAGCAAGGTGGCGCGGGTGCTGGTGATCGCCGACCCCGGGAAGCGCGCCGTGGCGGCCGCAAACTGGCTTGTGCTCATGGGATACGTGGACGTGGCGGTGCTGGAGGGCGGCATGGCCGCCTGGCCCGGACCCGTCGTCACGGGACCGGACGAGCCGCCTCAGGCGGGTCCGGCGGGGCCGGTCCTCCGCGTCATCCCTTCGTGAAGAGCGCCCCGCCGCCCGGCGCGGCCCACGGGCCCCACGCGGCCCGCTCCGACCGGAGCTCGAACCCCCGGTCGGATTCCTCGATCCACCCACCCTCGCGGAGCCCCTTCCAGTCCCGCTGGAGCGAGCGCAGGCTCGGCGCGCGGCGCCCGGCGTGGATGCGCACGTAATCGGCGAATGCAAGGGGCCGGGACTCCGGGCCCGACAGCCAGCGGACGAGCGCCCTCTGGCGGGCGTTGAGGCCGCTGGCCCGCTCTGCGCAGTCCTCGCGGAGCACGGTCCGGGCGCACTCCGCGCGGAGCAGTTCCTCCGTCGCCGCGAGGGACTCGACGAGCGCGTGGACCCGGTCGCGGACGAACGTATCCGGATCGGGCTTCCCGGTGCCGGGGTCGGCCGGCTCGGCGGGCGGCAGGAGCATCGCGCGGCCGTCGAAGCCGTCGGCGGCGAGGGCCCAAGCCTCGGCCAGCGGAGCCGCGGCGTCCGCGTCCCACGGCTGCACGAGCCGGAGGAAGAAGTGGAACGCGGCCGCGCGGACCGGAGCGGGCCAGGACTCCACGGCCGCGGGCGCGTTCATCGTGTCGAGGAGTTCGTCGAGCAGGTCCGCGACGCCGGCGGCCGCCGGCGCGGCGCGGCCGTGGAACGGCTGCCCGATCCCTCGCCGGAGCGCGCGCGCCGGCACCCCGGCGGCGGCGGCGAGTTCGTCCCGTCCGATGCGTCCCGCGACGGGACGCGCGCAC
>JAJVHW010000033.1 GCA_022072415.1 Planctomycetota bacterium
TCGGGTCCGCTCTCGCGCGCGGTCCGCGGCGTCGAGGCGGTGCGCGTCCCGGCGGTCGGGGCGATCCTCGACCACGTGTCGCGCGACGAGAGGCGCCTGATCGAGGGCGCGTCGACGCTCGCCGCGTATCCGCTCACGGGGCCGGAGGGCCGCGGCGGCGCGCTCGTCGTCCTCTTCCGGAGCTCGGGGGACGGCGCGGGGCGGCCCGTCGGCGACGGGTTCCTCGCCGCGCTCGCGCGGGCGACGGGCCTCGCCCTCGAAGCCTCGCGCCTGTACCGCCTCGCCGTCCGCGACCCCGAGACCGGCGCCCACGTCGCGAGCTGGTTCCGCGAACGGCTCCGCGAGGAAGTGGACCGCGCCGTCGCGTCGAAGCGGCCGATCTCTCTGCTCCTCGTCGGCGCGACCGCGGCGCCGCCCGACCCCGCGTCGTCGCGCGCGGCGGCGCAGCGGATCGCGGAGCTCGTGCGTTCGTTCGCCCCGGGGCGCGCGTTCCTCGGACGGATGGAACCCCTCGCGTTCGCGCTGGCCGTGCCGGAGTCCGACCGCGCCGGCGCGGAGTCGCTCGCGCTGGAGATCCGCCGTGCCGCCGCCGAGCCGCAGGCCGCCGCGCTCCGCCTCCGCGTCGGCGTCGCGTCGTGCCCCGAGGACGCGGGGAGCAGCGAGTTCCTGATCGCCGAGTCGCGCCGCGCGCTCGCCGTCGACGCGGGCGCGTCAACGCAGCCCGCCGGTTCGCAGGGCGACGCCTCCGCCCGCACGGCCGCCGAGGCGCGCACGCAGGGGTTCGTGTTCGACAGCCCCGAGGGCCGCGCGCTCCTCGAGACCATCGACCGGATCGCGGCGAGCGGGCTCACGATCCTCGTGCAGGGAGAGACCGGCACGGGGAAGGAGGTCGTGGCCGACCTCGTCCACCGCCGTTCGCCGCGCGCCGCGGGACCGTTCGTGAAGATCAACTGCGCGGCGCTTCCCGAGGCTCTCCTCGAGAGCGAACTCTTCGGCTACGAGCGCGGCGCGTTCACCGGCGCCGACCGCACGAAGCCCGGCCGCTTCGAGATGGCCGACGGCGGCACGATCTTCCTCGACGAGATCGGCGAGCTCCCGCTCCAGACGCAGGCGAAGCTCCTCCGCGTCCTCGAGGACCGCACGGTGGAGCACCTCGGAGGCACGCGCGGCATCTCGGTGGACGTGCGCATCGTCGCCGCCACGAACCGCGACCTCGCGTCCGCCGTCGCCGACGGCCGCTTCCGCGAGGACCTCTACTACCGGCTGAACGCCGTGACCCTCGCGATCCCGCCGCTCCGCGCGCGGAAGCAGGACATCCCCGCGCTCGCCGCGTCGTTCCTCCGGTCCGCCTCCGCCGCGCACGGCCGCCGTCCGCCCGCCCTCGACCCCGACGCGATGGACCTCCTCTTCCGCCACGACTGGCCGGGCAACGTGCGCGAGCTGAAGAACCTGATGGAGCAGGCGGCCGTGCTCTGCCAGGGCGAGACCCTCCGCGCGGCCGACCTCGCGCCCGCGCTCGCCGCGCACGGCCGGGCGCGCGCGCGTCCGGCGGCGGCGCCATCGCCGCACGCTCCCGTCTCGTCCGCCCGTCCGTCGTCCGATCCGTTCCCGTCACCGCCGCGCGAGTCCTCCCGGCCCCAGTCCGACGACAGCCCCGCCGCGGTCTCCGACCGACAGCGCCGCCTCCTCGCCCTCCTCTCCGAGCGCGAGTGGATCACCACCGGCGAGTACTGCGAACAGGTCGGCGTCTCCCCGCGGACGGCGCTCCGCGACGTGCGCGAACTCGTCGAGCGGGGCGTGCTGGCGATGGAGGGCAAGCGCCGTGGCGCGAGGTACCGGCTCAGGTAGCGGATTCCGCGAGGTAGTTCGCACGGCGCCGGGCGCTCGCGGGCGATCATCCCCCGATGCGGGCGACTGCGGACGTGCGGTGGCGGCGGGGCGACGCGGTGTTCACCGACGGGCGTTACAGCCGGCTGCACGAGGTCCGCTTCGACGGCGGCGCGGTGGTCGCGGGTTCGGCGTCGCCGGAGATCGTGCCGCTCCCGCTCTCCGACGCGTCGGCGATGGACCCGGAGGAGGCGTTCGTCGCGTCCCTCGCCGCGTGCCACATGCTGTGGTTCCTCTCGATCGCCGCGGGACGCGGGTTCCGCGTGGACGAGTACGACGACGCGGCGGAGGGCGTGCTCGCGAAGACGGCCGAGGGAAGGCTCGCGATGACCGTCGTCACCCTCCGCCCCCGCGCCACGTTCTCCGGCGACCCGCGCCCGACGTCGGCCGAGATCGCCGAGATGCACGACGCCGCGCACGAGGCGTGCTTCATCGCGAACTCCGTGCGTACCGACGTGCGCTGCGAACCGCGGTGACCTGCAGTCACTTCACCGCGGGCAGCGGCGCGGACGCGTCGGCCGGGGCCGACGTCCCCGACGTCGACGACCTGTGGAGGAGTTCGCCGGTCGGGACGACCATCTTCGCGTCGGCGGGGTTCTCGATCGTCAGCGTGATCCAGAAGTAGAGCTCGGTCTTCTGGCTTCGCTTCGTCGTCGATCCGAAGAGCGCGCCGAGCCCGGGGATGTCCTTCAGCAGCGGGATTCCCGTCTTCGTGTCGCGCTCGAGCGCCTGCTCGAGGCCGCCGATGATGATCGTGTCGCCGCTCAGCACGGTGACCACGGTGTCGGCGTTTCGCGACGAGATCACGGGGTTCACGGCCTGCGTGGTGCTCGACGTCGCGGTCACGCGGAAGTCGCTGAGCCGGGACGCCTCGGCCGACACGCGGACGCGGACCGCGTCGCGCCCGACGAGGAGCGGCTGCACCTCAAGGCGGATGCCGATGTCCTTGAACTGGGTGGACGTGATGACGTTGCTGCCCGAGATGTTCTGCTGCACGAGCGGCTCGAGGTCGCCGGAACGGATGATCGCCGTCTCGCCCTGGCTCGCGAGGACGCTCGGGCTCGCGGTCACCTCGGCCTTCGCGCCCTGCGACACGGCGGAGAGCGTGTAGTCGAACGTGAGGAACTTCTCGTCGCGCGAGAACTTCGCCACGGTCGAGTTCACGGCGTCGAGCGGGTTCGGGTACTTCACGTCGAGGGACTGGAAGAACGTGTCCCCGACGGGCCGCGTGATCTTCGACTCCATCCCGATCCGGAGCTGGTCGTCGAACGTGAGTTCCACGACCTTCGCCTCGATCCGCACCTGCGGCTGCGGGCGGTCCACCATGTCGAGCACCCGGCGGAGCACCGGCCACTGCTCCTCGGTCTCGATGATGCGGACGATGTTCTGCACGTTCGCGACGGGGTTGGTCTTCGCGATCTCGCCCTGCTTCGCGGCGGGCACCGGGGCGCCCACGAACTGCGGGCCCGCCACCGACACCGTGCCCTTCGGCGACTTCCAGACCTCGAGCTCCTTCACGAGGATCGCGGGGTCCACGTAGTTCGCGCGGTAGTAGTGGACGATCATCCCGTCCGGACGGCGGATCAGGTCCCCCGCCAGGAACTCGGTGGGCTTCGGCGCCTCCGGCTCCGGCTTCGCCGCGTCCTGCGCGCGCGCCGGCGCCGCGAGCGCCGCGCATGCGGCGAGCGCGACGGAGGCGCGGAACGCGCGCGTGATGTACCTCATCCCCGGCCCCCCGTCCGATCAGAGCTTCTTGATGACGTCCGCCGTGATGTCGGGGACGTGGTCCACGCCCTTCACCGCTCCGATGCGGGCGACGAGGTCGTACGAACCGTCCTTCGCGGCCGCGCGGACGGCGCACGCGAACCGCCGCGACGCCTTCGACATCAGCACCTGGTACCGGGGGTCGGACGCGTCGAGCTTCTCCTCGACGATCTTCTTGTACTCCTCGATCTCCGCGTAGACGAGGTCGGGGTCCACGGCGGCCGGCTTCTGCCAGTCGGACTTCGGGTCGCCCGCGAGGACCGCCTCGGGGTCCACCGTGCGCGCCGGCTTCTCGGGCGCCTTCTCCTGCGCGTCGCCCGCGAGCGCCGACGGGGTCGTTCCCGCGGCCCCCGCGAACCCACCGGCCAGGAGGACGGACAGGACGAGGGCGCGTACGGCGACCCGCGCGCCGCCGAGCGGGCGGCGGAAGGGACGGGCGAGGGTGGGGTTCGGGGCGTGCATCGGGGTTCGGGCTCGTCTCCGGTGAAGCGGATGCCGTGCCGTGGCGGAATCCGGAGGCGCGGCATCATTAGACGACACCCGCGCGGGGTTCGTCCAGCCCGAGATTGGATTTCGAGCCCGGCCGCCTGTCGTGAAGACTCCGCGGACGCGCCCCGAGCGCCCCCGGTTGTCCGCCACGTGACCGATCCCGATCCGACGTCGAGCCTCCGCCGCTCGCGCGTGGCCGATTCCGGGCGTAGTCTCGCGGGATGGGCACGGCGCCTCCGGACGACGCATCGCCGCCCGGGGCGCCGCCCCCGGAGCCGCGGCGGCGCGGGCGGCGCGAGTTCGGCGTGCGCGGGCTCGCCGTGCAGCCGGAGATCGCGCTCGTGGCGCTGGCGGCGCTGGTCGTCCGCGGCACGGCGTGGGCGCTCCGGCCGGCGATCCTGCCGGACGGCGCGGACCTCCTCGGCGCGGCCGAGGCCGTACGGACGGGCGGACTCGGAGAGATCCTCCGCGCCCAGCACCATCCGCTCCCCGTGGCGCTGGCCGCTGCGGCCGGGTGGTTCGGCGAGCCGGAGACGGTGGTGTCGCTCGCGGAAGTCGTCCTCGGCGCGCTCGCGGTGTGGCCGCTCCACCTCGTGGTCCGGGCGGCCTGCGGGCGGCACGCCGCGCTGGTCGCCTGCATCCTCTACGCGGTCCTGCCGAAGTTCGTCTCGGTCGCGTCCACTCCGCTGGCCGAGGGGTTCTTCCTCCCGAGCTTCATCACCGCGCTCGGCGCCGCGTGCACCGCGGGGCGGTCGCGCTCCGCCGGCGGGCGGACGGTGCGCCTCGCCGCGGCCGGGCTGCTCGCAGGCTGCGCGTATCTCTGCCGCCCGGAGGGTCTCGTCGCAGGCGCCCTCGTCCCGTGGATCGCGGCGTCGCAGGCGCGGCGCGGACGCCGAGTCGGGTCGGCGGTGATCGTGCTCGCCGTGTTCGTCGCGGTGTCGGCGCCGTGGGTCGCCGCGCTCTCGTCGGACCGCGGCGGCTTCGCGCTCAGTCCGAAGAAGGACCTCGCCCGGTTCGCGGGCGTGGCGCCCCTGCGCGACGAACTGCCGGGCGACGCGTCCACCGGAATGCTCGCCGGAGTGCGCGGCGCGATCGGGGCGCTCTGGGACGCGCTCGGGCCCGGGCTGCTCCTCGCCGTCCCGGCACTGCTCTCCCTGCGCCGGTGGAGCGCGCGGCACTGGCGGTTCACGGGCACGCTGCTCGCGGGCGCCGTGGTGTACGTCCTGCTGCTCGTCCGCCTCCGCGCCGGCTGGGGATACGCGGGCGGGCGCCACGGGCTCGCGGCGGCGACGCTGCTCCTCCCGTTCGCCGGGGCGGGGGCGCTCTGGATCGTCGGGTTCGTGCGGCGGACGTGGGCGCGCCGCGTGGCGGCGCTGACGCTCGTCTGGCTGGCGGCGATCCCCCTCGCGGTCCGCGCGGCGCTCCGGCCGGACGGCGAGGGCGGCGAGCGCGAGCGGCACCTCGGGCGCGCGGTGGCGCTCGCGGTCATGGGCGAGGGTGGTCCCGGCGACGGCGGCACGGGCGAGGGCGGAACCGGCGACGTCGTGCTCGCGAGCTTCGCGCAGCCGCTCGTCGCCTACTACGCGGACAGGACGCTCCGGAACGACCCGCGGGGCGCGGGGCGGCGTGCGCGGAACATGCGGCTCCTCCGCGACCACGGGCGGCTGCTCGCCGTGTCGGCCGACCTCGAGAACCGCCGGCGCGACCTCGCCGAGGCTCTCCGCGGCGCGGGCGCCGGGTGGCTCGTCCTCGACCTCTTCGCGGAGGGCCGCACCGCCGGCGCCACGCGGATGCCGGGACGCGATCTCGCGGAACTCCTCCAACGGGACGGCGTCCTCGGCACCCCCGCCGTGGCCGCGGGGTCCGAGCTCGCAGCGTTCCCGGTGCGCTGACGCGTCGTCCCGACACAAGTGGCACACTTCGCCGCGATGCAGCGAGCCGGGTGCAAGGCGGGCGAGCGGCGCCAACTCAACGGAGAGAGTTGCGGCGCGAGCCCGACGCAGCAGGCAGTTGAGAGGACTGCCCGCTGCATCGCAGTGCAGCCTGCTGGCGTGCGGGTTGCGAACCGTTCGTGCAGGATCCTCCCGCGGCGGACGTCGCAACCCGCATGACGACGCGTGTCCGTTGTTTCGGGACGACTCCGAAGTGGGCTACTTCCGGGCGACGCGGAGCTGCGCGAGCGTCTGGAGCACGCGGCGGACGGAGTCCGAGTCCTCGCGCTCGAGCTTCACGTAGCTCTCGTAGTGCCGGATCGCGAGCTCCACGTCCCGGTACTCGGGCTCCGAGTGGTAGAAGCGGCCGAGGGAGAGGTGCCCTGCGGCGTAGTCCGGGTTCAGCCGGATCACGCGCTCGAGGAGATCCCGCTGCATCGCGGGGTTGCGGTCCTTCTTCTCGCCCGAGAGGACGGCCAGGTTGTGCAGCGCCTCCACGTTCGCGCCGTCGATCGCGACGGACGCCTGGAAGGACGAGACCGCCTCCTCGACCTTGTTCTCGGCCGCGAGCGCGCAGCCGAGGTTGTAGTGCGCGAGGGCCGACTTCGGCGCGATCGCGGTCTCCTTCAGGAACGCCTCGCGCGCCTCGCCGTAGCGGCCGGCGCGGTAGAGGACGAGTCCGAGGTTGTCCCACGCCTGCGCGAAGTCCGGCTTCTTCTCGACGCACGTGCGGAGGAGGAGCTCCGCGCGGCGGACGTTCCCCTTCTGCGTGTGGATGACGCCCATGTTGTTCAGCGTCTCGGGATCGTTCGGGCGGAGCTCGTCGGCCTTCTCCAGCGCGGCGAGCGCACCGTCCACGTTCCGGCGCTTGAAGCGCATCACGCCCAGGTTGAACCACACGTCGGCGTTGGCGCGGCCGTCGCGGACGAGGTTCTCGAGCCGCTGCTCGGCCATCGTCGCCCGGTCCTGGTCGTAGTCGAGGATCGAGACGTTCACGATCGGCGAGACGTACTTCGGGTCGAGCCGCGCGGCCTCGCGCCACGCGTTCTCGGCGGCGGCGCGGTCGCCCGTCTCGTAGAGCCAGGCGCCGAGGTTGTTGTGCGGAGCGGCGTAGCCCGGGTCGAGCTTGATCGCGGCGCGGAACATGGCGGCGGCCTTCTCGCCCTCGCCGAGCTTCTCCAGCGAGACGCCCTTGTTGTTCCACGCGGCGGCGTACGACGGCTCGGCGGCGACCGCCATGTCGTAGGCGTCCACCGCCTCCTTGATCTTCCCCTGCTCGTCGAGCGCGGCGCCGAGGTTGTTCCACGCCTTCGCGTCGCCTGGACGGAGCTTCACGACCTCGCGGTACGCGGCCACGGAGAGGTCGAACTCGCGCTTCTGGGCGTGGGCCCAGGCCATGCAGAACTTCGCGTCGGCGCGGAGCGCGTCGCCTTCGGGAACCGCGGAGGCGGCCTCGATCACCGCGGCGTAGTCGCCGCGGCCGCAGGCCTCGACGGCCTTCTCGACCTGCGCCTGACCGTCGGCGAGGGCGAACCCCGCCGCGAAGGCGAGCACGAGCCCCGCGACGGCGGGGCGGACGGACAGGACGGGCGAGCGGCGCATCGGAGATCCTCCCGCGGCGCCTCCTCCCCGAACCCCGGGGCGGGCGGGTGCCGCGTCCTCCGTATCGGAAGGGGCCCGGAGGGACTTGAGGGGCTCCTCTCGATTCGAGAAAGCGCGTTTCTCACTTCGTCCAGTCGGTGTGCGGGGCGCGGTTCTCGACGAACCACTTCCACAGCAGCGACGGATAGCTCCGGCTCGGGTGCCCGATCGCGTCCCAGAACGGGCGGAGCCGCCGGTTCAGCTCCGGGAGGTGCTGGAGCGGGACCGACGGGAAGTAGTGGTGCTCCATGTGGTGGTTCGACTGGAGGAACAGGAAGTTGAGGACCGGGTTCCCGTCCACGCGGGTCCCCCACTTGGCCGGGTCCGTCGGGTCGATCCAGTAGTGCTGGCCCAGCCGGTTCAGGGTGAAGGCCATCGGGAAGAACCCGAACAGCGGGACGAGCCACGCGCGGACGACGCTCTCCCCGCCGCACGAAGTCCAGAGCCACGCCACGAGCGCTCCGTGCAGGGCGACGTTCGAGAGCCGCTCGAAGAGGATCCGCCGGCGCAGCGCCGCGTCGTACGTCCGCGCCTCCGTCCCCGCCGCGCGGGCGTAGATCAGGAAGAGGACCGGCGTCATGTAGAGCGCCTTCAGCCATCGCGCGTTCCGCTTCGGCGACAGGTGCGCGCGCTTGGGGTCCTCGGTCGGCGACCCGAGCTCGTCGTGGTGGTCGAGGTGCCAGCGTTTGAACTGCGACGCGGCGATGGCGCTCGGCGCCGCGTAGAGGAGCGCCAGGGCCCGGTACGCGCCGGGTCGCCTGTGGCGGAACACCGTCTCGTGCACGACCTCGTGGAGGAGGATGATGAACGAGAGCACGACGACCCCCTGGAGGGCCGCCGCCGGGAGCCAGATCCACGGTTCCTCGAAGCGCACGCAGACCCATCCGAGCGCGCCGAGCATCGCGAACTGCCGCGCCGCGACGAGCAGGTGCCTCGCCGCGCTCCGCTCGTGGAGCCGCCGGAGCACGTCGCGGGGCACCGCCGCGACCAGCCGCGCGGGCAGGTCGCCGAGGTGGCTCTTGTAGTGCCCCCGCCGGGGGGCCGCATCGGACATGGGGAAGACGATAGGCGTCGCGACGGGGCGAGCGGAACACTTCGTCATGCCGGCGGAACCCGCGGGGATCGCGTAGCGTTCCGGGTTCCGCGCCGTCGGCCGTACCATCCCCGCCGTGAACACCGGCGCCGCCGTCGCGCTCGCGCTCGCGGGGAGCTACCTCGCGGGATCGGTGCCGTTCGCGTGGATCGTCACGAAGGCCGTGACCGGGAAGGACCTCCGCGCGGTCGGCAGCGGCAACGTGGGCGCGACGAACGCGTCGCGGGCGCTCGGCGGGAAGTGGTTCCTCGCGGTGTTCCTGCTCGACGCGGCGAAGGGCGCGGCGGGCGTGCGCGTGGCGGCGCCGATGGTGGACGGACTCGGCGGGACCGACGCGCTCCGGCTGGCGATCGGCTGCGGACTCGCGGCGATCCTCGGCCACGTCACGTGTCCCTGGCTCGGGTTCCGCGGCGGGAAGGGCGTGGCGACGGGCGCGGGCGTGATCGCGGCGCTCGCGCCGCTCGCCGCGGCGTGCGGACTCGGCGCGTTTTTCGCCGCGCTCGCCCTCACGCGGTTCGTGAGCCTCGCTTCGTGCGTCGGCGCGGCGGCGCTCGCGCCTGCGGCATGGCTGCTCGGGTGCCCGGCGGACCTCGTGTGGTTCGGGGCGGTCGTCGCGGCGCTGGTGATCTTCCTCCACCGCAGGAACTTCGCGCGGATCGCGGCGGGCACGGAGCCGAAGGCGTTTTCGAAGCGGGAGGCGGGTCATGCCGGCTGACGCGACACCGAAGGAGACCGTCGCCGTGCTCGGGAACGGCGGCTGGGGCACGGCGCTCGCGCTGCTCGCGCTCCGCGGCGGCGCCGACGTGCGCCTCTGGGGGATCGAGGCGGACTACGTCGCCGAGACGGCGCGGAATCGCGAGAACCCGCGCTACCTCCCGGGCGTCGCGCTCCCGCCGGAACTCCTCCTCACGTCGGACGCGGCCGAGGCTTCGCGCGGCGCCTCCATGCTCGTGTCGGCGGTGCCGACCCAGTTCCTCCGGCCGACGATGGCGCGCCTCGCCGCGTCGATCCCCGCGGGAGTCCCCGTCGTCAGCGTGAGCAAGGGCGTCGAGAACCGCACGCTCGAGCGGCCGACGCAGATCCTCCTCGAGACGCTCGGGCCGCGCTCCGTCGGCGTGCTCTCCGGGCCGTCGCACGCGGAGGAGGTCGCGCGCGGACTCCCCGCGTCGGTCGTCGCGGCGTCGCCCGACGCGGCGTTCGCGGCCCGCGTGCAGCGGGTCTTCTCCGGCGGCACCTTCCGCGTGTACGCGGCCGACGACGTCGCGGGGGTGGAACTCGCCGCGGCGATGAAGAACGTCATCGCCATCGCGGCCGGCGCGTGCGACGGGCTCGGACTCGGCGACAACGCGAAGGCGGCGCTCATCACGCGCGGCAACGCGGAGATCGCGCGGCTCGGCCGCGCACTCGGCGCGAAGGCGGAGACGTTCTCGGGGCTCGCGGGGATCGGCGACCTGATCACCACCTGCGTGTCCCGCCACGGCCGGAACCGTGCGGTCGGCGAGCGCCTCGGCCACGGCGAGCGCATCGAGGACATCCTGAAGTCGATGGTCCAGATCGCCGAGGGCGTGCGCACCGCGGAGTCGATCGTGGACCTCGCGGCGCGCCACGGCGTCGAGATGCCGATCTGCGAGCAGGTGCACGCCATGCTCTTCCGCGGGCAGCGCCCCCGCGACGCCCTGGCCGCCCTGATGACCCGTCCGCTCAAGGCGGAAGGCGCATAGGACCCGGCGCGCCGGGCGTGTAGCGTCGAGGGGTCCCCGCGGGAGGCCGCCATGCGCGCGAACGGGTCCGCCGTCATCGTCAGGTTCGTCGCCGCGCTGCACGCGCTGCTGCTCCTCGCCGCCTCGGCGCTGGCTCAGGAGGACGGATCGATCGCCCCCCACTCCGGGTGGTCGGTCGAGGGCGGCTGCGCGGCGCGCACGTCGGCCTCGCGCGAGCGGCCCCTCCGCGGACCCGTGGCAGTGGCGTGGACGGCGGCGGGGCTCCCCGGGCCCGCCGTCGGCGAGCCGCTCTGCTCCGGCCCGTTCGCGCTGGTCGAGTGCACCGGCGGTCCGGGCGTGCGCTGGATCGCCGTGATCCGCCTCGCGGACGGGGCCGTGGTCGCCAAGCGGTCCTTCAAGACGGACGCGCCGCTCCAGCCCACGTTCGAGGGCGGCCTCGCGACGATGCGCGTCGCCCCGAAGAAGGTCGCGACGATCCGCTTCCGGAACAACGCGCTCACCGACGTCTGGTCCGTGGACGTGCCCGACCGGGTGGCCGGCGCGATCGCGTTCGGGCGCGAGGTCTACGTCACGTCGCCCGCCGGCGTGCTGCGCTACGACATCGGAAGCCCGAAGCCGACGTGGATCCACGCGGAGCCGGCGAGCGGCCGCCCCGCGCTGCGCGGGCGCCACGTCTACGCCGTGTTCCCGAAGGGCCGGACCGCCGAGCTCTCCGCGCTCGTCCGGGAACAGGGTCACGCGTCGGCACGGATCTCGATCCACTCGGTCGCGCAGGACGACTCCGCCCGGATCTCCGTGCTCGACGGCACGGTCGTGGTGCAGCACGGGATGGAGTTCCCGCGGAGCGAGAGCATCGCCGGGAACACGACCAAGGTCCGGCGCAAGGTCGCGCGCGACACCGACGCGATCGCGCTGATGGAGCCGGTGACGAGCCACGTCCTCGGCCGTCCGGTCGTGATGGGAACCCGCTGGGCCGCCGTCATGTGCTGGCTCGAGACGACGCAGCTCGTGATCTCGGAGGAGGACGGGACCGACACGGAGTTCCTGGCCGACCGGTCCACGCACCCGGAGTGGGTCCAGCCCCTCGACGGCGCCTCGCAGGCGCGCGGCGTGCTCTACGCGAATGGTAGGGCGTTCGACACGTGGTCGCGCCGCGTCCTCTGGAGCGTGCCGGGCACCGACGGCGCGGGGGTGTGGGTTCCTGCGGGACGGCTCCTCCTCCACCGGACGCGCGACGGGCGCGTCGTCGCGTGGCGCGACCGCGACGTCGCGGGCGCAGCCCCGACCGAGATCTCCGGAGGCATCCCCGCCGCGGCGGTCGGCGGAGCGGTGGTGCTCCACGACGGGACGACGATCCTCGGCCGGATCCGCCGCGACGGCGCGGACGTCGTCGTCGTCCCTGCAACGGTCCCGGCAACGGCTCCGGGCGCGGCGCCCGGCGCCGCTCCCCCCGCCGAGCAGCGCCTCCCGCTCGCGTCGGTGGCGTACGCGGAGGACGACGCCGCGCGCGTGCTCCTCGCTCCCGCGCGGGCGGACCTCTGGGAGGCGGTCTACTCCGTCGTGAAGGAGCGGGCGGCCGCGGCATGGACCCGGCTCCTCCGCGACGCGATGGCTTCGCGCGACCCGGAGCGCCTCTCGCGGATCCACGGCGGCGCGCTGCTCGCCGGGGCCGCCGACGCGGAGCTGACGCAGATCGACGCGCGCATCCGCATGCTCCGCCGCGAGAATCGGGGCGGGGGCGACGACGCGGTCGTCGCGGCGAAGCTCGACAAGTCGCTCGAGGCGATCGGGGAGGCGAATCGGAGGCAGTACCTCGACCGCGCGCTGAGCGTGCCGGACGACGCGTCGGGGCTCGCCCTCTGCGACCTCCTCCTCGGCTTCTTCATGACCGGCGAGGACGACGCCGCCGCGAGGCAGCGCGTCCTCGGCCTCCTCCCCGCGGAGTTCCGCCCGTCCGGCGACTTCGACCCCGTGGAGTGGCTGGAGCTCGCGGCGACGCTCCGCACGATGCCCGTGAAGATCGTCCTCCCGCCGAAGAAGGACGGGCCCGACGTCACCCACGCGATGCGCCAGGTCGGCATCGCGCAGCACCGGTGGCGGAAGGACGTGCTGGGCGTCGAGACGCCGTACATGGTCGTCGTCTCCCCGGTCTCCGGCCCGGCGGAGATGGCCCGCTGCGTGGCGACGGGCGAGATCGTGGTGAAGAACCTCGAGGAGATGTTCGCCCTCGGGAGCCGCACGCGCGTGAAGGGGCCGCTCGTCACGCTGCTCTTCCACGACTACGCGGACTACGCGAAGCACGCCGCCGCGCGCGGATACCGTCCGTCGAGGGACCGGGGGGCCGACACCGACTACCTGCCCGCGGAGGAGGAGATCTTCGCGTGCCTGCCGCCCGGCACCGCGAACACGTTCGTCCTCTCCGAGTACGCCGCGGTGGTCGCGCAGCAGTGGATGGCCGAGCGCTGCCCGTCGATCGGTCACGGGGCCGTCTGGGAGGCGCAGTCGTTCGAGGGATACTGGGCGGCGATCGGGCTCTACGGCGCGGTGTCGCAGATGCGCTTCGACCTCGGGGCGCGGACGTGGTCGCAGGACCCGGAGGCGTTCAGCCTCGACGTGGTCGCGTCTCTCCCGGAGGCGGAGCTCGTCCCGTGGGCGGACCTCGCGGCCATGCGCGGAGCGCAGCACCGCGCGCTCGATGCGAAGACCGGGCGGCGGTTCGTGTCGCGCACGCGGCTGGAGGTCCCGCAGGTCCTCTCCCGGAGCACCGTGGCCTGGTCGCAGTCCACCGCGATGGTGATGTACATGCTCGACGCCGAGGGCGGCGCGCTCCGTCGGAAGTACGCCGACTACCTCGTCGCATGCCACGAAGGGCGCCCGCCGGAGTTCAGGTCGCACTTCGGGATGACGGCCGCCGCGCTCGGCGCGAAAGTCGTCGAGTACGCCCGGCGCTCGGTGGGCGCCGACGCCCCGAAGTGAACGCGTCCGCCCCCGGGGCGGCTACGATCCGGGGATGCACACCGCCCCCCGAGCCGCCTTCCTCGCCGTCGCGGGAGTCCTCGCGCTGGCGCTGCCCCACGCGGCGTCGGCCGGCGACCCCGCGTCGGACCTGAAGAGCGCAGACCCCCTGGTGCGCCTCTCGGCGGTGGACGCGATCCGCTCGGGCCAGGTCGCGGACTCGGAGGCGCTCCTCGTCTCCGCGCTCTCGGACAAGGACTACGAGGTCGCGGAGCGGGCGGCGCAGGCGCTGGAGAAGAAGGGCGGCGCGGCGGCGGCGAAGGCCCTCGGGAAGACGGCCGCGGACCATCCGTCGCGGAAGATCCGCGTGACCGCGGCTCGCTCGCTCGCGCAGCTCGCGGAGTGGGCGGACGGTCTCGAGCCGCTCGCCCGCGCCGACGTGGAGTCGCTCGCCGACGCATGCGACGCCGCCGGCGCGATCGCCCTGGTCCGCGAGAGCGAGGCGCTCGTCAAGCTGATGGACCGGGGACTCGGGACGAAGAAGGCCCCGGAGGCGCGGGCTCCGGCGGCGGCGCTGGTCGTGGCGCACCCCGCCGCCGCGCGGGCCGCCGCGCTCCGGGAGTTCGTGAAGGACCCCGACCTGACCGTCGCATGCGGCGCGCTCGACGCGGTCCGGATGAAGCCCGACGACGCGACCACGGCCGTGCTGTCGGATCTGCTCGTCCAGAAGACGCTCCATCCCGTGGTGGACCGCCGGGTCCGCTCGGCGTACGCGTCGGCGGTGGCGCGGAAGGAGAAGGGCGACGCCGCGGCCGCGGCGGCGTCCGGTCTGCTCTCGAAGACCGGGGACGCGGCGCTCGCCCCCGCGGCGGCCGCGCGCATGGCGCGCGCGATCGGCGAGATCGCGGAGATCCCCGACGGCCACGTCGCGCCGGAGAAGCTCCTCGAGGCGCTGCTGCCGCTCCAGAACCACGCCGACGCGCAGGTCCGCGGCGCGGCCGCCGCGTCGCTCGGGAAGGTCGGGGGCGACACGGCCCACGGCCGCGCGGCGGAACTCGCGCAGAAGGACGCGGACGCCCGCGTCCGACTGATCGCCCTGCGCTCGGCGGCGTCGATCCGTCCCGCGGAGTCGAACGACGCGACCTTCCGCATGCTCGTGGACGTGCTCGGCCGCGACGCCGACGCCGCGGTGCGCGAGGAGGCCGCCGTCGCGCTCGGCCGGAAGAAGCTCCAGGGCGCCGTCCCGTCCCTCGAGCGCGCCGCGCAGAAAGCGATGGAGGCGAAGGACAACGCCGAGTGGGCGGTCGCCGCATGCGCGCTCGTCTCCATGGGGAAGACGCGGGACCCGGCGGCGGTGGACTCGCTCGCGGGCTTCGTCGCCAAGGCGAAGGACTGGAAGGTCCGCGGCGCGGCGGTCACGGGGCTCGGGCACGTCCAGGACGTGCGGGCGATCCCGCACCTGATCGAGGCGATGGCGGCGAAGGAGGCGCCGGTCCGGAACGTGGCATTCGAGTTCCTCCGGCGGCTCACGTCCGAGAAGGTGGAGCCGAAGCAGGCGTCGTGGAAGGCGTGGTGGGCGAAGAACGCGCCGAGCTACGTCTTCGTGGACCGCGAGGAGGAGGCGCGCAAGGCGAAGAAGTACGGCTACTCGACCGAGATCCCGGCCGTCTACGAGGGTCTCGACGTGCAGGTGTTCACGAGCCGCGGCGACTCCATCGAGAACCTCCTGAAGAAGCTCTCGATCGACCACCGCCTCACCCGCAGCGGGAACATCCTGAACGACGGCCCCGAACCGCTCGGGATCTTCATCTCGAACTGCACGGGCGAGATCGTGGTGAAGAAGGACGCGGAGCCTCTCCAGTGGTTCGTGAAGACGGGCGGATACCTCTTCGGCTCGTGCTGGGCGCTCAGCGAGACGATCGAGCCGGTGGCGCCGGGCTTCGTGAGGAAGTTCGACACGAAGCAGGAGGTGCTGAAGAACGTCACGGCGACCCCGTGCCGCCCGTGGAGCCCGTTCCTCGACGGCGTCTACCCGGACCTCGTACAGCCGATCTACGTGCTCTACGGCGCGCACCTGATCGACGTGCTCGACCCGGACCGCGTGGAGGTGCTGGTGGACAGCCCCGCCACCGCGCAGGGGTTCGGCTGCGGCGACCTCGCGGCGTGGTTCACCACCGGGCACGGGCTGATCCTCGACTCCGCGAACCACTTCGACCGGCAGGGCTTCAACCACGCCGACAACCTGAAGACGGACGCGGACCGCATCGCGTTCGCGGCGGACCATCTCGGGCTCTCGTGGAAGGAGATCCGGAAGATCCCGCCCTCGGCGTGGGCGTCGAACGGCAAGGCGCACGAGGAGGCGGCGGACACCGCGTCGTTCCGGTTCCTCACCAACTTCGTGAAGCAGAAGCGCCGGGAGTTCAATTGATCCGGATCGACGCCGCCCGCGGGGCGCGCGTCGTCGCGGGCGGTCGGTCGCTCGTCTCCTTCGGCGGCTGCGACCTCCTCGGGCTCGCCCGCCACCCGCGGGTGGTCCGCGCCGCGGCCGCGGCGCTGCGGAGGTACGGCGCGAGCGCGTCGGCGTCGCGCACGACGACCGGCACGCTGGCCGTCCACGTCGCGCTCGAGGAAGCGCTCGCGCGGCTGTTCGGCACGGCGGACTGCGTGGTCCTCCCGTCCGGATGGATGGCCCCGGCGGCGCTCGTCGCGGCGCTCGTGGCGACGGACGTGGCGACGGACGTGGCGACGGACGGCGCGACGCCCGGCGCGAACTGCGCCGGTCCCGGCGGAACGGGAACCGTCCGCGACGTGATCGCGGACGAGGGGCTCCATCCCGCGGGCGCCGCGGCTGCGGGCGGCGCCGCCGCGGTCCGCACGTACCGCCACTTCGACGCCGCCGACGCGGCGCG
>JAJVHW010000012.1 GCA_022072415.1 Planctomycetota bacterium
CCGACGTCCTGGTCGTGATCGGCGACGCGGCGGAGCGGACCGGACGGAACGCAGTGCGCGGCGCCCCCGTCGTCCCGGTGAGCGTGCTTCCCCCGGTCTCCGGGAGCACCGACGCGGCCGTGGCCGGCGGACCGGCGCCGGCGGACCTGATCCGCCTCGTCTCCGCCGCGGTGCCGGACCCGCGGCTCGTGGCGTACGTGCTCCCCCCCGAGGGCGCCGTCCCCACCGGCCTCGCGCCGGAGTTCCGTCCCGTCCGCCTCTCCGGTGCGACGCCGCGGGAGCGCGCGGCGGCCGCCCGGTCGCAGCTCGTCCCGGCGCGCGACGCCGTGGTGCTCGACGCGCGGGTGACCGACGACGACGCGGCGGCGCTCGCGTCGGTGCTCGCGGCGTCCGGCACGCCGCTGGTCGGGCTCCGGAAGGGACAGCTCGACGCAGGGTGCGCGGCGGTGATCCGGTCCCGGGGGAAGGACGTGGGCGCGGTCGCGGCCGTCGCTTCGGCCGACGCGCGGGAGGGACGGGCTCCGCGCAACGCTCCTCCGCGCACGCCGCGGGGCGTCCTCCGCGAGATCCACCTCGGCCACGCGCGGAGGATCGGCTGGACCCCGCCGCTCACGCTGCTGGCCGTGGCCGACCGCGTCGTCCCGGCGGGAGACGTGCTCCGATGACCGGCGGCTCCCGTCCGGCGGCGGCGCGGTCGCTGCTCGTGCGGACGACGGTGGTCCTCGGCGCCGCGCTGCTCGCGGCGATCGCGGGGCTCTACCTCGTCCTCCGGCCGTTCCTCGCGCACTCGTTCGCGGGCGCGGCGAGGGAACTCACGACCGAGCGGACGGCGCGCGCCCAGAGCGACGCCCGCGCGGCCGACGACACCGCGGAGGCCATCGCGCGCGCCGCCTCCGACCGGGCGTGGGAGACCGCGCTCGCCGTGATCCAGGACGCGCCCCTCGAGTTCGCCACGCCGCGCGCCGCGGAGGTGCGGGCCGCCCTCGACGCCGCGATCCGCGAAGCCGAGGCGCGCCACCGCGCAGCGATCACGGCCGTGCGCACGTCGATGTCCGAGCGCACCTTCGCCCGCGTCGCGTCGCAGGCCGCGGCGGAGCGCGCCGAGGCGGAGGCGAAGTCCGCCGCGTTCGGACGCGAGGCCGCCGCGCGGACGACCGCCGCGCTGCTCGCCCTGCTCGCGCTGCTCTTCCTCGTCCACGGGTGGATCCTCTGGCGCTGGGTGCTCGCCCCGCTCCGGCGGATGGCCGACGCGACGCAGGGCGTGGCGCGCGGCGACCTCTCCGTCCGCCTGCCCGTCCGCGGCGGCGACGAGGTGGCGCGCCTCTCCGGGTCGTTCAACGAGATGACGGAGAGCCTCGGGCGGGCCCGGGCCGAGCTGGAGGGGCTGAACGCCACGCTGGAGCAGCGGATCCGGGCGAAGACCGAGGAAGTCGCGGCCACCGAGCGTGCGTTGCGTCACGCGGACAAGATGGCCGCCCTCGGTACGCTCGCCGGAGGCGTGTCCCACGAATTCAACAACCTGCTCGGCGGCATCCAGGGCTGCGCCGAGGATGCAGCCTCGGAAACCGATCCCGCGGAACTCCGCGCGACGCTCGAGATGATCGAGCGGACGGCCCGTCGTGGCCTTTCGATCTCGCAGAACCTGCTGCGGTTCGCCCGTCCGTCCGAGGGGCGGCGGAAGGCGCTCGACGTGGCGGCGATGCTCCGCGACGTGGCGGCGCTGATCGAGCCGGAGGCCGTCCGCACACGGGTCGCCGTGACCGTGGCGTGCGGCGAAGTGCCGCCGCTCACGGCCGACGCGTCGGGCATCCACCAGGTGATCCTGAACCTCGCCACGAACGCGCTTCACGCGATGCGTGCCGGAGGAGGGACGCTCGCGCTCACGGCGGAGCACTCCGGCGGCGAGACGCGGATCCGGGTCGCCGACACGGGCACGGGCATCGCGCCCGAGCACCGCGACCGCCTGTTCGAGCCGTTCTTCACCACGCGGCCCGAGGGCACGGGCCTCGGGCTCTCCGTGAGCTGGGGGATCGTCCAGGCGCACGGCGGGCGGATCTCCGTGGAGTCGGAGCCCGGCCGCGGATCCGCCTTCACCGTGGTCCTTCCCGAGGCGGCGCCGCCCTCCGCCGACGACAAGGGCCCGTCCCCCGCCGAGACTGGAGCGAACCGATGAACCCCGCGACCCACGCACCCCAGACCCAGGCCCCAGCGCAGACCGCCGCGCGGCGCGCGCACGTCCTCATCGTGGACGACGAGGAGAGCATGCGCTGGTTCCTCGAGCGCGCGCTCCGCCGCGAGGGGTACGACGTCTCGACCGCGCACGACGGCCCGGAGGCGATCCGCCAGGCCCAGTCGAAGCTGCCGGACCTCGTGCTGACCGACGTCCGCATGCCCGGCATGGACGGCGTGGCGCTCATGCGCGCGCTGCGTTCCATCGCCCCCGCCGCGCCCGTCGTGCTGATGACGGCGTACGGCGCCGTGGACGATGCCCTCGCCGCGATGAAGCAGGGCGCCGCCGACTACGTGACGAAGCCGCTCCGCGTCGAGCAGGTCCGCGAGGTCGTCGCGAAGTCGCTCCAGGGCGCGGCGAAGGTGCCGACCGTGCGCGACGTGTCCGCTCCGGGCGGCGCGCCGTCCGCGGCGCCCGCGCCGGCGACGTCGTCGCTCCCCGCCGCGCGCCGCGCCGCGCTGCCCGTCACGTCGCCCACCCTCGGCGCGTTCCTCCGCGAACGCTGCCGCGAGCGGAACCTCCCCGTCCCCGCCGAGGCCGCGAGCGGCGACCTCGACCTGCGACTGATCGGCCGCCTCGCCGAGCTCGTCTACGCCGACGAGCTGATGCACCTGACCGCCGGCAACGTGTCCCGCGCCGCCGAGATCGCCGGCATCACGCGCCCGAACATGCACCGGAAGATCCAGGACCTCGGCCTCTCCGCCGACGACTACCGCCCGCAGTAGCGGCGCGTCACGGTCGCGCGTTCGCGAAGCCCGGCACTCCGCAAGGACGAGAAGGTCACGCCGTCCCGAGGGGCGGCGCTCCCGGAAGGACGCCGCGGAGGAACTCCCCGCACGGCACGAGCAAGACCCCGTCCCTGACGGATCGATCGCGCCCGCGGTGGAGCAGGCCGGGCTTCGCCTCCGGGCGGACTTCGCGGAAGGCGCGCAGGCCGCGAAGGTCCTCGGATCGCACGGTTCGCGTGCACTTCACGTCGATCGCGGCGAACACCCCCTTGCCGTACCCCACGAGTTCGACCTCGGAGCCCCCCGGAGTCCGCCCCCAGCGGAGCCGCGCGTCGCGGCCGGTGTCGTCGATCCACGCCCGCAGGTGCGAGGCGACGAGGCCCTCGAGGATCGAGAGGTGGCTCTCCACCGTCGTCCGCCCTACCGCCGTGTCGCGGGCGATGGCGCTCGCGTTGACCGTTTGCCGCGCGAAAGGCTCCACGGCAAGGAGAGACGGCAGCTCTGCTGGCGCACTTGCTGAAGAACTTCCTCGGCCTCGAAGAACTCGGCGGCACGGCCAAGAGTCTCGGCGTCGGCGGGGAGCGGATCGTGAAGGCGGTCTTCCGCGAGTGGTACCGATTCCGCGACGGCGAGATCACGCGACGCGGCCTGCAACGCCGCCTCGCGCCGATCCGGCTCCGCCTGCAGCGCCTCCTCCGGCGTCACGTCAACAACCCGCTGCCGGCGGCCCGCAAGATCGCGAAGGACCTCCGCGAGTACGGCTCGGCGCTCTGGACCTTCGTCCGCGTCGAGGGCGTGGACCCGACGAACAACATCGCTGAGCGCGCCCTGCGAAAGGCCGTGCTCTGGCGGAAGAGCTCGTTCGGCTCGGCGAGCGCCGCCGGGTCGCGCATCGTCGAGCCGATGCTCACGGTGTGCGAGAGCCTCCGGGCGCAGGAGCGGTCGATCCTCGACTTCCTCGTCCAGGCGCTCGGCGCACCGATGGGCCAGACCGCACCGCCGTCCCTACTTCCGCGGGCCGCGGGCTGATCGGTCCGCCCCAAACTCAAGGCCTTGAGCAGCGCTCACGCGTAGTAGGGCAAGCCAGCGAGCACCCGAAGGCCATCGCGCACCTCAAGCAGCATGCGCCTCAGCTCGCCCGTCTGCCCGGGCGCGTCTTCAAGCTCGCGAACGGCAAGGACGCCAAGCGGCCGACTCGCCTCGAACGCCTCACGCGCGCTTCCTTCGAGCGCTCGCTCGACGGCGTCAAGCTGATCGATCACCGCCTCGAACACGACGCCATTGGGTGTGCTCGCGGAGAGTGCGCGTGCGAGGTCGCGCGCCCGCGCGATCTGCTCTCTCACACTCGAGATACTCGCAGATGCCATGGCTTACCTCACCGGAATGCGCTGCAGTACGTCCGGCAGATTGGGGGCAAAGTACTGCGTCGCTCCCCCTGTGCCGCCGATACCGAGTCGAGTATTGGGAGGAAGCGGCGCTGCAACGGACTCCAGCACGTCCACTCGCGACGTTACCTCGTAACCCCCCAGCGTGCGCAGTCGGCCCGCCCCGTCGAACGGCAGCACAGCAGCGGCGTCGCCCGTGACACCGACGTCGCCAACCCACTTGCCCGGACTCGACGGATCGCCTCTCCACATCTCCACGACGTCGCCGCGCTCCAGAGTCCTGACGCGGAGGTTACCTTCCATCGCGTCAAGGTACGAGCCGACCTCGCTCCGAGGCACGCCCTTGGCGACCAGCCAGTCCGCCGCTTCCTGTCGTGAGAGGACGCGGCCAGCCGCCGCACCCCCTGAACGCTTACCTGCGCGCGCAACTGTTCAGGGTATGGAGGGCCTCCTGGGTCCGACAAGATGGCAGATGGTAAGGGATCCAGTTCTCGCCCGGTGCGGACGATGAACCCGTTGTGGACGCCGAGGCCCAGATCGCCACGCTGCTCCGACGCGACGGGGAACTCGCGACGCGGCTCGCCCACGTCGAGGCGTACCGCGCGAAGCTCGTACGCGAGAACGACTCCCTCCGCGAGGAGAACGCGATCCTCAAGGAGAAGGTCCGCGAGCTGACGGCGCGCGTGAACCAAGACTCGTCCAACTCCTCGAAGCCGCCGTCGTCGGACAAGCCGTGGAAGGACCGCAGGCCGCAGAAGCCGACCGGGCGCTCGCGCGGCGGCCAACCGGGGCACGCGGGGAAGACGCGCGAGCCGTTCCCGCCGGAGGAGGTCGATCACCGCGTTCCGGTGAAGCCGGAGAGCTGCGGCGACTGCGGCCACGACCTCGGGGACGACGACCTCACAGGCGGGTCGCTGGCGCACCAGGTCGTCGAGATCCCGCCCGTCGTCGCCGAGGTCTGGGAGTACGTGTTCCACGAGGCGCTGTGTCCGGGCTGCGGCGAGACGACGATGGCGATGCTGCCGGACGGCGTCCCGACGACGTGCATCGGCGTGCGCTTCCAGGCGATCCTCGCGCTCCTGAGCGGGCGGTGCCGACTGACGCGCCGCGAGACGCGCGACACGGTGATGGCCCTCTTCGGCGAGAAGGCGCGGATCTCGGTCGGGACCGTCTCCGCGATGGAGAAGCGGACGAGCGAGGCGCTGGCGCCCGCTTACGACGAGGCGCTCGCGAAGATCCAGAACGCCGACGTTGTCAACGCGGACGAGACGAGCTGGCGCGAGTCGAACAAGCTCGCCTGGCTCTGGGCGGCGGTGACGCCGCTCTTGACGGTCTTCCGGATCGACAAACGCCGGAACCGCGAGGCGTTCCGTAAGCTGCTCTTCAACTTCGACGGCATCCTCGGGACGGACCGCTTCTCCGTGTACCGCATCCACGACAAGGAGAGACGGCAACTCTGTTGGGCCCACATCCTCCGGAACTTCCTCGGCCTCGAAGAACTCGGCGGCACGGCCAAGAGTCTCGGCGTCGGCGGGCAGCGGATCGTGAAGGCGGTCTTCCGCGAGTGGTACCGATTCCGCAACGGCGAGATCACACGCCGCGGGCTCCAGCACCGGCTGGCCCCGCTCCGACTTCGGCTGCAGCGACTGCTCCGACGTCACGTCAACAACCCCGCGGCGCCGGCCCGGAAGATCGCGAAGGACCTCCGCGAGTACGGCTCGGCGCTCTGGACCTTCGCGCGCGTCGAGGGGGTGGACCCGACGAACAACATCGCAGAGCGGGCCCTGCGGAAGGCAGTGCTCTGGCGGAAGAGCTCCTTCGGCTCGGCGAGCGCAGCCGGGTCCCGCTTCGTCGAGAGGATGCTCACGGTGTGCGAGAGCCTCCGGGCGCAGGGGCGGTCGATCCTCGACTTCCTGGTGCTCTGCATTCGAGCGCGTCCAGACGATCCGACGCGCCCGACGCTGATGCCGATGGCCGGTTGAACCGACCCAGCCCCGAAGGCTCGAATCGCTACCCGTCGGACACGTCCAGTTGGTCCTTGCGTACGATCCACTCGACGAAGCGACCGGACTTCGAGCCGTCCGCCACGTGGAACTCCACCTCGACGTTGTCAGGGTCTTTCGGATTCAGATCGATCACGCGCCCAGGCGTGCCGCGCGCAAGTCCCAGCGAAGGGATGGCAACCCGAAGTCGAACCGCCTGAAAGAGTCGCATTCCTGGCATCGCGCCTCACTTCACCATGTCGGGTGGCAGGCAGTTGATCATCTGCGGTCCTTCGGGCTTCATGCGAAACACGGCCGTGAGCTTGAGAGGACCGGATGGTGTCCGCACCTCTACATCGACGTAGAACTTCGTGCCCCACGAAGGATCGCCTTGCTTGATGTCAGGTGCGAGTCGCGCCGGCGAGTCCGGAAGTTGCTTCCGGATCTGCTGCTCCAGCGCGGCACCGTCGCCCTTCTTGAGCCCGTATCCTTCGAAGATCTTGTTCTTGCCGCCTGACTTCTTGGGGTCGAGCAGGTAGTCATCGAAGCGCTCGCGAACGTCCCACGCCTTCTCGACGTCAGGCAGCGGCTTGCCCGCTCGCCAAGGGCCCCCCGGTGAACGCTTACCTGCGCGCCTACACCGAGCTCCCGGTCGATCGCGTACGGCCCGATGCGGGTCCCATCCGTCACGACGGGGAGGCTATCGCGCACGGGTGCGCCGGACGAACCGCAACACCCCCGTGCGGGAACGATCGTTCGTTGCCGGCCCGGCGTATCCTCCGGTGCCGTGAACGCGACGGAACCCGCGACCGACCTCCGCGTGCTCGTCGTGGACGACGAGCCGGGGATCTCGCTGTCGCTCGGGGTCTGCCTCGAGGCGATGGGGTGCTCGGTGGTGCGCGCCGAGTCGGCGGACGCGGCGTGCGCGGCGGCGGACCGGACCCGGTTCGACCTCGCGTTCGTGGACCTGCGGCTGGGCGCGGCGGACGGGCTCGAGGTGCTGTCGCTGCTCCGCGCGAAGGACCCGGACACGACGATGGTCGTGATGACGGCCTATGCGTCGGTGGACCGCGCCGTCGAGGCGATGCGGCGCGGCGCGTGGGACTTCGTCGCGAAGCCGTTCACTCCGGACCAGGTGCGGCAGGCCGTCGCGCGCGCCGCGGAGCGGCGGCGGCTCCTGGCGCGCGTCGCGGACCTGGAAGGGCGGCTCGCGACCGCCGCGCCCGACCCGGCGGAGGAGTCGGCCTGCCCCGCGTTCCGCGCGGTGATCGAGACGCTCCGCCGCGCCGCGTCGTCGGACGCGCCCGTGCTCCTCCGCGGCGAGAGCGGGACGGGGAAGTCGTCGCTCGCCCGGATCGTCCACGACCGCAGCCGCCGCGCCGCGCGGCCCTTCGCCGTCGTCAACTGCCCCACGCTCACCGCGGAACTCCTCGCCGCCGAGCTGTTCGGGCACGCGCGCGGCGCGTTCACCGGCGCGGTGCAGGACCGTCCGGGACGGGTCGAGACGGCCGACGGCGGCACCCTCTTCCTCGACGAGGTCGCGGAGATCCCGCCGCACCTCCAGGCCAAGCTCCTGCGTTTCGCACAGGACCGCGAGTACGAGCGCGTCGGCGACCCGGCGACGCGGCGGGCCGACGTCCGCATCGTGGCCGCCACGAACCGGGACCTCGACGCGGAGGTCGCGGCCGGCCGGTTCCGCGAGGACCTCCTCTACCGCCTGAACGTGGTGGACGTGACGGTGCCCGCGCTGCGCGACCGGCCGGAGGACGTGATCCCGCTCGCCGAACGGTTCCTCGCCTTCTTCGCGCGCGCCGCGGGACGGCCCCGGATGGTCCTCACGGACTCCGCCCGCGCGACGCTCGAGCGCCACCGGTGGCCGGGGAACGTGCGCGAACTCCGGAACGCGATGGAACGCGTCGCGATCCTCTGGACGGCCGACGAGGTCCCGGCGGAGGCGCTCCCCGAACGCCTGCGCGGCGCCGCGGCGCCGACGCCGCAGGTGGGCGGCGAGTTCACCATCGAGCAGATCGAGCGCGAGCACCTCGTGCGCGTGCTCGCGCGGCATCCGAAGCCCGAGGAGGCGGCCCGCGTCCTCGGGATCGATCCGTCCACGCTGTGGCGGAAGCGACGGCGCCTCGCCGCACCGCCTCCCGCCTGATCAGGCCGCGGGCGATGCCGGCAGCGTGAGCCAGAACACGCTCCCGCCGCCCTCGCGCGGCTCCACGCCGATCGAGCCGCCGTGCGCGCGGACGATCTCCCGGGCGATCCAGAGGCCGAGTCCCGCCGCGCCTCCGCCGGCGCCGCGCGATCCGCGCTCGAAGATGACGTCGCGCATGTCGCTCGGGACGCCCGGGCCGCGGTCCCGCACCTCGAACCGGATCCCCCCCGGCACCCGCGACGCTCCAAGCTCCACGCTGCCGCCGCGCGGCGAGTGGCGGACGGCGTTCGACACGAAGTTCCCGAGCGCGAGCCGCGCCCTCTCCAGGTCGGCCGCCACGGCGCCTGCGCCGGGCTGCACCGCGCACGCGAGCGTCACCCCGGCCTCGCGCGCCGAGGACGCGGCGGCGGCCGCCGCCCCGTCGAGGATCGCCGAGGCGTCCACCGCCGCGACGTGGAGCGGCGACGCGCCGTTCCGCAGCCGCGCGAGGTCGAGCATGTCGTCCACGAGGCGCTGCAGGCGCTCGCAGTCGGCGCGCGACATCGAGAGGAGTTCGCGCTGCTTCGCGGTCGTGGGCCCGGCGGAGTCCTCGAGGCAGAGGAGGATCGCCATGCGGAGCGACGTGAGCGGCGTGCGGAACTCGTGGGCCACGGTCGCGACGAGGTCGTCCTTCATCTCCGACGCTCGGACGAGCCGCGTCACGTCCTGGAGCAGGATCGCGGCGGCCTGCACGGTCCCATCGGCCCCGTGGACGGGGGCGGCGCGCACGACGTAGCTCCGGGGGCCGTCCGGCCCCTCGGCGCGGACGACCTGGTCGAGTCCCGGCGGGAAGAGCACGGATCCGGTGCGGGCGACGTGCTCTCGCGCAGCGTCCAGCGCCGCGCGCACGGACGGGTCCGGTTCCGCCGGTCCGAGCAGCTTCCTCGCGGCCTCGTTGGCGCTGCGGACATCGCCCGCGAGCCCCATCAGGACGGCTGGGTCCGGCACGCTGTCGAGCGCCCCCTGGAGCGAGCGGTGCGCGGCGGCGACCTCCCCCTCGCTCACGGCCCGGTACCCTTCGAGCCGCCCCGCCATCGCGTTGATCTCGTCCGCGAACTCGGCGATCTCGCCGCCGCCGTCGACCGACGCGCGGACGGAGAAGTCGCCCTCGCCGATCCTGCGCGCGGTCCGTCGCAGCACGCCGAGCGGCCGGAGGATCCGGACGGTGAGCCACGCCGACACCGCGGCCCCCGCGGCGCAGGCGAGGACGGCGGTCACGGCGAGCGCCCTGAGGATCCGGCGCGACGCCGCGGCGGCCTCGTCGCTCTTCCGCGTCATCGCGTCCTGGTTGAGTTCGAGGATGCGGTCGGCCCGGGCCTTGAACGCGAAGAACGACGGCGCGACGCGGCCGAAGTAGGCGTCGATCCGGCCGGGACCCGCGGGGAGCGCGCGGTAGGCGTCCACGTTCGCGCGGAACTCCCCCCACGCCGCACGCAGGTCGGCGGTCGCCTCCGTCTCGCCGGGCTCCGTGACGTTGCCTTCCTGC
Organism: Planctomycetota bacterium; assembly: GCA_022072415.1. Classification (GTDB taxonomy): domain Bacteria; phylum Planctomycetota; class JAJSAM01; order JAJSAM01; family JAJVHW01; genus JAJVHW01. The sequence goes on from JAJVHW010000012.1 coordinate 10,009, forward strand.
GCCCGCAGCTCCCGTTCGAGCGGCGCGACGTGCGCGTCGATCGTCGCCGCGCCCTCCGCTTCGCGTCCGGCGGCGAGGAAGAGCGCCCCGCTGTCGATCCGCTCGGCAGACTCCTTCATGCGCTCGGCGCAGAGCACGCTCCGGTAGTTGTCGCGGAGGATCCGGTCCGCCCGGCGTCCCAGTTCGCCGGTGCTCGCCAGCGCGAACGCGGCGAAGGCGACGAGCGCGAGCACGAACGGCACCTGCGCCGCGAGCAGCCGCGTGCGGAGCCTCACGCGGCCGCTCCGGCCGTGCCTCCGGGCGTCCGGGACTCGGGTGTGGGCGGGCGGGAGGGGTCGATCACGGCGCCGGAGCATGCTACCGCCATGCCGGGCAGGCGGCATCGAGAGCGCGGCATCCGACGTTGCAAGATGCAATCCGTGGCGGCCCCGATCGTGCTGCACGCAACGCCCGGGCCCCGGTCCGGGCCGGGCGCGGGCGGCATGGGGCGTGCGCACCATGTGCGGCCCGCAACGGGCCGGGAGCCGCACCATGAGCAATCGTTCCGTGCTCGTCGTCGATGACGAGCGAAACATCCGCGCGACGCTTCGCGCCGCGCTCGAGAGCGTCGCGTCCGACGTGCGGGAGGCGCCCGACGGCCTGCGGGGGCTCGAGGAGCTCCGCCGCGCGCCCGCCGCGGTGGTGCTGCTCGACCTGCGGATGCCCGTGCTCGACGGGATGGAGACGCTTCGCCGGATCCGCTCCGAGGCGCCGGACACCCGCGTCGTGGTCATCACGGCCCACGGCACCGTGGACGCGGCGGTCGAGGCGATGAAGCTCGGCGCCTCGGACTTCCTCCAGAAGCCGTTCGAGCCGGGCGAGGTGCGCCGCGTCGTGACGGCGCTCCTCGGCGGCGGACCGGCGGCCGGGACCGGCGCGGCGGCCGACGTCGCCGCGCTGCTCGCGGAGGCGAGGGAGTGCGTCCGCCGGTCGGAGTTCACGCAGGCGGAGCACGCGGCACGGCGCGCCGTCGCCCTGGCTCCCGGGGACGCGGACCCGCTCTTCGTGCTGGGCGTCGTGCGCGACCGGCGCGGCGAACGGCTCGACGCGCAGAAGTACTACCGCGCGGCGATCGCGCTCCGCGCGGACCTCGAGCACGCCCACCGCAATCTCTCGCGCTCCGTGGACGGCGCGTCGTCGGAACCGCTCCTGCTCGGAGACGAACCGCTCGGGCGGAAGCGTTCGTGACGGGCGGCGCGCCGCTCAAGGTCACCGTCGTCGGGTGCGGCCGCCTCGGCGCGCTCCTCGCCGAGCGCCTGTCGCGCTCGGGGAGCGACGTGGTCGTCGTGGACACCGATCCGGCCGCGTTCCTGCGGCTCCCGCCGTCCTTCGGCGGCTTCCGGATCTGCGGGAACGCGGTGGAGATCGACGTCCTGCGCCGCGCCCGCGCCGAGGGCGCCGACATGGTGCTCGCGACGACGCGCGACGACAACCTGAACCTGTTCGTCACGCAGGCCGCGGTGCGGGTCCTCGGCGCGCGCCGGGCGGTCGCCCGCGTGTTCGAGCCGACGCGCGAGTCCACCTACCGGGCGCTCGGCGTCGAGACGATCTGCCCGACGACGATCGCGGCGGGAGCCTTCATCGACCGCGTGGCGGGCGCCGCGTCGCGGAAGGACGGCTGAGATGCGCGTGATCCTCGCAGGCGGCGGCCGCGTCGCGTTCTTCCTCGCACGGTCGCTCCGCACGCACGGGCACCAGGTGGTCGTCTGCGACGGGGACGAGACCACGTGCGCCGACTTCGCGTCGCGGCTCGGCGTCGAGGCGCGGGTCTGCGACCCGACGTCGCCGGAGGGCCTCGAGGACGCGGAGGCCGGGTCCGCGGACACGCTGATCGCCGTGAGCCGCGACGACGCGCGGAACCTCGTCACGTGCCAGCTCGCGCTCGTGCGGTTCTCGGTGCCCCGCGTCGTCGCGCTGGTGAACGACCCGGAGAACGAGGCCCTCTTCCGCGCGGTCGGCGTGGAGTCCGTGTTCTCGCCGGCCCGGGTGATGGCGTCGCTGCTCGAGCAGCACGCGGGGCTCGACGGGGTGATCGCGCTCGCTCCGGCGGCCGGCGGGAAGGTCCTGCTCTCCGAGGTGAAGATCGGCGACGGCGCGGCCGCGGCGGGAAAGCGCCTGCGGGATCTCGCCCTTCCGCCGGGGTCGCTCGCCGGCTGCATCCTGCGCGGCGGCGGCGCGTTCGTCCCGAACGGCGACAGCGAGATCGCCGCGGGCGACCGGGTCGTCGTGATCGCGGTGGCCGAGGCGCACGAGCGCGCGGTCGCCGCACTCGCATCGGCCCGGGCCTGACATGCGGAGTTCCGGGGAGACGCGGAGCCGTTACCGCTCGATGCTCGGGCATTTCGGTCTGCTGTTCATGCTCGGCGGATTCGCGACCCTCACGCCGCTGATCGCCCTCGCCGCCTGGCCGGGCGAGATCCGTCATGCGCCCGCGTTCGCAGTTCCCGGCGCGACCGCCGCGATGGCCGGGTGGCTCATGACGCGCGTCTTCCGTCCGCGCCCGTCGCACTCGCTGACGATGGCCGAGGGCGGCGTCGTCCTCGTGCTGGCGTGGGGCGGCATCTCGATCCTGTCCGCCATCCCGCTCATGGCGACGCTCGGGCTGAACTTCACGCAGGCCGTGTTCGAGTCGGTGAGCGGGTGGACGACCACTGGCCTGTCGGTCGTGGACGTGACGACCGCGCCGAAGTCCGTCCTGCTCTGGCGGAGCATCATGCAGTTCCTCGGCGGCGCCGGGATGGCGGTGGCGCTGCTCAGCGCCGGCGGCGGACCCCTCGGGCAGGGCTTCATCCTGGCCGAAGGGCGCGGGGACCAGCTCGTGCCCAACGTGCGGCGGTCCGCCCGGCTCGTGGCGTGGATCTACGGCGGCTACGCCGTGGCGGGGACGATCGCCTACCGCCTCGCGGGGATGGACTTCTTCGATTCGGTGAACCACACGTTCGCGGCGATCTCGACGGGCGGCTTCTCCACGCGGCCGGCGAGCATCGGCGCGTGGGACTCGCCCGCCGTCGAGGCGGTGTCGATCGCGCTCATGCTCGTGGGGAGCTTCAACTTCCAGACGGTCCATCTCGCGCTCACCCGGCGATGGCGCGCGTTCCTCGGGAATGCCGAGATGCAGGCCACGTTCGTGCTCGTCCCCGTGTCGGCGCTCGTCGCGATGGTGTTCCTCTGGCGCACGGTCTACCCGACGCTCGGCGAGTCGTTCCGCCACGGCGTCTTCGAGACCGTCTCCGCGCTGACGACCACGGGCTTCTCGCTGACGGCGTACTCGGCGTGGCCGGCGACGGCCGTGTTCGTGCTGATCGTCCTGATGCTGATCGGCGGGCACTCGGGCTCCACCGCCGGCGGACTGAAGCAGCTCCGGCTGCACCTGTTCGCGCGGACGGTCGGATGGGAGGTGAAGCGGATCCTCCGCCCCCGCTCCGCGATCGTCGTGCGCGAGTTCCGGATGGGCGCGGACGTGCAGTCGGCCCAGCCGAGCCACTTCACCGACCTCGCCGCGATCGGCGCGCTGTACGCCGCGTGCCTCGCCGTCTCCGTGACAGTCTGCCTCTGCCACGGGATCGACCTCCAGTCGGCCGTCTTCGAGATGGTGTCCTGCCTCAGCACGGTGGGGCTCTCCATCGGCGCCACCACCGCCGACACGCCGGCCCCCGTCCTGTGGAGCGGAACGGCCGGGATGTTCCTCGGGCGGCTCGAGTTCCTGATCGTCGCGGTCGCGATCGTGAAGGTCGTCACCGACTTCGCCGCGCTGCGGTCCGGCAGCCGCTGATCGCGCGTCGGACCCGTTCACGCGGCGTTCAGGCGCGCGATCCATGATGCCCCGCGTCGGCCGTTGTGGCCGGCGAGGAGGCATCCCATGACGTCCGATCGAAACGTGAACCTCAGGTCCCGCGCGGCCGCGTGCGCCGCGCTCGCCGCCGCGGCGGCGGCGCTCCCCTGCGCCCCGCCGTCGCATGCGGCGGTGCCGGCGGGGACTCCCGTCTTCTCGAACCCCACGGCCATCACGAACCGCTTCTTCCCGTTCGTTCCCGGCGGCGTGAAGGTCTTCACGGGGCGCGAGGAGGGCGAGCGCATCGCGCTCGTGGACCTCTACCTCGCGGCGACGCGCACGTTCGACTGGAACGGCGGGCAGGTCGTCTGCCGGGGGCTCCAGGAGACGGAGTTCGCCGCCGGCGAACTGGGCGAGATCTCGGTCAACTGGTTCGCGCAGGCGGACGACGGCACCGTCTACTACTTCGGGGAGACCGTGGACGACTACGAGGACGGGGCCGTCACGGGGCACGGCGGAAGCTGGCTCGTCGGCGGACCCGGGCAGGGCGATCCGGCGGAGACGCTGACCGTGGCCGACCCCGCGGTGTTCATGCCCGCGAACCCGGAGGTCGGCGACGTGTTCCACCCCGAGGACCTGCCCAACGGGGAGCTCGAGGAGGACATCGTCCGCGCGGTGAACCGCCGCGTGAAGGTGCCCGCGGGGAAGTTCGCGGGCTGCGTGGAGATCACGCAGCAGGACATCCCCGACGGCGACCGCGAGCGCAAGTGGTGGGCCCCGGGGATCGGGTTCGTCCGCCAGTCGGGGAAGGGCGCCTTCCAGGTGCTCGAGGCGACGTCCTTCCGCACGGAGTGACGGCGCCCGTGCGCCGAAGCGCGGCGCACGTCTCCCTCTCCAGCGGGGTCCCCGGTCGTCGGGGGCCCCGCACTCCGGGAGGGGGAAATCCGTGGCGGAACCCTAGCTCGTTCACGGATCGTTCATGTCCGGGAGGGGGAATCCCCCGCACAGGGAGGTCCGCATGCCCGTCACGACGAGGCCCTTCGCCCGCACGTTCCGCCTCGCGGCGCTCGCAGCCGCCGCGACGGTCGCCATGGTCGCGATGTCCGCGCCGCACGCGACGCGCCGAGGGACCGCGCGCGCCGACGCATCGGCCGCGCCGGTCTTCTCCGACCCGACGTCGATCGACCACGCGTTCCTCCCGGTCGTCCCGGGCGCCCTGAAGGTCTTCTCCGGGCGCGACGAGGGCGTCGCGAAGACGGTGGTCGAGCACCACCTCCGCGAGACGCGGTCGTTCGCGTGGGACGGCGGCAACGTCGAGTGCCGCGTCGTCGAGCAGCGCACGTTCGAGGACGGCGTCGTGTCGTCGACGGAGCGCCTCTTCTTCGCGCAGGCGGACGACGGTTCGGTGTGGATGTTCGGCGAGGTGGAGGACTCCGTCGAGGACACGCCGTCGGAACCCGGGAGCTGGGTCGTCGGATCTGCGGCGCAGGGCGACCCGGAAGGCACGGTCGAGACGTCGTCCCCCGCGCTCGCGATGCCGGCGGCGCCGGCCGCGGGCGACGAGTGGACGGCCGAGAGCGTGCTCGGTGTGGAGAAGACGGTCCTCGTCGCCGCCGACGGGATCACCGTGCCCGGCCCCGCCGGGCGCATCGCCGGCGGCATCCGCGTGATCGAACGGGAGACGGGCGACCGCACGCCGGAGTCGGTGTGGTATGCGCCGGGCGTCGGCGCGGTCCGCGAGGTGTCGCGCGGCGAGCGGATGGCGCTCAAGGCGTCGTCCGTCGGACTGCGGCGCTGAGCGGAAGGGGGCGCGAACCGTGCGCGTGCTCGTCGTCGAGGACGATCCGGATCTCGGGGAGATCCTCCGCCGCGGCCTCACCGAGGAGGGCTGGGCGGCCGACCTCTCCGCGGACGGCGAGGACGGACTCTGGCGCGCCACGACGGTGGAGTACGACGCGGTCGTGCTCGACGTGATGCTCCCGAAGCTCGGCGGAGTCGAGCTTCTCCGCCGGATGCGGAGTTCCGGGCGTCGCGCGCCGGTGCTCCTGCTCACGGCGCGGGACGCCGTCGCGGACCGCGTCGCGGGACTCGACGCGGGCGCCGACGACTACGTGGTGAAGCCGTTCGACTGGGAGGAGCTGCTCGCACGGCTGCGGGCGCTCGTGCGGCGCGGGCCGCG